>CALNAE010000088.1 GCA_937874315.1 uncultured Bifidobacterium sp. | reverse complement strand
GTCATCGAAGGAAGCAGTCATACTCCCCGAGTGTATTACGACTCCGTTACCCCTGCCCCAGCGCCTCGCATCCATTTGCGAAGCGGCCCAGCTACTGAAGCGCGCCCGAGTACTCGCCCGGCATAGGGCACGCGCCGCACGGCACACGACATGCGACACCGATATGCGATATGCGCCCGTATTCCTCACGAGTCGGTCGACCGCTACCCACGACACGCCCGGATTCCTCTACACATACACAAGTCAACCGATCGCGATTTTCAACGGCCATTTTCCGCCATCGTAAATCGCCGCCGCCCGACTTGTGTATGAAAACTCAGGCGTGTCAAATTTCAATCCGATCTCAATCCAGTCTCAACCGGATCAGAGAGAAGTCGCCGCATCCGTCATCGACACCGTCTTGTCCCTCAATATCTTTGCAATAGAACTTCTCACGGCGGAATACCGCTCCCGATCGAAACGATACTCGTCGCTCGTCCAGCACTCGGACGGATACAGCCACGTCGGCAACCTCAACCGTTCCGGGCTTTCCCACGCATACCGAGGGAACACATGGGCATGCAGATATGTGTCGGCATTGCCCAGAATGTCATAATTCAGCCGCACCACCGGCGCACACGCCTCGGCTATTGCGTCGCCTAGAACCGTCATATCCTTTAGGAAGGCGACCCGTTCCTCGATCGGCAGATCATTGAGTTGGCCAACCGGGCGCTTCGGCAGCAAGACGCAATACCCGGGAAGAAACTGGGTGTCCGCGATAACCGCATAGCCGGCATCCAACCGCGCCAACAACGTCGGGTTGGTCCCCCGCTCGATCGACCCGATACGGTCATCCTGCCAAGACTGCATACAACGCTCCCGTCACGTACGTCAAGAGTAAAGGATAGCAAGGGTGGCAAGGATAGTAGAGCATCCATGCCAGATGCGATCACCTGCCACGATACCTATCACTCCCATCACGCCAGAACCGACAAGTCACGGACGATGGCGCTATATCGTTCACAGTCTTTATGAATCACCGAGAAAAGTATGAAAACACTACCGAATCACTCAAGAGATGTTAACGGAACCGCTGCGAGGCGGCGATGATTCACTGCGCGACAACACAATGACAATGTATATAGGCCGCTCACTGCCATTCGGTAAGTGATCGAACCATATCGGGGCGCTCGGGGACCCCGCTTCGATCATCGCGGGCAGACCACCTGATGCGGCGAAAAGAAATTCATAGGAGGATGGTCCGTCGCATTCCATAATCGCAGAATCGCGTTCTTCCCTTGCCAAGTCAGCGACCATGTGCCATTCCTCACAGGGTCTTCTCCCGGATTATCGTCCTGGGACCAGCTGTTGCCAGTATCTGTCAGCACACGCGAATCCGATCTCATCAGGTAGACATCACCGAATGCCGAGCGCATCCCCGAATCCACACTCACGACAATCCTGCAACCACCTGAGCTCGGCGGGTCGAGTACGTGGTATCCGTTTGCAAACAGCATGATGACACCACCTAATACCAGTCCCGAAGCGATGAGCACGACCGCCAAACCGTTGCGCAACCATCGCCATGCCCGCGACAAGCCACGCGGCGTCGACCGCCCACCCGAAACCGCCTGTATGGGTGCATGACCGCGCAAAACAGCCCATCCCGCCCAACACAGTATGCCAAATATCCATCCGGAGAGGATAGCCAGCACATCACAATCCACGATCACGTACGTGGATACGACCATGGGGACACGAGGAATGCGCCCGAACGCTGCCGTCAACGGAATAGCGAATCCCAGCAATCCGGACCACCATAGCACTCTTGAAATGACGCGTTTTGATGGAATATGATGTGGTGCCTCGTTCGACATGGATCATCTCCTCCGACTCGCCCAGACCTCAGTCACGGCGACCACGGCAAGGCTACGCCGAAACAGCCAGTCGTCACACCCTCTGGACGATTCATACACGGCAACCACCCAATTGCCAATCGTACCGAATTATGCAAGCGTCGTATCCAGATCACGAATTGATGATATTCGTGGACACTTTTTACCGAGGTTTCCCGAACTAATTCTGCAAGATTGAATAGATTCTCGTATTGAATCTGATACCCGCCACTGGTTATCAGTAACACCACAATTGCGGTGGGGATATCTATCGGTTGGGATATCTATAAAATCATGAAACCGTGTTGTTGCTTTATCACAATTTCACCTCTTACTTTGATTTGCTGCAGAAGCCATGACACCTTCGTCAGGACTTCTGCAGGAGTTCGTTACGCGCGAGTCATTCCTTATTTCACCGATCCTGCGGTCAGACCTGACACTATGTACCGCTGCAGGAACAGGAAGACAAGAACGACAGGAATGGCCGCCAGCACAGCACCGGCCGAGAACAGTCCCCAGTTTTGTGAGAATTTTTCCGACACAAATGCGTAGAGTCCAACCGCCAATGTTTGTTTTTCCGGAGATACCAGAACCGTACTAGCCACCGCATATTCGCTGACCGTGCCGATAAATGAGAGCAGCCCGATCACCGCAAGTATGGGAGCAACCAAGGGCAGAATGATGGTGAAGAATATCCTGGCATGGCCGGCACCGTCAATTTTGGCAGCCTCATCAATCTCACGTGGAACGGTATTAAAGAACCCGTACATGAGATAGGTATTCGTCCCCAAAGCACCACCGAGATAGACGAAAACCAGCGCGATCTGACTGTTGATACCAATCACAGGGATGATGTCCCCGAGGCTGCTCAGCAACAGGTATATGGCGACTATAGAGAGTATTTGTGGAAACATCTGAACGATGATCAAAGACAGGAGCCCAACCCTACGACCAACAAATCTCATTCTGGAGAATGCGTAAGCAGCCAATGCGCCGAGGAAAACCGATGACACGGCGGTCGTCAGCCCCACGAAAATCGTGTTGATATACCAATCACCATACGGCTGCTGCGGCATATGAAACAGCTGCTCGTAATTGCCGGTCGTTATATGCGAAAACAACGTATTCGCCGAAATCAACGTACCCTGTTGGTTCAACGATGCCGAGAAGATATACAGTATCGGAAAACCGGCGAATAAACAGGCGACGATGCCGACGACATGTCTCCAACCAGTTCTTCTGAACCATCGAATTAGGTTGAATCGTCTGGCGATATTCAACCTGGCATCGGTAGTCTCTATCGTCGACTCCGATGAGTGTCGAAACCACAAATCCATATCAGTTCAGCTCCTCAAGAGACTTCGTTGTTCTAAATCCAATCGCCGAAACAAATGCGACCACTGCGAAGATCACGATGGAGAACGCGCTCGCCAGACCGTAATTTCTGTCGGCTCCCACGAACGCGATCTTATACACCATGGAAATCAGTATGTCCGTGCTGCCGATGTTCAGACCCGTATTGGTATTGATAGGGCCTCCGGCGGTAAGCATATAGATAAGATTGAAATTGTTGAAATTCATTGCGAATGACGAAATGAGCAGTGGTGCAATGGAGACCAGCAGCAATGGGAATTTAATCAGTCGGAATATCTGCCAGGCAGACGCGCCGTCGATCGTCGCCGCTTCGGCCAAATCGTTCGGAATCGATTGCAAGGCGCCCATACATACCAAAAACATATACGGAAATCCCAGCCATAGATTGACGATCAATATTGCGATCTTCGCCGGAAGAGGAGATTGCAACCAGGGAATATCTGCCCCATGAAGCAGCACCTGATTGATGAAACCAAATTTCTCGTTGAGGAGCCCGCTCCACACCAAAGCTGAAAGGAACGCCGGGAACGCATATGGCAGAATCAGTATCGATCGATATATCTTTCGCCCTCGCATACGCGAATCATTGAACACAACGGCAAGGAACAACCCAAGAACAAAGGTCGATACCACTGAGATCACTGAGAACTCTATGGTCCAAATCAGCACCTGCAGGAAGGGCCCTCTCATCTCATCGGAAGTAAACACCTTCGAAAAATTCGCCCATCCAACGTTGACCTTCCAACCCGGCTTGAGCTGCTGCCCGTTGGAAGCAGTGAATGCTCCAATTCCTGTGTCCCGGTATGTCATACCGGTGTGAGTATCCGTCATCGTACTGTTCGATGCATCATACGCCAACGATGACTTGAATACGTATGCGACGCGTCCATCCGATGTACGCAACGATCCATCGGATGGATGCATCGTCAAGGGAACAGCCAGGCTCGTGATTTCACTCTGCATATTGAGCATGTCCGAAAATGGCAGGGTTGAGCATCCTGCCACCGATATCGCTTGTCCAGACGCGTCTTTCGTGACCCCAGAGGCAAGATGTAATGGTGTGGTCCCGTTGCCAAGCTTCGCTTGTCCGTTAGGCATGGTCACCAGAAATCCCAGTTCTCCGTTGCATCTCACCACATCAATCTGATAGGTCGGCGAATTCGACGTTTTCGTCATGGCAGATTGCATCAGCGACGTAACGGCCTGTTCCTTCGATCCGTTATGCCCCGTCCCGTAGTTGGTGAACGCAATATATGCAGAATAGGAAATGGCAAATAACTGAAATACCAGAAGGAACACCAATCCGGGAGTCAGATACTTCGCCGCCAACGCACCACGCTGCCAATATATCCAATTCACGAGAATGGTCGCCACGGCAGTGATTGCAACGAAGACCCAGTTCTGTCGATACACCAGTATGCTAAGCGAATACAAACTCAATGCGTCGAGCAATCCGAGCAAGATAATCTTCACAACGATAGGCCCGGTATGTACACTAGCCTTGTCCGCCACCCGTTCGGCTCTTGTCCTTCGAACGGTGTCACGACGATCCGATGCGTCATTATGAACGGTCATGAATCTCACTTGCCTTGATTCTCTTCTTAACTATCAACATTGAAACTGTGGTGCTGCCACAACCCGATCTCAGGATTGTTTGTTCACGGCACTTTGAATTTCCGAAGCCATATGAGTCCAAAGTTCCGAGGCGTCGCCACGCTGGTTGATAATTGATACCTCAGCCGCGTTCCATGACTGCCATACCGCCGACATTTCCGTGATATTGGGCATAGGCACGCCATGAGCTCCTGCTTCTTCGAAGCCTTTGATAATGGAGTCCTTACCGGCCTGTTTATACGCGACAGTGAGTGCAGGCGGTAATCCTCCGGCCTTGTACAACGCCTCCTGAACCTCGCTGGTTCCGATATAATTCGTCAGGAAATCCGTGGCAGCCAACTTATTCTTGGTTTTAGAACTCATGAAGAACCCGTTCACTCCGACAAACGGTTTGACGGTGTCTCCTCCCGCCGAAGGAATGGGATCGACGGCGACATCGATTCCGGCCTTCTTCACCGCTTGGATATTCCATGGACCAGTGATGATATAAGGCGAAGCTCCTTGCTCAAACTTTGACAGTGCAATGTCCGCAGTCATCGAAGTACTCAAGATACCTGCTTTAGCCTGCTGCTGCATCCATTGAGCGAATTTTGTCCCGTTCGCATCTCCGATGGTAAGTTTCTTGGGATTATAACTGCCATCACCGTTTTGGGCGAAGGCAAATGACCCGAATGACGTCTGAACGGGATACATGGTGTAGGAATCACCTTGGTCTCCGACCTGAAGAAGGTAAGGATACTTACTACCGGCAGCGGTGGCAGTGGCAACCATATCGTTCCACGAGGTGGGTGCCTTCGCCGCCAGTTTGGTGTTTCTGAGCAGCGCGACATTCTCCACGGAATATGGCAAAGCATAAATTTTACCGTTGTAATTGAATGCATCAAGCGCTACTTTCTGATAGTTGGCCGTTGCGTTGCCCAACTCGATGGGCTGTACGACGCCGTCAGTGGCCAGCAACCCAGTCCAGTCGTTTGGACCGATGGCGATATCGGGGCCCTTACCCGTCGGCACTTGTGTAATGAGATCCTGCTCTACGGATCCCATATCTTTCTGGACCAATTTGACCTTCACTCCAGTTTTCTTGGTGAACGAAGAGGCCACATCCTTCAATGCCGCAGTATGATCGGCGTCAGCCCAAACCGTAATGGAACTCGATCCAGCCTGTTCAGCTTTCGTCGACTGCTGCCCAGACGCAGAGCCGTTCGTTCCGCCACATCCTGACAAACTCAGCATCGCAGCACCAACAGCCGCTATTGCCATTGCGCAACGATGATTCGAAAACACTCTCATAGTGTGCCCTTTCTCCCGCGATGCGCCCTACGCTGTTGTAGCGCTGCATCTGATCATCAAGCTATCAGCATCGTGGAAAATGGCTACGGTCTTTCTTGATTCAGCTGTAATATTTCAACAACCTGATTCAAAATTTCATATTCTTTCTTACCGCTCAACCTTTGCACAAGCTAGTAGAACCACGAATCACCAGTTCAGGCGGGAACAGAGACTCCCCCATCGGCACAGACTCGCCATGAATGCAATTGACCAGCGTATGTGCAGTAAATGTTCCCATAGCAAGCATCGGCTGACGTACCGTCGTCAGCGGAGGCGCCGTATGCGCCATGATCGTCGCATCACCATATCCGATAACCGAAACGTCCTGGGGAACGCGCAATCCCCTCTGACTTAAAGCATGAATGGCCCCCAGCGCGAGTAAATCCGAACCACAGATCACAGCGGATACGCCCTTGTCAATCAATCGGATGGCACCCGCATACCCACCATCCTCACCCTCGAAGCTGATATCGATCCAATCATCGTTCATCACCGCAAACTGATGGCGCATCGCCTTGCGGTATCCTTCCGCCTGGCGCATCGATGAGACATTCGTCGACGATGCAAGCAACAGTCCTATTCGCTTATGACCCAGAGCCGCAAGATGGTGCACAGCCAATTCACCTGCCGCCTGATCGTCGCTGGATACGAAGGGGGCTGGAAGATCTGGGACGAATCCATTCACGAAAACAATTGGCAGCCGTTGAGCCACGAGACCGTCATATCTTGTTCGGTCCGCCTTGGTGTCGGCATGCTGCCCGGCGACGAAGATAATGCCGGAAACTCCTCTGTCCAACAACATGCCTACATACTCGTCTTCACCGGCGCCGTCACGATTTTGGATACACAGCACTGGAGTGAATCCGAGCCTGGCGAGATTGGTCTGCACGACCTGAGCAAACAACGGATATATCAGGTCTTCAAGACTGGGCAATATCAACCCCACCAAGCCAGAGCTGCGTGGGCGCAACCCGCTTGGCCGTTCCAGTCCAAGAACGTCTATGGCGGTGAGGACAGCCTGTCGCATTTGTTCACTGACACCGGGTCTTTCGTTGAGAACGCGGGATACCGTGGCCTTACTCACCGCAGCCTGCTGAGCAATTTCATCAAGTCGTGAAGTCATAACAACAGTATGGAACAGATGAAAGAACGAAGCAACTACTTGAAACTTTGACTCTCATAATTGAAACTCATATCCCGACGTTACACAGTTCGCTATTGTGTGAACAGACTTGTACATTGAGGAGCATTTATGAACGAGACAACGAAGTTTCTTGCGATACCGTTGGCACACCACGACGGTTCAGAACTGTATGTGGACAATCCACAGCCCGAGTTGGGCGATGCCGTCCGCCTCTCAGTGCGTTGCTCCAACACGTTGCGCCTTACGGCCGTGTACGTACGTGCGGTTGTTGACGGCGAACCACGTTACACACAAGCGAACCGAACGACAATTGAAAAGGAAGAGACATGGTGGCAAGCGACCGTTACTATGGTCAACCCCATCACTACTTATCGCTTTCTCCTAATCGCAGGCGAAAAAACGATATGGCTCAACGGCACCGGGCTGCATGAGCACAATATCCCCGACGCCGCCGACTTCAGACTCACCACATTCCATACTCCCCGATGGGTTGAAGATGCCGTTATCTACCAAATTTTCCCAGATCGTTTTGCTCGCTCTCAGAACCATCAGATTACTCATTATCCTCAATGGGCAATCCCTGCCGCTTGGGATACCGACATCGCCGATAACACGCCAGATGGAGTCCGCCAGGTGTATGGAGGATCTCTTTGGGGGGTCGCAGAGCACCTTGACTACATCAAACGATTGGGCGCCAACACGCTGTATCTCACTCCATTCTTCCCGGCGCAATCGAACCATCGATACGACGCCTCGACCTTTGACACGGTGGATCCGCTTCTCGGCGGCGACGCCGCGCTGAGAACGCTTATCACCAAAGCACACAAGCTCGGCATGCATGTCATCGGCGATCTGACCTTGAACCATTCGGGTGTCACCCATGACTGGTTCGAACGTGGAAGAACCAATCCGGACAGCGCTGAAGCAGGATTTTATTTTTTCAACCGAAAGAATCATGACGATGTGTCCTATGCCACGTTTGATGGCGTACAAACGCTGCCAAAATTCGATCATCGTTCGAAGGAACTACAACGAAGACTCTACTGCGGACCAGATTCGGTCGTTGCTCGATATATCGAGAATTTCGATTTAGATGGCTGGCGTATTGATGTCGCCCAATCCGCTGGGAAATATCATGCTGTAGACATGAACGATTTCATCGCCAAACAAACCAGAATGACCATGAACCAAGTACGGAACGACACGCTATTGATTGCCGAACATCAATTCGACGCCTCCGCAACCCTTCAGGGAGACGGCTGGCAGGGAACCATGGCATATGCCGGATTCACCAAACCAGTCTGGTCTTGGCTCACCAACCTCCGGTCGAACGCGTGGGGTGTTCCCGGTCCGGCCGAACACTATGGCGCGCAGACCATGACACAGACCATGGCGGAATTCTCGGCGCTCATGCCATGGCAATCGTATGTCACTAGCATGACGCTGCTTGATTCGCACGACACCGCACGCTTCAGATCAGTTTCTGGCAGATTCCAAGCACTTGGAATAGCTCTGCTATTCACACTGCCGGGCATTCCGACTATCTTCTCAGGCGATGAAGTCGGTGTTGAAGGACACAACCTCGAAGCGGCCAGACAACCGTTCCCTTGGCGGCAATCCGAACAGGACGGGGAGATACTCCACCTATATCGTCGGCTTATCGCATTGCGTCATTCCCATAGCGCCCTACACCGAGGAGGGCTACGTTGGTTGAACCGAACCGATGACACGGTGCTCTTTGAGCGTGCGGACAGCACAGAAAGAATTCTTGTGTCAATAAGCCGTTCAGATCACCCCGCACTCATTTCAACGATCAATGCTGAGAGTCTCCTTGGCGGGCCCGATCTGGTCAAGGGCAAAGAGATGCCTTCCACAGGACCGGCTTTCCATATCTGGCGCGTCACCGAATGATCGGCATCACAGACCAGTTGCCAAGGCAATGCCAAATCTGCGCCGAGTTTGCGTTCCCCACAATTGCTTGCGTCGAACCCGCATCAAGTCGGGTGTCCGACACTCCAGGTTCGATGCTCGAGATCCAACATCCTAAGTCGGCTCTTTATATTTGATCCCCTATGACCGGTAAATGGCACCCTGTGTCGGCAGACTCCCGATGCCTAGCATCCATAACACTCGCGGATTCCTCTACACAGATCAGGCAATAGCGATTTTCGACGGCGGAAAATGGCCGTTCAGAATATCTATTACCCGACTTGTGTATAGAGTCTCGCGCGTATCGACCGCGCGGGTCCGTCGATAGTCCATAAAGACTATCGGGTCTGTCCATCGGTCCCGGCAGAAATCCGAGCGAACGCCTGCTCCAGGTCTGCGATGAGATCGTCTACGTCCTCGATACCAACCGACAGCCGCACAAGGTTGTCGGGCACCTGCAGCGCCGTGCCGGACACCGAGGAATGGGTCATGGCTGCGGGGTGCTCGATCAACGACTCCACGCCGCCCAGCGATTCGGCCAGCGTGAACAGTTCGGTCGCGCCGGCGAAGGCCTTGGCCGCCTCGAGTCCGCCGCCGAGCTGTACCGAGATCATGCCGCCGAATCCGCCGTGCATCTGCCGCGCCGCGATCTCGTGGCCGGGATGCGAGGCGAGACCCGGATACCAGACGTGCTCCACCTGATCGTGCTGCTCAAGCCACTGCGCGATGGCGAGCGCGTTCTCGCTATGCCGCTGCACCCGCAACGCCAGGGTCTTCAGCCCGCGGATGTCCAGCCAAGAGTCGAAAGGTGAGGGCACGGCACCGGCGGCGTTCTGCAGAAACGCGACCTGATCACGTGTGGCCTCGTCGTTGAGCAGAACCGCTCCCCCGACCACGTCGGAATGCCCGCCGATGTATTTCGTCGTGGAGTACACGACCGCGTCCGCACCATCCTCCAGCGGGTGTTGCAGGACCGGTGAGGCGAAGGTGTTGTCGACGATCACCCGGGTGCCATGGGCGTGGGCGAGTGTCGCGGTGGCTCGGATGTCGGTGATACGCAGCATGGGGTTGCTGGGCGTCTCGACCCAGATGACGGCATACTGACGTTGTGCGAGAGCGGCGCTGACGGCGGTCGAGTCGCTGACGTCGACCACGTCGACATGCACGCCCCACGGCTCGAACACCTGCGCCAGCAGCCGGTAGGTGCCGCCGTAGACGTCGTTGCCCAGCAGGATCGCGTCGCCGGGTTTGAGCGTGGCGCGCAGCAGCACGTCGATCGCGGCGAGCCCCGACGAGAACGTCAGCGCGTACCGGGCCCCCTCCACGGCGGCGAGCTGGGTGTCGAAGGAGTCGCGGGTCGGGTTGACGGAGCGGCTGTAGTCATAGCCGTGGCGCAATCCACCGACGCCGTCCTGTTTGAAGGTGGAGGTCATGTAGATCGGCGTGACGACCGCGCCCGTGATCGGGTCCGGCTCCTGACCTGCGTGGATGGCCAGCGTGGATTGGGCGCGCGCCGGGGATGGAGATTGCGACTGCGTGAGGTCGGATGTGGTGCCGGGAGTTGAGACGGTCGCAGTCGGGGCTGAAGTAGTGGTTGGATTCGTAGTCATAGGGTGCTCCTTATAGGAAATGATCATGCGATTAATGATTTGTTATTGACAGTTATTGACAGTTATTGACAGTTATGCGATTGAAAGCTACGCGATTTACGACCGCCAGTCTCACGGACGACGATGAAACTTCATGCCCGCTGCAGCAGGTCGTGCAGATAGGGCTGTGCGACGGAGGGCGATGTCGTGCGGTCCACGACCTCGCCGTAGCCGTGCTCGCGCATCCAATCGTCATTGAAGATCTTGTCGAGGTAGCCTCGCCCCGAATCGGGCAGCAGCACCACCACGAGCTGGTCGGCGTCGAGTCGCTGAGCACGCGCGTAGCGCAGCGCCGCCTCGACGGCCATGCCGGAGGATCCGCCCACGAGCAGCCCCTCCTCCTGCGCCAAACGACGCGTCATGGCGAAGGCGTCCGCGTCGTCGACCTGTACGACGGCGTCGGTGATACTCCGGTCGAATACCGGCGGGTAGAAGTCCTCGCCCACCCCCTCGATGTCGTAGGTGTGCACGTTGGCGGCATCCGAGTAGATGGAGCCCTCGGGATCGGCGCCGATCACCCGCACCGAGCCGTGTGACGCCTCCTTCAGATACCGCCCGGTGCCGGAGATCGTGCCGCCGGTGCCGATACCGGCCACGAAATGCGTGACGCGATGGTCGCTGGCCTCCCAGATTTCCGGTCCGGTGGTTGCATAATGACTGTCGGGTCCGTTCTGGTTGGCGTACTGATTGGGTTTGAACGCGCCCGGGATAGTCGACGCGAGGTAGTCGGATACCGAGTAATACGATCGCGGATCGTCGGGAGCCACGTCCGTTGGCGCGACGATGACTTCGGCACCGTAGGCACGCAGCACGGCGCGCTTCGACTCGGCGACCTTGTCCGGCACGACGAAGACCGTGCGATAGCCGCGCTGCTGGGCGATAAGCGCCAGGCCGACGCCGGTGTTGCCGCTGGTGGGCTCCACGATGACGCCGCCGGGCTTGAGCTGCCCGGAGCGCTCGGCCGCGTCGATGATGCGCTGGGCGATGCGGTCCTTCGAGGATCCGCCCGGGTTGAAATATTCTATTTTGACGGCGATGGTCGCCTCTATGCCCTCGGTGACGTGGTGCAGCGCGACGAGCGGCGTGTTGCCGATGAGTTCGGCGACGGACATGTGGACTGTCATGATGAGTTCCTTCTATGTCGTGATACGGAATACGACAATGAACGGTACGAAAATGGTGGACGATACGAGATTGAAGAACGGTGTGAGAATTACGAGATTGAAGAACGGGCGAGCTACGGGGCGGCGGCAACATGGCACGGGGTACAGCGGCCAGCGTGATTCATACGATTGTTCGATACGACCAATACTACCGACACGATCAATACGACCGATGGAATGAGAATGACCCATGCCGACAAGCGATCTCGTCGTAATTCCTCTCGCCGATGCACAGTACTCCAGCAAATTCAGCAACTCTGAGACAAGCCATCACGCTCTGAGGCAAACCGCGAGTGTGCAGTACTCAACGAGATGAGCGCCGGTAAGTCCATGCGATGCCGCGCCCGAATTTCGTCTGTAAAGCGAAGTATCGCCGATCGATGAGCAATGCATTCGAAAGTATTTGAAATCGGATCATGACACCGTACGGAAGGATCACGAATATCGAATCTCGAGCTCAGTACCGAAGATACATGCCAGTCGTGGCAATCGGAAGAAATTCCGTATCGAAAACCATATGAAGTTATGCTGCGTTGGACCGCGCGCCTGGAGCGTGGGTCAGCGACAACAACAACATGTGTGATACGTCATGGGAAACACCTTAACACGTGCCTGGACACCGGCGTGTCGCATCAGCTCACGGCTGGCGGATACACGACGGGTTTACGCTGATGGTATGTCTACTACCGAGTCCTCTACGATCGAGACCCCCGTCATCGAGACCCAACGCGAGCGCACCGATCTGCCGCTGGTCGTCATGCCCACCGTCATCCCCACCATGCTTGAGCCGCTCAGCGACTGTCTGCCGTTGCTGCACGATCTGGCGCGCGTGCGGTTCTACACCGATTTCACGCTCGACGAGGACACGGTCGTCGAACGCATCCATGACGCCGATGCGGTGATCGTCATCGGCCTGCATATCACCGACCGGATCCTCGAGCGCGTGTCCGGCCACGTGCGCTGCTTCGCGTTCGGCGGCACGGGGGTCGCCAGCTACATCAACCTGCCCAAAACGCGTGAGCTCGGCATTCGAGTATGCAACGTCGTACATTACGGCGATCATGCGGTGGCGGAGCATGCGTTCGCGCTCATCATGGAACTGTCCAAACACGTCGGTCTGCTCGACCGCGACATGCGAGAGGGCCAGTGGGAAGGTATAGATGGGCTAGACCTGTATGAACGCACCATCGGATTGGCGGGATTCGGGGGCATCGGCCAGACCATGGCACGGATCGCTCAGGGGTTCGGCATGCGTATCCTCGTGTGGAACTCGCATCTGCACGCCGACCAGGCCGCTCGTTTCGACGCGCAACCCGTCGACGATCTGGGCGATCTGTTCGCACAGTCCGATGTCGTGAGTCTCCATCTGCCGCTGACCGGTGACACCGCCGGCATCGTCACCGCCAAAGAACTCGACCGACTGCGCCCCGGCAGCATCATCGTCAACACCGCGCGGGCCGAGGTCATCGCCCCGGGAGCGCTGGCCGCCCGGCTGCAGCGCGGCGACATTCTGGCCGGTCTGGATGTGTTCGACCACGAACCGCTGCCCGAAGACGACCCGTTGCGCCATGTTCCGGGCCTGATCATGACCCCGCACGTCGCCTGGCGCACCCCCGGCGCCAACCGCAATCTCACCAAACAGGTCGTCCAATCCCTCGCCGCCTTCTACCGAGGCGAGCGCATGAACGTCGTGGAGTGACGCGGCGCGGGGTTCGTCGATGCCGACTCGCTTGGTTCGGATGCATAAGCACATGAAGATGCACCGGTTATGGCGCATTCACACTATGTTGTGATGGTATTACATAATGTGACCCAATATCGCGGTATCATCACCTGCAGAGCGTGCTGGAGAAAACGGCGTTCAAAGTCGCTCAGAGCGTTGTATGGCACGCTGGTTGTCGCATCGGGGAGGGATTGATACACCATGGTATCTTCTCACACTGCGCCTATCCCCCGCACTCCAAGTACTCCGCACGCTTCAGGAGACGAAGGCGCCGCCATGATTGCGCGACAGGGTGCGCTTTCGATGCTGGTGGCATTGCCGGATTTCGTCTTCGGCGCGGTATACATGACGGTTTTGCTCGGCGACGGATTCTCGCCCGCCCTCATCGGCGTGGCAATGATGTGTTCGACCCTGCTTTCCACCATCGTCGAAATCCCGAGCGGTGATCTCGGTGACAGATTCGGCCAACGTCGGATTGCCACGTTGGGATTGGCGATCTGGGGTTTGTCACTGATCGTTTTCCCTGCGTTGCATCGCGATTCGCCATGGTTGTTATTCGCGGTGCTGTTGGTATGGACGGTGGGTCAGGCGCTGTATTCGGGAGCGCCGTTGGCGCTGACGGTCAATGCCATTGCGCGCAACCATGTGAAGCGTCGCGGTCTGGCGATCAGGGTCTCCATGATTGCCAAATGGGTGGGTGCCGCAGCCGGTGCGGCCGTCTCTTTGGTACTGCTCAGACCAATCGGCGAAACCCGGGCCATCGCAGCTTCCGGTGCGCTGCTGGTGATATTGGCCTTCTGGCTACGCTTCGGATGGCCCGAGTCCCGCGTCAGCTCCACCGCTTTACAACAGCACGGTATGCTCTCACGATTGCGATCATCATGGTCATGTTCGTTATGGCCTCTGCTAACCGTCACCGCGGAAACCTCGATGCTCCTGTCAGTCATGCTTTTCGTGTGGCAACCGCTCGTCGCAGACGATGCGCATCTCCCTGCCTCCGCCAATGGCGTGGTGCTGCTGGCCATGACCGCAATCGCCGCAGCGGGCGCATGGCTTGCACGCTTCCACCGCGAGAGACGGCTATGGGACGTCGTTGCCGCCCTCTTGTTCGTCGGCATGACCTTCGTAACCATGGGACTGCTGCATGATCCCATAGTGACGTATCTGGCCTTGGGCATGCTGGAAATTTCGACCAGCTACATTGCCACCGCCATAGGAACCGAATATCACATGGTGTTCCCGGACGAAAGCCGTAATCTTCTTTCCTCCGTCTTCAGCGCAGCGGCAGGCGTCGCCATGGGATTGTCGGACTTCGGTTTTGGACTGGTCTGGGACTCCTTGGGCATGAACCGGGCGCTGATTGTCGCAGGATGCTGCGGATTGGCGTTTGCGCTGATAGCCGTGGCAACATCATCCTGGACCCGCAACCTTGCGCAGCGGCATGAACATATGCATACATGAGCATATGAGCACATGAGCATGTATCGGATATGATACATTCACACTATGTTGTGATGTCGTTACATTGACCGAATGTAACGACATCACAACATTGCACATGCTCAAGCCGAAGGAGACGATGTGAAACCACTAGTTGCGTCCGTAGCCAGCATTCATCAGATAGCCGCGACGGTGAGGGACGCAAGGATCTCACGCGGGTGGACACAGGAGGAATTAGCTACAAGGACCGGTTTCTCACGAGTTTGGATCAACCGGTTCGAACGATCGGCCCTCCTTGATCCCGGTTTCGGTCGCATACTCACCATCTGCACGGCGTTTGGCATCGACTTGTCGGCATCATATATGCCAAAACGCCACGAGTCGATCGACCAATCGCCCACGCAGCACGCCAGCATTGGCGATCATCAGCTCCAGAGACCGGCTAAGACTAGCGACACAACCCAGAGTTCCAACATGACAACCGTACGACCACAGACCATGGCACAAGCTACAGCCATCCTCGACAGTCTTGCCAAACAGGCTCGTGACATGACTCAGGACTGAGGTGGAGATGGCCATAAGCGATGGGACCGGAGGATTATCATAAACGGCGGCGGTCGATCCAGCGTCATCCGCATTCATCAGGAAGATCTTGGCCCCGCTTTACGACGCGGCATCCATGTTCGCATATGATGCACAGCGCAACCAGCGCAAACTCGCCGAGCGCATCCAAACCGGCATCAACGGCCA
>CALNAE010000087.1 GCA_937874315.1 uncultured Bifidobacterium sp. | reverse complement strand
GACGGTGCAGACGGTGCAGACGGTGCAGACGGTGCGGCCCCATCTTCGTCCGGTTTCAACGCATGTTCGGCTACCCGCTCGGCGCGTAGCTCGGGCAACCTGCGGTTGAAATATGGCAACAACGTGAGCACCGCCAGCAGCACCGCGATGATGGCCATGCCGACCACCACGGGAATAAACGGCAGGAAGAGCAGCAGGATCGCGCCGAAGGAGATCAGCGCCGCCCAGCCCCACAGAATCAGCACCGCGCCGCGAACCGAATGCCCGATGCGCAACATGCGATGATGCAAGTGCATGCGATCGGGATGCATCGGAGACTGACCTTTGCTCAGTCGTCGCACGATCGCCAGGCACATGTCCAGCACCGGGAGAAACAGCACCAGGATCGGCAGCAGAATCGGCATGAACGCCGGCAGATATACGATGGTGTTGACCGAGGCGGGATCCAACCGACCCGTAACCATGATCGAAGCGCATGTGATGACGTAGCCGAGCAGCATGGATCCGGAATCGCCCATGAACAATTTGGCCGGATGCCAGTTATGCAGCAAAAAACCGACGCAAATGCCGACCAGCATCACATCGATCAGCGTCGCCGTCGACGCGTAGCTCGGCGAGGAGCGAGACAACATATACGAATAGGCTGCGAACGCGATGCCGCCAATGGCCACGATGCCAGCGGCGAGACCATCGAGCCCGTCAACGAAATTCACCGCGTTGATGGAGGCCACGATGAGGAAGGCCGTGATGGCGATGGATATCGTCGGCGACGCCGTAATCAGGGAGCCGAGCGGCAATGTGATGATCTGCAATCCACCCCAGGCCACGAACACGGATATCAACAGCTGCCCCGCCAGCTTGAGCATCCAGTCCAAATCCCACACGTCGTCGGCCACCCCGAGCAGGCAGATCATGACCGCACCCGCCAGCACCACCCACGGCTGATGAGCATTGGCGAACAGCCCGCTGATGAACGGCACACGGCTGGCGAAGATCATGGCAATCGCAAAACCGATCAGCATGCCGAGTCCACCCATCCGCGGCGTGGGCACCGTATGCACATCACGGGCGCGCACCTCGCCGACCGCACCGATGCGGATAGCTATGTGTCTGATCAGAGGAGTGACCAGCCAGGTCACACCCCCGGCAACGGCGGCGATAAACAGATAGACTCTCACGCGCCAAGGCTCCCACCATTGACAAGCAGCGCCTTGCGGATAACCGTCGCAGGAATCACTCCCTCGCGCTCGATGCGGATTCCGTCGCGATCATTGGAATCGGCGCTGACCACGGTACTGGCCACATGCCCCTGGGTCACCCCACCATCCAGATACAGATCCACACCATCGCCGAGCTGGTCACGTGACTCCTGCGCGGTCTGCGGGCTCTCTGCACCGGATAGGTTTGCGCTCGAAGCTGCAACGGGACCGATGGCCCGCACAATGCGCAGTGAAGTCGCGGAGTTCGGGACTCGCAGACCCTGAGAGTGGGAACCGTCGGGTTCGCTTCTGAGCGTTTTGAGCTGGCAATCCGGCTGCGCCACGGCGATGGGCGAAAAGGCACCGGGCAGGAAGGCAGCGGCGAGCCGATTCAACGGCACGGGAAGATACAGGCCCAACGATTCGATGTCGTCGACCGAGGAAAGGATCACCTGCAACGCCTTGTACCGTGGACGCCGTTTGGCCTCGAAAATACGCTCGATGGCCGCGGTGCTGAACGGGTCGCAGACCACGCCGTACACGGTGTCGGTAGGAATGACGACCAGACCGCCACGATGAATGATGGCCGCCGCCTGACGTAACGACTGATCGGTTATGGCAACTATTTCGCTCATATGACCTCTTGACCTCCCGGAATATATAACAATCTATCATGGCACGCTTACGCCATGATAGATTGCTCTACAGGGACGACGGCATCAACGCCACCCGTAGCGACGACGATTCCCCCCAATATACCGCCAGTCAGACGTAGATCAGACGTAGATCAGACGCAGATCAAGCGCCGAGATAGGCCTTGCGCACCTGCTCATTATGCAGCAACTCGTGCGCCTCCCCACGCATGGTGATGCGCCCGGTCTCAAGCACATAGGCGTGGTCGGCGATGGACAGCGCCATCTTCGCGTTCTGTTCCACGAGCAGTATGGTGATGCCTTGTTCGTGCAAGGCTCGGATAATCGAGAATATTTCCTTGACCAGCAACGGCGACAATCCCATCGACGGCTCGTCCATCAGGATCGTGGTGGGGTTGCTCATCAAGGCACGACCCATGGCGACCATCTGCTGCTCGCCGCCGGACAACGTACCGGCGACCTGACGACGGCGCTCCTTAAGCCGTGGAAAATAGCCGAAGACCTTGTCGAGCATGGCACCGACGCCCGACTGATCCTTCAGACTGAACGCGCCCATCTCCAGATTCTCCTGCACCGTCATACGAGTGAAGACGTGCCGTCCTTCGGGAACGTGCGCCATGCCAAAGGTGACGATTTTCTCGCTTTTCGCCTTTCGCAGGTCGATCCCGTTGAACATGATCGATCCGGACCGCGCGGGCACCAGTCCCGTAATGGTGTGCAACGTAGTGGTTTTACCCGCGCCGTTCGCACCGATAAGAGAAACGATCTCCCCATCCTCGACATGCAGGCTGATGCCCTTCAGCGCTTCGACGGCACCGTATGAAACCTTGAGATCCTTGACATCCAGCATCAGCGACCTTCTTCCTTGCCTACGGATAACGGTTGATCGGATGGGGTATCCGTGCCCAGATACGCGGTGATCACCTGCGGGTCATTCGCGACTTCCTGAGGAAACCCGGCGGCTATGGTTCGCCCATAATCCAGCACCTGAATACGCTGGCAGACGTTCATCACCAGACTCATATCGTGTTCGATCAGCAGAATCGCGATGCCGAACCGTTCGCGAATCGTGGTGATGCAGTTGAGCAGATCCTCGGTCTCCGTCGGGTTCATGCCCGCCGCGGGTTCGTCGAGCAACAGCAGTTTCATGCCCGTGGCCAATGCTCGGGCGATCTCCAACTTACGTTGCTGACCGTAGGCGAGATTCGCGGCTTGTACGCCCGCGTATCCCTCCAACCCGAAGATACGTAACAGCTCGATGGCCTTCTCGTGCTTTTCGCGCTCCTGACGCCAGAATCCGGGGGTCCGGAAGATGGCGCCACCGATATGGTATTTGAAGGATTCATCGAAGGCGACCAACACGTTCTCCTCGACGGTGATCTGACGGAAAAGCCTGATGTTCTGGAACGTGCGTGCTATGCCTGCCCGAACGACCTGATAGGTCTTCTTGCCATTCATCCGCGTACCGTCTAGCCAGAAGTCGCCTTCCGTGGGTCTGTAAACGCCGGTGAGCAGATTGAACACCGTGGTTTTGCCTGCGCCATTGGGACCGATGAGTCCGATCAGCTCGCCCTTGCCGATGGTCATATTGAAATCGGATACGGCCTTGAGGCCACCGAAGGTGATGCCCAGATGCTCGGCTTTCAAAATAGGTTCACTCATCGTGCATCCTCCTGTGGCGGGTTCGATTCACGGGCTGAAATTCCCGAATCGACGGGTTTCATGAGACCGTCGTCGGCGTGCTTGCCGTAGAATATCCGATTAACCAACTGGGGCAGTGAGAACTCCCATGAGCCGAAGATGCCCTGCGGCCGGAAGATCATCACAAGAATCAGCGCGACCGAGTAGACCAGCATCCGATATTCGGAGAAGGCCCTGAGCAACTCGGGCAAGATCGTCAGACCTATGGCCGAGACAATCGAGCCGGTAATCGATCCCATGCCGCCGAACACGACCATGATGACATAGTTGATAGAGTTCAGCCATCCGGCCATGGCCGGGTTGAGCGAACCGATATACTGCGCGAAAATGCCTCCGGCTATGCCTGCGAAGAACGCGGAAATCGCGAAGACCAACACCTTGAGATAGGTGACGTTGAGACCCGACGCGCTGGCCGCGATCTCATCGTCACGGATGGCCTTCACCGCGCGACCATAACGAGAACGCGCGAACATGAACAAGAACACGACCGTGATGACGGCGATCCAGAACACGACGTACAGGTTCGCCAGTCGGTCAATGCCGATCAACGCCTGGCCCTGTTGGCCCTGGGAGAGACCGGCTCCCCCGGCAAATTTCAGGTTCTGGATGATCACGCGAATAATCTCGCCGAAGCCCAGGGTGATGATCGCCAGATAATCGCCATGCAGACGCAGTGCGGGAATACCCACCAGAATGCCGAAGATGCACGCCATGATGCCGCCAGCGATGACGGCAATCAGGAAACGCCCCGTGTTATTGATGGCAATGCCGTGGGCGACGATCAATTTGCTGACCAATGCCGCGGTATAGGCGCCGATGGCCTCAAAACCGCAGCAGCCCAACGTCAACTGCCCCAACACGCCAATGGTGAGGTTCAGCGACGTGGTCATGATGACGGCGATGCAGGCGGTCATCATGATGCCCTTTATGTATATGGAAGCCAGACCGGTCTCGCATACGGCCATCACCAGCAGAAACAGCACGATGATGCCGATGGCGCACACCACATAGGATTGTCTGGTGGAAAGCATTGATTTCTTCATGACTTCACACCTTCTCCCCTTCGTTGCGACCCATCAGTCCCGAAGGCTTGACCAGCAGCACCACGATAAGAATCGCGAACACGATGGCGTCGGAGAACGCAGAAGTGATGACGCCGGCCGTGATCGTACCGATATACGCCTTGGTGAGACTCTCAATTAGGCCGATGGCCAAACCGCCGATCATGGCTCCCGGAATGGAACCGATGCCGCCGAGCACTGCGGCGACAAACGCCTTAAGACCGAGCATGGCGCCCATAGTCGGAGACACCTGCGGATACGCGGCGACGTACATCAATGAGGCGACGCCGGCCAGACCGGCGCCGATGGCGAACGTGAGCGTAATGGTCGAGTTGATGTTGACGCCCATGAGAATCGACGCCTCCTTGTCCTCGGAGACCGCGCGCATGGCCTTGCCGCGCTTGGTATAGGAAACGTAGAGTTGGAGCCCGACCATAACTACCACGCCGAGCACGATGGTCAGCAGTGTGTCCCCGCCGACACGCAGCTTGCCGATCACCACGGCGGGGATACTGAACACGGTAGGCACGGTTTCGTAGTCCGCGCCGAAGACAGCCTGCGATCCGTTCTCCAGCAACAGGCTCATCGCAATGGCGGTGATCAGGGCGGTCATGCTGTTGCCCCGTTCACGCACCGGCTTGTATGCGGCCTTTTCGACGATCACCCCAACCGCCACGCAGATGAGCACTGCGGGCACCACGGCCAACCATCCCGGCATGCCGAAGGCGATAATCGCCGGCGCGGTCAGCATCAACACGTAGGCGCCGACCATGATGAAGTCGCCGTGGGCGAAGTTGATCAAGCGGATGATCCCATAGACCATGGTGTAGCCCAAGGCGACCAACGAATACACGCTGCCTATTTTCAACCCGTTGAAGATCTGACTGATGAACATCACAACCTGATTGCTCATCGTCCCACCTTTCCAAGAATGTCGGCAAGAGCCCAACACACATTGAATGTCATATCGATATACCGATTCCTTTGTCTCGAATACGCCTCAACCACGCGCCAAATACGCGCTCTCAACCACACGTCCTCGACCACACGTTCAACGGTGAAACGGTCAACAACGGAGCGCGCAGGTCGACTTCACGCCGTGAATGACTCAGGCCGGTTTCACCGTTGAGTTATACGCCGGCTTGCCGTTCTTCATCTCCAGCACGATGACGGATTTCTTCGGCGAGCCCGTATTATCGAGCGTGAAGGATCCGGTGACACCACTGAAGCTCATCCCGGCAAGGGCCTTGCGTACCTGTTCTCGGTTTGGATTCTTTCCCGCCTTCTCGATGGCCTTCTTGACCATGTACACGGCGTCATACCCCAGCGCGGAGAAGGTATTGGGATCCTTGTTATTCGCCGCGTTGAACGACTTGATGAAGTCCTGCACCTTGCTGTTGGACTTGTCGTCCGGCGAATAATGCGTGGTGTAATACACCTTGTTGTACAGCGAAGTATTGTCGGTCAACTTGAGTCCGTCGTAGCCATCGGGGCCCATCACGACGCCGTTGTATCCGACGGCACGCGCCTGCGGAATGATGTATGGACCGGCGATACTGTAGTAATACGGCGCGTACAGGAATTCGGCACCGGATGCCTGAATCTTCTGCAGCTGCGAGGAGTATTCGGTGTCATCCGTGCTCGATGAGCTTTCCTTGTCGACGACCTGCAACCCCAGCCTCTGCGCCTCCTTGACGAAGGAGTCGGCGGTTCCCGACGAATAGGGGTCACCGGTGCCATAGAGCACGGCGACCTTCTTCAGCTTCAGGGTCTTCGCCGCGAAACGAGCGGCGACCTCGCCCTGATAGGAATCTTTGAAACAAGCGCGGAACAGATAGTTGCCAGATCGTATGGAATCGGCGGTCGCCGCCGGCGCGATGGCCACCAGTTTATTCTGATCGGCCAATGGGGCGACGGCTGCGGTCGTCGCCGAAATGGTCGGGCCAACTACGGCCAACACCGAATTGTCACCGGCCAGTTTGTTGAAGGCATTGGACGATTCCGTGGCGTCGCCCTTGTCGTCCATGCTCTCCAGCTTGATCTTCTTGCCGTCGATGCCACCAGCCTTGTTGATCTCGGACACCGCGAGCTTGAATCCCTCGACCTCGGCCTCGCCATACGCGGCCGCCGTTCCTGAATTGGTGGTTATCGAACCGAGCGTGATGGTATTGCCCTTCACCGACGCCGTGGCATCGCTGCTGTCCGACATGCTGCCGCCCGAACATCCAGCCAACGAAACGGCCATCCCCGTTGCAACACAGATGGTTGTGAATTTTGCGGCGAATCTGGTATTCATCCGTCTAATCTCCTCATAGGTTCTCTCCGGCGCGTTGCGCACCCACGGCAATGCATGACGTTCATGGAGGCTTCTCCTGACTTGTGGTCGTTGCGTCATCCGGCCCGTGGGGACACGCGCTTGGTCTCTTTATAGCCCAGATGCGTCGCCGCGCGCAATCTTTGGTTCTGAGTGTGAGACGGCCCACGGCCAAGGGCGACCTACGACGAACGGTGCAGGCCGCGAACTTCTC
>CALNAE010000086.1 GCA_937874315.1 uncultured Bifidobacterium sp. | reverse complement strand
GCTCGTGGGTGAGCACGAGATCGCGACGGTCGCCGAACACGTCGTCAAGGATGATCGCGACCACCGCCGCCTGGGCGGAGGCCGGGTCGGTCGCGGCGGCCATGCGCCGTTCGAACCGTTCGCTGACCGTGGTCGCGAACCGGGTGAACGCCTCGTGCAGCAGCTCGTCCATGCCCGCGAAGTGGTAGGTCATCGACCCCAAGGGCACGTCGGCGGCGTCGGCGATCTTGCGATAGGAGGCGCCCGCAACCCCGATCTCAGCAATCACGTCGATACACGCGTCGATGATTCGGCTGCACCGGTCAGGGTCGTTGCGCCGAACCCTCCTGGTACGGGCCGGGGCGTCAGCGCGCGGCATCCTGGGGTCCTATCTCGCGCAGGATACGGGCGGGGCTTCCCACTGCGACCACGTTCGCTGGAATGTCATGGGTGACCACCGATCCTGCCCCGATCACTGTGTTGTCGCCGATGCTCACGCCAGGGCAGACGATGGCCCCGCCGCCCAGCCACACGTTGTCGCCGATATGGATCGGCTTGGCGGCCTCCAGCTTGTCACGACGCGTCTGCGGGTCGATGGGGTGCAGCGGGGTGAGCAGCTGCACGTTCGGACCGATCTGGCAGTCCTCGCCGATCGTGATCGCGGCGACATCCAGCGCGGTCAGGTTGTAGTTCGCGAACGTGCGTGCACCGATCGAGATGTTCTCGCCATAGTCCACGAAGAGCGGGGGCTTGACATAGGCGCCCTCGCCGAGATGTCCAAGCAGCTGCTCGAGGACTTCGCGGCCGCCGCCGGCCCCGGCGACCTCGATCCGGTGGTAGAGGTCGGCAAGCTTCACGGCCCGTTGTGCGATGCGCCCGTTGTCCGGGTCATCGGCGATGTAGAGGTCACCGGCGAGCATGCGCTCCCGGTTCGTGCGGGGGTCGCCCGCGAAATAGTCCTTGGTCATGCGTCCAGCGTAACACCGGCAGCGTACGAACGTCCGCATTCATCGGTACACTCGTACTTATGCCGTTTGGCACCGTCGCGGGCCGTCTGGCGGCATGACCCAATTCCACGCTCGGCACATCGGCCGGCTCAGGCCGCTGCGTGCCTGCGATCCAAGAGAAAAGAGCAATCATGACCACACAGAAGACGACGGGCATCGTCGTCCACCCCGCCTCGACGGCCAGCGACTGGTGGCGCAGCGCGGTGATCTATCAGGTCTATCCGCGCTCGTTCGCCGACGGCAACGGCGACGGGATGGGCGACCTGCAAGGCATCGCATCCAAGCTTCCCTATCTCAGGGACCTCGGCGTGGACGCGCTGTGGGTGTCCCCGTTCTACCCATCCCCACAGGCGGATGGCGGCTACGACGTGGCCGACTACCGCGACATCGACCCCATCTTCGGGACGCTCGCGGATGCGGACATCCTCATCGGGCGCGCCCACGAACTGGGGCTGCGCGTCTTCGTGGACCTGGTTCCCAACCACACCAGCGACGAGCACCCGTGGTTCCGCAGGGCCCTCGCCTCGGCTCCCGGCTCGCCGGAACGCGACTGGTACATCTTCCGCGACGTGGACCCGGGCAGCCCGGAGCAGCGGCCGAACAACTGGGAGTCCGACTTCGGCGGCCCCGCATGGTCGAAGACCCCGGACGGCAAGCAGTGGTACCTGCACATGTTCGACACCAAGCAGCCCGACCTGAACTGGGAGAACCCGGCCGTGCGCGAGGAGTTCCGCGGGACCTTGCGCTTCTGGCTGGACCGGGGAGTCGACGGGTTCCGCGTCGACGTCGCCCACGCTCTCATCAAGGCGCCGGGGCTGCCGGACTTCGCCCATTCCCGCGAAGAGCTGCTGGCCGGCGAGATCAGCACCAACGAGTGCCCCTACTACGACCAGGACCGGCTGCACGAGATCGTCCGGGACTGGCGCACCGTGCTCGACTCCTACGACGGGGCGCGGGCCATGGTCGCCGAAGCGTGGGTGCAGCCCTACGAGCGGCTGGTCAAGTACGTGCGCCCGGACGAGTACCATCAGGCATTCAACTTCGAGTTCCTGGAAACGCCGTGGGATGCCAAGGCGCTGCGAAACGGCATCGTCTCCTCCTACCGCTCCAACGATTCGGTGGGCGCGCCCACCACATGGGTGCTGTCCAACCACGACGTGATCCGCCACGCCACCCGCCTCGGGCTCAAGGAGAGCGGCGCCGATGACTCCATCTGGCGCACCGACAACATCGACGCCGAGGCCGGGCTGCGCCGTGCGCGCGCCGCGACGGCCATGGTCCTCGCCCTGCCCGGCAGCGCCTACATCTACCAGGGCGAGGAGCTCGGGCTACCCGAGGTCCTCGATCTGCCCGCCAGCGTCCGGCAGGACCCGACCTTCCATCGCACGGCCGGCAAGCGCATCGGGCGCGATGGATGCCGCGTGCCGATCCCTTGGAAGAAGGACGCCCCGGCCTACGGATTCAACACGACCGGTGAATCATGGCTGCCGCAGCCGGAGATCTTCGGCGAGCTGGCAGCGGACCAGCAGCACGGCGACCCCGACTCCACGCTGGAGATGTACCGCCGCCTGCTGAAGACCAGGCGGGAGCGCGGACTGGGAAATGGCGAGCTCACGCTCCGCGACCTCGGCGAGAACGTCATCGCCTTCGACGTGGCCAATTCCCAGAACGTCACCACAGTCATCGCCAACCTCGGACAGGAGCCAGTCGAACTGCCCCAAGACGCCACCGTGATCGCTTCCAGCGTGCCGGGCGTCACCAGCCAGCTGCCGACCGACGCGACGGTCTGGCTCGCACGCAACTAGCCCTCCGCCGCACAACCTGATTGGAGAATCGTGTACGCGCTGCTTCTAGCGATCATCTACCTGGCGTTCGTCAGCCTCGGCCTTCCCGACTCCCTCGTGGGAGGAGGCTGGCCAGCCATGCACCAAGACCTTGGCGTGCCCACTTCGTACGCCGGTCTTGTCACCATGGTCATCGCCGCAGGGACGATCGTCTCTAGCCTGTTGTCGGAACGACTCACCAGACGGCGCGGGACTGGCCCGGTCACCGCAATCAGCGTCGGAATGACGGCGGCGGCACTGCTCGGCTTCTCCACCTCGACATCATTCTGGATGCTGCTGCTGTGGGCCATTCCGTACGGTCTGGGCGCGGGCGCCGTTGACGCCGCGCTGAACAACTACGTGGCATTGCACTATTCCTCCAAACACATGAGCTGGCTCCATGGCTGCTGGGGAATCGGGGCATCCATCAGCCCGTTCATCATGGGCTACGCTCTCTCGCACGACCTCGGCTGGGCCAGAGGCTACTTGATCGCCGGCCTACTGCAAGCGGTCATGACGGTGGTTTTGATCGTCGGCATCCCGTTATGGCAGAAGGTCAACCCGACATCGCCTCCGATCGGCCAGGCAAGGACGGCCGAAGACGTGCCGGCGCAGATGCCGCACGCGGTTCCACTCAAAGTCGCACTCGCCATCCCAGGCGTGAAGCTCATGCTGCTGGCTTTCTTCGGCTACTGTGCATTCGAGGCGACTTCCATGCTCTGGGCCTCGACGTACCTGCCTCAGTACCGGGGTGTGGACGCGGTCACGCCGGCGCGGTCCGGCGCGCTGCTCCTGGCCGGCATCACCGTGGGGCGTTTCGTCAGCGGCTTCTTTGCGGATCGTTTGGGCGATCGGCGGCTCATCCGCTACGGCTCGCTGGCCGCGCTGCTGGGCGCAGGCCTCATCGCCGTGCCGCTCGAATCCGACGTCTGGGCGCTGGCCGGCCTGATGCTCGCCGGAGTCGGCTGCGCCCCTATCTATCCGGCGATCATCCCCCCCGCACCGGCCAATTTCGGCCAGCGGTATTCCCATTCCGTCCTCCGACTCCACATTGCCGCGGCATACCTTGGCCCCCCGCTCATTCCCCCCCTCTTCGGATTCC
>CALNAE010000085.1 GCA_937874315.1 uncultured Bifidobacterium sp. | reverse complement strand
TGGCTGGCGGACGTCGAGGCGAGCATGAGACTGGGCACATGGCAGCCGCCGTCGGCCCGCCGGGCGAGGGAGCGGACCGACACGACGACCTTCGGCGAATATGCCGCGAACTGGATCGAGACGCGGCACAGGGCGGACGGCGAGCCGGTGCGCGAGACCACGAAGCAGAAATACAGGGAGAACGTCCGCAACCACCTCCTGGAGACGTTCGGCGCGATGCCCGTCAGCCGCATCACACCGCACGACATACAGAAATGGTACGACGGCTTCCCCGTACGAAAGGGCGGCATCGGGGAGGGTGCGCGCAGGGCGGCATACAAGACGCTGAAGGCCATACTGAACACCGCGGCCACGCAGCCGGTGGACGGGGACGGGAACACGCTCATAGAGAGAAGCCCCGCCCTCCTACGCAGCGGCACCTTCCACACGCGGCACGTCAGCCTCATAGCCGAGGTCGACGAGCTGGAAATCCTTCGCGGAAGGATGCCGGCCAACCTCGCCATAGCCGTCCCGCTGGCGGGATTCCTCGGACTGCGCGAGGGGGAGTGCGTGGGACTGCGACGCCGCGACGTCGATCTGGACGAGGGGGTCCTGCATGTACGCCACGCGCTGAAGCCCGTCTACGATGCGGATGGGCATCGGACGATCGTCCTCGGACCTCCGAAGTCCGCATCCTCGGTCCGTGATCTGGTGCTGCCGGACTTCATGGTGTCGCTGCTTCGAGAGCACATGGAAAGGTTCACGGGGGACGATCCCGACGATTTTCTGATCATCGGCAGGACGAATGGTTCGATGGTCGCCCCCCAGTCCTTGCGGAACACGTGGGAGCGGGTGCGCGAGGCCGTTCCACGGCTGAAGACCATGCGTTTCCATGATCTGCGGCATACGGCGCTGACCCGGCTGGCCGAGATGGGGGCGACGAACGGCGAGCTCATGGCGCAGGCAGGTCACACGAGTCTCAAGGTCGCGTCGGTCTACCAGCAGGCATCCGACTCGCATCGCAAGGAGGTCATGCGACGTCTCGACCGGGCGATGAGCGGAACACCCGAACAGTCGATCGACTCCACAAAACCATCGGATCTAGTAGAGGAGCTGCGCAAACTATCCGAACTGCATGAGGAAGGCGTGTTGGATGAGGCAGAGTTTAAGGCCGCGAAAAAGCGATTGCTGGAAGGATGAACGTGCAGGCGAATATCGATATGGACAAGCTCATTCCGGTCGCGTCGGTTTCATGGGGTGGTAACGAATATGGGGGTGTAAATCTCAAATATCTGCGAGGGGTGATCCTTGGCTCGGACAAGACTGATGATGAGAACCTCTTGAATGCCGTATGGCTTACTGGATTCTGTCATAAGATATTCGAGTCATATGGTACCGATGGTGATTATGTCCGAAAGTTTTCTATCACAAATGAGCAGTCTCGCGCATTGATGTTGCTGCTCATCACCCTGTGCAGAAAAATGAATATTGGATTTGATTCTGACTTTCGTGATTTCGACGAGTTCTATTCTTATTGGTGTGGGCACGGTGCCAAAGGTTCATATTCCGATAGGCGGTCCATACTCAGCGATGTTTTTGACCCTCTTCTGCGTGAATTTGAGGATAGGCAGATCGACCAGGACGTGCACAACGACTCATTGGTTCTTCCGGTGTCTCCCTCTCGAAAGCTGGGTTGGTCTGACATTGACGATGAAATCGGGCATATGCGCGAAGACTTCAAACGGGCCAGGGACACCCTTGATTATTCAAACATCGGGAACGATGCCGAGGGCATTGTGGAAAAGCTTTCCTCAACCGTATTCGACATAGCCGATAGTGATGGGCTAATCAGGGATGATGAGCGTGCTGGTCTTTCCGAGGGTAAGACCAAAAATCGGCTGCAGTTCTTCGTCGAACGGAAAACGGATGGAGACAGCAAGAAACTCCAAGAGCTTTGCAAGGTCGTTGTCGAGTTGGCCCAATCAATGAAACACAACCGACGGACCTCGACAAGAAAGAGCGCAGGGATAGCCGCCGACTCAGTCATCATGCTCGCGAACATCCTACGCAGATTGGATGGCTGATCGCCTCCACTTACCCGCACCGTTGGTCACGCCCCTAGAACCGCGAAAAACGCCCCCACCCCGTGAGGGGTGAGGGCGAAAGGATGTAACATTCGCGTGCAAAAAGTGCACGTTTACAGAAAAAGTGCATGTTTACAGAAAAATGCACGTTTCGTCGTCTCTATGCGGCGAGCGTGAGGAGTCCCTTGATGGTGCTGACGCCGATGCCCGCGCCGATGAGGAGCGCGACGGCGTTGACGGTGACGACGATGGCCTGGATGT
>CALNAE010000084.1 GCA_937874315.1 uncultured Bifidobacterium sp. | reverse complement strand
ATAAAAAGTAGTACAAATACGCTCTTGAGTTCTCAAACCACCACCACACCAACAACTCCAAGCATCTTGAAGATTTCTTGTCGCTGTCAGGCAGCAAGGGAATAACTTACCCGTCATCCCCGATCTATGCAAATCGGCCTTCACTATCATTCGCCAATCCGTTGGTACCACTGGTGTTTGTCGGCGTGTCGAAATTCCGTCCTTCACTCGAGTGGATTCGCACTTCGCCATTGTTTGCCGACAAAATTCATCTTGTTTTCTGACACTTCGGCGTGTCGCGGGAGTCCGTCTCCGAGAGCCCATGCTCCGACGCCGTCCCGCCACCTACGTTGGGATGCACAGTGATAACAATGTGCACTTGGATTGTGGGTACGGCCATGAGACGAACACCGATTCCTTTCGACCCGGATACCTTCCCCGCGTCGATCCGCGGCTATGTCAGTGGAGGGCATTTGTTCGACAACGGTGCCTCGCAGTGGGCCCGGGTCTATGGATTCCGGCGGCTGCCCGGTGACCGATTACACCGCGCGCTATGTGGATGCCGCCCACTCCGCCTCTCGCCGCGAACGATATGACGCATCATTCTTCACCACGCCGTGTGGCGACGCCGATCTCGAAACCATAGCCCATATCGTCGAATCGCACGGCAGCAGACCCCACACGGATGTTCTCATGCATGGCGATTATCGTCTTCCCAACATCATCCTTGACCATTGGAGTTTCAGCGGGTTCGTCGATCTTGATCACGCCGGCCTGGCGGACCGCCACATCGCTGTGTTCTGGGCGTTGTGGACGTTGCGTTTCAATCTGCACACCGACGAATACCGGGATCGCTTCATAGACGTCTACGGACGCGATCTGATCGACGAAGACATGTTGCGCGTCGTTGCAGCCGTCGAAGTCTTTGGATGATACGAAAAATGCCGTATACGCCGGGCGACACGTGCAGCCGACGTGCATCGCATCGGCGTGTGGATATCCATTCTGGCACCACCGGCGATTCTGGCACCACCGGCGATTCCGTTATCGACGGCGAATCCATGGCTCGTGTCTTTTGCCTACGGTCTTTTGCCCGTCCGATTTCTCGACGAAGCTGATGGCACGATTTGCCGACCGTTTCTTGACTATGGTCTCTTGCCCACCTCTCGATGCGAGGCGAACGGTTCGCGGTCATCGGAACAATGCGGCGTGGCTTCCCGCCCGCACGAAGATCACCGTGTCGCGTCGCCTCATCCATATCAACAGGAGATCAGAACTGTTCTCGATATGACATTCCCACGCCCCATGCCATTCGCCGGTCAGCTGGTGGGCGCGGTGCCGACGCCGCAGCTCATCGCGTGACTGCTCGTCGTCAGCGAGAACCAGACTCATCACGCGCCGTAGCCCCTCGATATCATGATGTCTTCTGGCAATTGCCTTGACATCGCGGTTGAATATCGGGGTGAACTCGGGCAGCAGCATATCAGATTCCCAGCGACGCGAACATCTCATCCGCATCACCGAAACGACGCCGGTCCGACTGCGCGATGGTTTCCGCCTGCTGCAACGCATTCGCCGTGTCGGCGGTGGGTTCCGGATTGTAGCTGAAGTTCAACGGGATCCGTCGCTCACGCACCATCTGCCTATAGAATGCGCGTGTCACCGAAGAAAGATCAAGGCCGAAGTCCTCAGCGATGTCCGAAGCCTCGCGTTTGGTCGCGTCGTCTACGCGAACCGTCACAGTGGCCATCATGGGCCTCCCTTCAACATGTCACGATGATCTTCGTACGTTTTATGTCAATCATACGTCAATTGCCAATCTCTATCAATACAGACATTAGCTGTTGCTTGACATTGTCTTACGTTTAGCGTACACGTACCTCGTCTACGACGTATTCTCACCACAACGCCTGACCTTCCGCCGTCGTCCGCGCCATATCGTGGCATGGTGGACGTCACGACGCCGACGCCATTCCTGCTGTCGTTGCCTGAGACGCCCGGGATGCCTGAGACGCCCGGCTTCACGTAGGTTGTACGAACGCCGTCATACGCCGGTTCTGCGTCAGGCCGGTTCTGGGTCAGGAAAGACATACGTCGCGCCATCATCGGCGGACCGCAGAGAACCGTCACACGGCGGCGCCCAGTGATCCACGATGGATATGTAGTCGCAGTGGCGGGCCCTGCCCTGCAGACGCACGGCGGCGGCCGGTAATCCACGATGCATACGCGACGGCGCGAGTGCTGAACTAGGACACCGTCCATGATTCCTTGACTGGGCTGATGGCGTCGATCATGCCGATAAGATTTATTATGTCAGTTTTCTAAGCTTTGATCATAGACCGCGTACAAACGACGTCAGCTGGCGCTGATTCGTGATGACCACCGTCTTGTGTGAATACCTCTGTTCAATCGAACGGTACTGCCTACGATGTGCGGCATCCCGGCCAGCATGGAGAATCCACCACGCGAAAGCGGAATCAATGTGTTCGGTGCATCCATCCGTCATGGACGGCCTGGACGCACCGCGGTAGGTCAGCACACGCCGATAGGCGCGCCACAGACAGGACCATCGATTGAATTTCAATATGACGATGGCATCGGCGGCTTCCAGACGCTCGGCAAGGTACAGCTTCGAGTAGTTTCCGTCGATCACCCATGAGCGATGCTCTCGCATAAAAGAACGCACGATATGCCGTTGTTCTTCGAGTGGACGCTCCCGCCATCGGGGCAAAAACTGGACGGTGTCAAGATACAGCACCGGCAGGGATCGCTTGTCTCCTATTGTT
>CALNAE010000083.1 GCA_937874315.1 uncultured Bifidobacterium sp. | reverse complement strand
CCGTTTGGCCATGCGCACCAGTTCGGCGGCGGCATCCATCTCGGCGGACCGCTCCTGCTTGGGTTCCTTGTTCTGTGCTGTCATACCAGCCATTGTCCCGGGCGGCATAATCACCGGCTCCTTCCCACCCATCCAGAGGACAGGCGAGCAAAACCAGTTACACACATTTCAGAACAGCCCCCGGAGAATCGGCAAAGGGACCGGGGTTTCAGTTTTTTTAGGGAGGGGGCAGCCTTCCTTGGCATGATAAGGGCGCAGAATGGCCGCGTTACTTGCGTACATGAGGAGTCTCGAGGGGAGACACGCAACCTTCCATCGAAATATTTAGAGGGGTGCGGTGATTTTCTTGACATGTTTTGTGCGGCGTAGCGAACTGTTTTTCTCCGTGTCGTTTGTTGAGTGTTTGGTGCTGCTCGGTTTGCATGATATATGCTTTTCGCCTTGGCAGAAGTCGGGTAACCCAAATGCTCCACCTGAACACCCATTGAAAGATCGCGGTTCCCGACGTCTGCGCATTCTCGGCGGATACGGGCCGTCTAACCGGCTCGTTGTCGGTATGGGTCGCTCTCGCTGCCAGTGGGTGCGAGGACCTGACTTTGTGAGGTAGGGTATGGATTTATTGCGAGACTAGTTGGATAAGGTGGTCCAATCAGGAAGATGATAAGGACTGGGTCTCGTTTCTGACTGTCTTCATTTGGGGAAAACCAGAAACAACAATTCCATATCGGTCTGGCGCAGGCGTTCGTGATGCGAGTTCATCGCCGGGGAGTCGTGCGCCCTCGTGTTGGGTGACAACATCTTCTATGGCAATGGGTTTCGTAAGCTCCTTCTTGGTGCGGTGGCGGAGAGTGCGCATTGCGCCACGGTGTTTGGCTATTATGTCGATGATCCGGAGCGCTATGGCGTGGTGGAGTTTGATGGGGACAATCATGCCGTGAGCATCGTGGAGAAGCCGGAGCATCCGGCGTCGAACTACGCGGTGACGGGGCTGTATTTCTATGATGACAGGGTCACCGAACTCGCGAAGCAGGTGCGGCCTTCGTCTCGTGGCGAGTTGGAGATCACAGATCTCAACCGCATGTATTTGGAGGATGGTTCGCTGAATGTGACGACGCTGGGTCGGGGTTACGCCTGGCTGGATACCGGGACCATGGACTCCCTGTATGAGGCGGGGGAGTTCGTGCGTACCGTGCAGCGGGCGCAAGGTCTGCCGATCAGCGTGTTGGAGGAGATCGCCTTCGAGAACGGTTGGATCGAGCGCGATCAGTTGTTGGCGGCCGCCGACAGGTACGGCAAGAGCCCGTATGGCATGCATCTGCGGGATGTGGCCGAACGGAGGATCATCAGCCGGCCGAGGGACTAGACTGTTGGGGAATCGAGCTAATCTTCGCAAAATATGCGGTCGGGGTCTTATTGTCGTCGTAACAGGTCACTTGGTTTGGCGTTTGTGGTGCCGTTACCAACTCTCGGTACAGGATTTATTGAGAGCCTGTTTGATAGAATACTGACAGTACCGGTTCGTATTGCCAAAGAGGGGAACTCACAGTGGAGAATGATCAGCTCGGTCAGACCAGCGATACCAAGGATGAACATACCGAAACCGAGTATACGGACGCGGTTGTCGGTTCAACTTCGCAGGATGGGAATACTCCGCCGTCACTTGAACTCATCGAGGTCATTCCTGGCACAGCCGTAGTTTTTGGAGATGTCCCTGAAGAACTGGACTTATTGAGTTTCGGTCTCGTCCCCGAGCGGGATAGGGAGCTGCTCTCGAGCGTGCTCGGTACCATCGGCAATGCGGGCACGATCGGCGGTAACTTGGCCAACGCCATTACGGCCGCGCAGGGTCTGTATCGCCTCGATGGACCCACGCAGGCACTGATTGATAGCGGTGCACGGCTCGCCATGAAAGATGGCGCGAAGTTGGGATCGATTTTCAAAGACGGTCATCTGGTTGCGCAGGCTCGGTTCGTGCCGGTTTCCATGACCGCGTCGGCCATAGCCGCCATTGGCCCTGCAGTGGCAATGGTCGCTTTGCAAATGCAGCTGAACAAGATTTCGGGATTGGTCGAATCCAATATCGCGCTCACCAAGCAGACTCTAGGTTTGATCAATCAGGAGCAATGGGCCGAGCTCGCTGGCTTGTCCGCTTCTATTGACCGTGCCATTGATCAGGCTGAACAGGTCGGCAGTCTCACCACGTCGATCTGGGAGAATATTGCAGGAAACGAACCAAAGGTTGACAAACAACTTGATTTGTATCGACGCAAAGTATCCGATCATATTCAGCAGTTGCACCAAGCACAGGGCGTTGCCCGGCGGGATTATCTTCAAACCAGTACCGAGGCGATTTTCTTTGATTCGACCGCGCTGTTGTATGCACTAAAGGCGCAGGCTGGCTATCAGGCCATGCGAGCCGCACATGCTCGAAACGTCGGCCAGCGGGATGAGAATGAGGCGCGCTTGGCCGAAGTGATTGAGCAGGGGATGCACGAGGACCTCGACGCGGGCATCCAGGCTGTGCGTGAACTCGTGGTGTCGCTGATTCGGGAGTTGAGAATCGTGGCAGAGCTTCCAGGGCGTGCGGCTTTACCGTTGACGAAGTCCCGGAGCGTGAAGAAAGCTTCCCAGCTTAGCTGCCAGAAGCTACTTGATGCTCTGGAACCGCTTGCAGATACTCTGCATGTCAAATCACCGGCGTTGGACGTTCCCCCGGTGATTTGTGCCCCGGATAAGGTCAATCTGGATGCCTATCTTCGCATTCTGCGATGGTTCATGCATGACGGCGAGGAACTGACGGGCATGGCGTTCGCCTATCAGCCCGGGGCACATGATTTCGCTGGGATGGTTCCGCAAGTGCTTGAGAAACGCGTTGATGCGGTTTGGGATTCGCTTGATTCCGGGGCGTTGGCTTCCGTGATCGACAAGACAACGTCGACAGTACTCATCGCAGTAACCAGCATGCGCATCATCCTCGCAGCGCCGCGTGCATTCCTCACTCGGGGCGAGATCAAGCGGTCCATCCCGCGATCCGACATCCGGTTCGTCAGGTCGCCGAAGGGCATCGACCAGGAGGTACGGCCAACAATTGAGATCATTACAGAGAACGAGGATTTCCGTCTGATATTTCCGAAGGAGGTCTCGGGCCATGTGATTGACGGGGTGATGGGGCTTGTTGGGAGTGACGCGGATGACGGTGCGATGCCGGCGGATGAGCGGGAGGTCGCGACGGGGGAGTCACACGAAGAGCTGGGCGAGTGAATTAGTCTGTTGGCTTGATCCCTACGTATGTTGTTCTGTCGTATGAAAAGTCGTATCCATGGAGCAGTCTCCCGCGCTAACAGTCGAGAGGCCGTAGATTGATCAGTGCACTAATTAATTCGTGCAGATTCTCAGTATGTGTGTCGATTGCCTTGTTATCCCAACCAAAACCCTTCGTGATTTCCGCCATGATCCTGAACTTGAGGCTCTGATCGTCGATGTTGAAAAGTT
>CALNAE010000082.1 GCA_937874315.1 uncultured Bifidobacterium sp. | reverse complement strand
CGTGACAAGGGCGCTGACTTTGGCGGCAAACACTATGTTCTGGTCATTGGCTCCCTGTGTGGTAAACCCCTGTGCACTACCCTCGCACTGTGCGGAATTGACCTGAAGCCCGGCACGGCAGTAGACTGCCGGCACCTGATTCGTCCCCGAGTAGCCGTCCCTCAGCGTCGTGGACAGCTCCTCCGCGTAGGCGAGGGAGCCGGACGCCAACGACTGCCCGGAGCTGAACGCGGCCGTCATGATGTTCGGACCATGATTGCCGCCGGAAGAGTGGCATGATCCAAGCGTCGGCCCGACGTTATCGGTTTGATATACTCGCTCGGTCTGTACATCCCATGGGGTCAGGCTGCGGCCTGCGCCTCCAACGCCGAGCGAAGCTCGTCCGGCAAGGGCTTTCCTCTTTTCGCGGCTCGACGGAGGATCCCGGCGCAGGCTTTCGGACTCAAATAGTACTTCGCAGGCGCGTCTGTCTCCAAGATGTCCGACAACGAACACACGGCGGCGTCGCTGGGCCACTCCGAAGAACTGCGCGTCCAGTATTCTCCATGCCAAACCGTACCCGAGGTCATCCATGCTTTCGAGCAGGCATCGGAAGTCCTCCCCGTGCGAACTGCTGAGCGCTCCCGGGACGTTCTCCCAGACAAACCATTGAGGACGGAGCTCACGTACCGCTCGGACATACTCCCACATGAGCCCGCTGGCCCCCTTGAGTCCCGTGCGGCTTCCGGCCACGGAAAATGACTGGCAGGGGCTTCCTCCGACCACAACATCGGCTTCTCCCACATATTGACTCCAATCTATTTTCGTAATGTCCCCGAGGTCGGGGACGTTTGGGTAATGATGCGCGAGCACCGCCTTGGGGAACGGTTCAATCTCGCTGAACACCAATGGTGTCCAACCCAATGGCTCCCATGCGACGCTTGCCGCTTCGATTCCGCTGAACAGGCTGATGTATCTCATTCGTCCGCCTCGATGATCCCGTGCCCGGCGATACGTGCAAACGTTCGCAAATCGGTGAGCACCATGTAGTCGCCGGGGCTGGTGACGCGCACCGGTTTGAAGGCAACCACGTAATACGTCGCGTCAGCGTTGCCGG
>CALNAE010000081.1 GCA_937874315.1 uncultured Bifidobacterium sp. | reverse complement strand
AAGCGGTCACGTTGCATCTGCTGGCCGAATCCGGTGTAGAACTCAGCCGCAGCCAGATCGAGCAACGCCTGGGTATCAGCAAGAACCAAGCGGCCTATGTGTTGCGCAGCCTGGTCAACAACGGCCAGATCACGCGTCATGGGCGTTCGCGCGCCACGCAATACTCATTGAGCTGACAACCCCCGACAAGCGGCAATCGAAACTCCCGATCAGAGCGCCGACAAAACGGAGTTTGACGCGCAACCCTCCTCGGCGGCTCTCTCGAACTACACGCCGAACACTAGTGAAGCCGAAACGAGTATCAGTAAGAACGCCGCATTGATGCCGGAGTATATCATCAAGTATTTGTGCTTGGAATCGGGATACTGCGAGGTGACGTTTTTGTACGCCACCAACGAGGCCATAGACGCGATCAGAGTGCCCATGCCGCCAAGATTGGTACCGACGATCAACGGTTTCCAGGCATTGCTGAACCCGGTGAGCAATAACGTGGTTGGAACGTTGCTGATGATCTGGCTGAATCCCACCGCAACCCCGAGCGGATGCCTGCCGACCAACGACTGAGCTATCAGCGAGAACTCGGGAACCCGGCGCATATTGCCGATAAATATGAAAAACATGATAAAGGTCAGTGGCAGAGCCCAGTCCACTGCGAAGAACACCCGCTTGTCGCACAGCACAAACGCAACGATGACGATCAGCAACATCGCCCAAATCGGTATCACATCGCCTACGCCTAGCAGACAGACGAGGAATGCGCCGACATAGACGATCACACGCCAACCGCCGCGACTCGAACCGTACCCCAGCAAGCGGATCTCATCGGGACGGGCACGGTCGCTCTGGGGCGCGAGAACTCCACGCTCGACGTCAGCGGCGCCGGATACCGGCATATCCAATGCCGGACGCCTGGAGAAAATCACCACGATGAGGCCGAGCAGCATCGCAGCCGCAAGAGCACTGTATGGAGCCATCAAAGCAAGAAAATCAGCCGTGCTCAACCCGCTGATCGCCTTGAGATAGAGGTTGTGCGCATTTCCAATCGGAGTGAGCATGCTGCCCATGTTCGCGGCCACGGTCATCAACGTGCACACCAGCACCGTGTCTTCGCCCATATGCGCCATGATCAATACCGATATCGCAAAGGGAATGAAAGTCACCAATGCGACATCGTTGGTGATGAACATGGCCGAAAAGAACGGCAACGCCACCAAACATAACACCACTGCACGCTGGCTATGAACGGCAGACAGCAGGCTCGACCCAATGCTGCGGAATACGCCGATGCGTTGCATGCCGCACACCACAATCATAAGACTGATCAGTTCGGCAATCGTCTTTACGTGTACATACGAGGCATATTGGGAATCGGGATGCACGATACAACACGAGATAACTGCGAGAACCGTTGCCACTATCAGAATAATATTATCGTTGCAAAGGGTGCGAAGCCACCGTCGCATGCATGCCTCCAAGCACCGCAAATACACCACCG
>CALNAE010000080.1 GCA_937874315.1 uncultured Bifidobacterium sp. | reverse complement strand
AACACGCCAACCTTGATAAACCCATGGCGCCGGCATGGAAGAACCCGTTGAACGGCCAGGCGCCAAGTCCCGTCTCGAGTGGAACGGATGGTCGTTGCCGCGATCACCTGCACCGCAGTCGCCCGCGGCAACGACATAGATACGTGCATATACGTGTATACCTGTAATCGACAGCATCGTCACAGCCAAGGAGGCATCATGCCGGTCATTCACACTCATGTTTCAGTCAGCACGACACACGATCAACGCGAGGCGCTGAAAGCCGCCTACGGCAAGGCCATCACGGCCGTACCGGGCAAGTCCGAAGGGTGGCTGATGTGCCCGTTCGAGGACGATATGCCCATCTACTTTGCGGGCGACGACAGCAAGCCCGCCGCATACGTCGAGGTAAACGTATTCGGCGGGAACGTGCCCGGATCGGCCTGGGAGACCCTGACCGAGAAGATCATGGCCGCGCTGCACAGCGAGCTCGGCATCCCCGAGGACCGCACCTACATCCGTTACACGGCAAGTACGGACTGGGGATGGAACGGCTCGAACTTCTAAGCCTCACACGATCTTCGGCATCGGCGTGGTCAGCGACGTCGTCAGGTTCACCTGTACCAGGCCGGCCCCGGCATGCACCTCCACCTTTTTCAGGGTCACGGTGCGCTGATCCTCGGGAGCGGAATCGTTGTCCGTCATCGTCGCGGGAGACTTGACCGCGACGAAGGACAAATCGTCGAGGCTCAGGCCCAGCGCCGCGCACAGCGTCTCGGCATGCGACAGGGACTCGACGAAGCCGTCCTTCAGCAGCACGCGGTCCGCGGGCACGCCATAGGCGTGTTCGGCGATCCACTTCGCGTTCTCGACCAGCGACATGCCACGGTGGCTGTGCGGCTGCGCCGGCGCGGAACCGTGTTGCAACGCGTCGACGAACCCGTCGAGCTGATCGACGAGCGCATCGCCGCCGTCGCGGAACAGGTTGCCGATGACGGGATCGCGGAATTCCGCATCCTTCGCGGTCGCGCGCAGGGACTCGATCTGGTCATCCTCGCCGTCCCACAGGTTGATAAGCGGGAAGGTCGGAATGTCCAACTCCTCCAGCCGCTGAACATGGAACTGGTAACGCCAGGACAACGTCGGGTCGTCACGCCAGGTGGTTGCGCGCGAGACGACCACGGCCGTGGACGGCCACTGGGCGCCGTATTCACGACAGGCGATGTCCAGCCACTTCTGCGCGCCGGCATCCGCCCCGTATCCGGCCTCCACCACCACCACGTCATGCAGCGCGCACGCCATCTCGACCGAGACCAAGGAGGGGATGCCGAGTGAGACGTTGGCGAAGGGACCGCAGTGAATGTATACCGGGGAGCCCTGCCGCGTCTGCGTCCGCGCGGGCTTGACCGCGTCGACGAGAATGTTGGTGATGCGCCACAGATCGATGAAGGAGCCAAAGGTGACCGGCGCGCCCTTCTTGGTGCCGGCGATCATAGCCGCGACCCGCTCCCCGATCTCGTCCATCGACCGGGAGAGCACCACGATCTGCATGAGTTCACAGGTCGGTGTCAGAACCACACGCTCTGGGATGTCGCCCTTGCCTCGGTCGACGGCGATCGCACGCAGGGACCGCGAAGGGACCTCGCTGACGCGCGGCACCAGAATCGTATCGAGCCTGCCTTCGTCGACCGCCTTCTCGGCGAAGGATACGAGAAGATTCTGCGCCGCCTCGATCGCACCCATCTCACCGCACAGGCCCCAGTCCACCAGTTCGGCGTGGGTCAGCGAGGCCTTTCCGCCGCCGGAGGCGCCGCCCTTCGACCCCGCCGCGGTGATGCCCATGCTGGGTTGGCGCAGCACGGCGGCCGCGTCGATGCCACGGGCGCGCAGCGCATCGATCAGCGCGATGGTCGTGGTGGTCTTGCCCTCGCCGCGGGAGGCCTTGAGCGGGGTGTCGGCGGTGACCATCACGATCTTGCCGTGTTTGCGTGCCTCCTCGGGATGCTCCTTGAGGTAGCGCATATAACCGAACGCATCGATTTTGGACATCGGCCCGTACTGCGAGGTGTATTGATCGATCAGAGTCATTTCTGCTGCTTTCCCTGTATAACGGTATTGGTTTCAGGCGCTCTGGGCGGGATGCCCGCGCGTGCGTGGAAGTCAGGAGTCAGTTGTCGGAACGGCTGAACCCGTTGCTCATCTTCATGCTGGTGGTGTACAGCACGGAGTCGAGCAGCGCGTCGGTCTCCCGTTTCAGTGTATCCGCCATCGTCTGATTGGCAACGGCAAGTATCTCACGGACCTCACTGTTCTGCGTCGCGGCGACGATCGCCGCCGGCTCCATCGGCTGCACATCGCCCTCGACGTTGTCCGCCTCGAATTCGGCCTCCACCCGCATCGCGTCGGTCTCGTCCTTGCCGCCGAGCCGCGCCACCTGTTCGTCGGTCGCGGCGACGAGTCGATGGGCGATGCCGCCGGTGCGCTCCTGATAGCGTTCGACGGCGTTGGCGGTATCGGCGAATGCCGCGTTGCACAGGGCCGCGATGATGCGATTCTCCCAGTAGAAGTTCTCGGAGGTCACACGCGTGGTGGTGTCGGCGAGATACGAAGGCGTCCGTTCGACATTCGGATAGAACGGCGCCAGCGTGTTGAATGGGTTGGAGCCGTAGGCCAACCACTGGATGGTTCTATTGGCCTGTGGCCGGTACGGGCGTATCTGGATGACGGACAGTTCGCTTTGCCGGTTGATGCCGATGGCGCGGAACTGATGGCGGGAATGCTCATCCCCCTGCGTGCCATACGGATCGTACGGCGTTCCCTGATAGTGCGAGCTCAGCACGTATTTGACGTCCTCGATGGTGACCTTGCGTTCCGGCTGACGTGCCCACGGAATGTCGTTGCTGTCCGGGGCGTGATCGGCATCCGGGCCGTCCCACACCTCGTCGTAGGGGTTGAGGAACCGCTGCATATACCAAGCGCGTGGGGTGTTGTAGACATGGTCCGAGTCGGAATGCGAGCCGAAGGCGTCACGCGGGTTGAACGGCGACGCGGATTCCACGGCGAGATCAAGATGATTCGCCTCGATGAACGTTCCCAGATCCTTCGAGCACATATGCGCCTCACGCTCGCCGAAGGCATCCTCGAGGTCGAATTCGTCGATGCCCAGCTGGTTCGGCATGGTGACATAGGCCTCGTCGGGGACGCGCTTGGCGATCCAGTGGTGGCCGCCGACGGTTTCCAGCCACCAGATCTCGTGCGAATCGGAGAAGGCGATGCCGTTCATTTCGTAGGTGCCGTATTCCTCCAACAGTGAGCCGAGCCGCAGCACACCCTCGCGGGCGGATGCGATATACGGCAACACGATGGTGAGCAGATCCTCTTCGCCGATGCCGCCGGCGACCTCCGGTTCATATCCCTCATCGCCCGGCTTGCCCTTGGCCTTGGCGAATTCGACGAAGGGATCAGCGCCCAGCACACGCTCGTTGGTGGTCAAGGTCTCGGTCGCGCTCATGGCGACATTCGCCTCGTTGACCCCGGCCTCGCCCCAGATGCCCTCGCTGCGATCCGCGTTGGGCACGGCGCTGTACTGCATCGGGTTGTCCGGCAGATCGATGGAGACATGACTGATCACGCTGCGGTAATGTCTGGGCTGATCCTGCGGCTTGACGACGACGAATTGTTTGGGGTTGAACTCCCCGTTGGCCGAATCCTCATTGCGCGCGATGATGGTCGAACCGTCATAGCTCGCGTCCTTGCCTATCAAAATCGTGGTGCAGGCCATATTTTTTCCTTCTTTCCTGAAAATGAAACCGATGAGATAACCGAAATAAAAGCATGGCGACGGTACGTGGCCGACGACTACGCGTGGCCACCGCCGACGCATCCACGCCCGAATCTTAGGCGGTTACCGCCCACTCAACGGCGCATAGGAAACGACGATGCCGCCCTGATCCAGTGCGCCGTCATAGGTCCGCAGGCCGCGTAGCATTTCGTTCAGCCAGAAGCCTTGTCGCAACCCCGGTAACGGCTTTGCCGTGGACCACACGTGCAGGAGATAGTCGTGCGGCGCGTCCGGAGGATTCGGACCGTTGTAGCGCATGGTCACCTGCGGGTTCGAACTATTGACCAGCTTGCTGGCGGAGGAGGTCCTGCCCTGCACCGCCTCGGGGATCATCGACGGCATGGACCGCGAGAAGTCCGGCGGAATCTGCAGCGCATGCGAATCGTTGAAATCGAACATCAGCGCATCGATGGGCACATTGGCCACGGCCCAATGGATCCACTCGAATCCGCACACCGGAATCGAATCCGGGTCGACCAGTTCCCAATGCAGATAGTGCATTGAGGAATCGATATCGTCGAGATAGAAAGGGAACGACACCACCGGCGTGCCGTCAACGCGATTCTGAGCCGGCGCACCCGCAGCGAACTCATCGGGAACGGTTGTGAAATCAGCTGAAACTCTCATACCCACAGTATCGCTCACCGCACTGACCGCGCGAAACAGAGCGAATGAATCTCACCGTGAATTCAGCCCATCAGTGAGCAGAATAACGCCTCCAGCACCAACGTCGGGTTGCCGTTGCCCGCAAGCCGACGTCGCGCCACCGCAACGCACCCAAGTCGATCAACCGTCTGCCTGCGCGTCAGCCGTGCGGATAATTCGGTGATGGCCGTGCGATTCTCAAGGTTGATGAGTCCGGCCGCGTCCTCGGCATTGTTCTGCAACACGGCGACATCGCGGTAGATGCTGGCGATCGAGTTGAGCGCGCGGTCCAGCACATCGCGGCTGCGGCGCGTGGTCCGGCGACGCAGCTCGTCCTTTTTGCCGATGGCGTTGTAGGCGCCACGCAGCTTGGGTGGGATGCGATCCTTCTCGCCCAGCCCGTTGACCCGCCTGAAATCGGCCTCCTGCGCGGTCGCCTGTCGCTCGACGTCCGCCGCGGCCTGTACCTGCGCGCTGTCGATCAACCGACCGGCCAACAGTACCGCGTCGGATGCCTTGGTCAGGGCCAGCACGCCGACAATCAGCTCGTCGCGATCGGACATCACCTGATCGTCGCGAGCGTACATTCGGGCGATGCCGATATGGCCCTCGGAGAGTCTCGCGGCGCGTTTGGCCAGATGCGCATCGACGTGGTCTCGCTGCTCGAGGAAGCGTGCCACGGCGGCCAGCGAGGGCACGGCAAGGCTGACGATACGGGTACGCGAACGGATCGTCGGCAGCACGTCCTGCGGACTCGGGGCGCACAACAGCCATATGGTGTGTTCGCTGGGCTCCTCGATCTCCTTGAGAAGCACGTTCGTGGTGCGCTCCATCATCCGGTCGACGTCCTCGATCAGTATGATGCGCCACGGGGAGAGACTCGGCGTCTGCTCGCTGATGCCGATGACCTCGCGCACCTCGTCGATCCCGATGGTGACCTTGTCGGTCGCCAGCACGGTCACATCCGGATGCGTTCCAGCCAGCACCTGTCTGGTGGTGCCGGTGGGCTCATCGTTCATGCCATGGTCGGGGCTCTCCAGGGCCGCGGCGAAGGCGCGGGCGACATTCGAGCGCCCCGAACCGGGAGGCCCGCATATCAGCCAAGACTGTGCGAGGGCCTTGTGGTCGCCGCTGGCGATGGCACTGAGCTGGGCCACGACCTTGTCCTGGCCGACGATGGCGTCCCACACACTCATCGGGCGTCACCCGCCGTCGTCTCCGTCGCGCGGAGCCCATCGAAGTCAGCACGAATCTGTTCCCAGACCTCGTCGACGGAACCACTCGCATCAATGACGCGGCAACGCTGTGGGTCGGCCGCCGCCAGATCGAGAAAGGCCCGCCTCGTGCGCGACTGGAACGCGTCTCCGGCCGATTCCATCCGATCCTCGTCGTGGCGCAACCGCTGGTGGGACATCGTCGGGTCCATGTCCAGCACGTAGGTCCGCACCGGCATCAGCGCGTCCGCGGCCCATATGTTGAGCTTCCTGACATCATCCAGCAGCAGCTCGCGTCCGCCCGCCTGATAGGCGAGGGAGGAGTCGATGTAGCGGTCGGTTATCACCGTGCCGCCGCGGCGCAATACCGGCGCTATCGTCTCAGCCACATGCTGGGCTCGATCGGCCGCGAACAGCAACGCCTCGGTTCTCGCACCGATCTGCTCCGCCGATCCGTCGTTCGAGCCGCGCACGCCGTGCAACAGCATGTCGCGGATGGCAGCACCCAATGCGGTGCCACCCGGTTCGCGGGTCAGCACCACTTCGGCGCCGCAGCCCGCCGCATACCGCCGCAGCCGCTCGGCCTGCGTCGTCTTGCCGACGCCGTCGACGCCCTCGAGGGATATAAAGAGACCGGGCATTATGCGGCCTTGATCGCCGACGCCTTGCGCCCCGCGCCCGAAACGCGACGAGCCGAAGCACCGCCCGCCTTCGTAGCGGTTTGCGCGGCGGCCTTGCGCGTCGTGCTCTTCCTCGTGGTCGAGCTCTTGCGCGCAGTCGTCTTCCTTGCCGTCGATTTCTTTGCCGTCGATTTAGACGTCGAGGCCTTGCGCCCGCGCCTCTTTGTTGGTCCGGCGGCACGCTTCTCCGCCAGCAGCCGCAGCGCTTCCTCCACGTCGATCGATTCCGGGGTGTACTGCTTGGGCAGCGTGCGGTTGGTTTCGCCGTCGGTGATATAGGCGCCGTAGAAACCGTCCTTGATGGTGACCTCCTTGCCGTTGGCAGGGTCCGTGCCCAGTTCGCGCAACGGTGGCTTGGCAGCTCCCCGGCCACGCCCGCGACCGTATTTGGGTTGATCGAACAGCGCCTTGGCCTTCTCGATATCCACCGAGAAAATCTCGTCCTCGCTGCCCAGAGACCGCGTCTCGCCTTTCCCGTCAGCGGAGGTTTTGGTCAGATACGGACCATATCTCCCGTTGCTTGCGGTTACGACGGCCTTCGACAACTCGCCGGTCTCGGCGTTCGTCTCCTCCAGCTCGCCGACGGTACGAGGCAGATTGAGCAGCCTCAAGGCATCCTCAAGCGTGACGGTTTCAGGGGTCATGTTCTTGAACAGCGAAGCCATCTTGGGCTTGGCGGGGGCCGTTTTCTTCGGCGAACGCTTCGTGGCCTTCGTGGATTTCACGGCCTTCGTGGCGCCGCTTTCCGCCGCGGCACCGTCTTGCGTCGCAACGCCGGTTTTCTTCGCAACGCCGGTTTTCTTCGCAACATCGGCATCGTCGGGCGTTGCAACCGGCATCAACGCGACATATGGGCCGAATCTTCCATTGCGCACCTCGACCGTGCCGCCGCTGACCGGATCCTTGCCCAGCTCGCGGGGGCCGGAGGCGTTGGTGGCGATCAATTCACGTCCGGCGGCCACCGTCAGCTCGTCGGGGGCTACCGTATCGGGGATCGAGGCATGCCTCGGCTCGCCCTGATCGTCGAGATTTTGCATATCCTCCAGGTACGGTCCGAACCGACCGACGCGCACGTGCAGGCCATCGCCGATATCGATGGTGTTGATAGCACGGGCGTCTATCTCGCCCAACTGCGCCACCTGCTGCTGCAAGCCCTCATGTGCCTCGGCGGCCGAATGCGCGACGTCCTCGCCGGAGCCGAAATAGAACCTAGTCAGCCACTCGCGCCCGGTTTCCTTTCCGTGGGCGATCTGGTCCAGACCGTTCTCCATGTCGGCGGTGAACTGGTAATCGACATACTGCGGGAACTTCGTTTCCAACAGCTTCGTCACCGCGAAGGCCAACCAGGAGGGGATCAGCGCTCGGCCACGCTCATAGACATACCCGCGATCGATAATCGTGGAAATGATGCTGGCGTAGGTCGAAGGCCGTCCGATTTCCTTGGCCTCCATCGTCTTGACCAACGACGCCTCGGTATAGCGGGCCGGAGGCTGGGTCTCATGCCCATCGGCCTCGACCTGCCGGGCATGCAATATGTCGCCCACCGTCATCGGCGGCAGCGACTCGTTCTGATCGGCGTCCTTGGCAGCGGATGCATGCACCGCAGCAGGGTCTTCGGCATGACGCCGCGACGCGGTGGCCTTGAGGAATCCAGGGAATTCGATAACCGTGCCGGACGCCTGGAAAATCGCCTCGCCATGATCCCCGCCGTCGGCGCGGAATCGTACGGTCGCGGTCGAACCCGTGGCATCGGCCATCTGGGAGGCCAGCGTGCGCTGCCAGATCAGGGTGTACAGCCGAAGCTGATCGGGGGGAACCTTCCCCGCCACCTCCTGCGGATCGCGGAATTGCGATCCGGCGGGGCGGATGCATTCATGCGCCTCCTGCGCGCCGGCGGTTTTCGTCGCGTACTGCTTGGGCGCGTCGGACAGGAACGCCGCGCCGAAGTGCTCGGTTACCGCCGTCCGCGCCGCGGCTATCGCCTCCTGCGACAACGTCACCGAATCGGTACGCATATAGGTGATATAGCCGTTCTCGTACAGCCCCTGGGCCGCGCGCATGGTCTGTCGGGAACTCATGGACAGCCGGTTGCCCGCCGTCTGCTGCAACGTCGAGGTGGTGAACGGAGGTACCGGACGACGACGGTAGGGCTTGGATTCGGTCGACAACACCGTGAACTCGCTCTGCCGCAACGCCGATGCCAGTTCCTTGGCCTGCCGCTCATCAAGCTGGCAGATGTCTTCTTTCACCGCGGCCGCGGTGCGTACGCCGTCATCCCCGAAATCCTTGGAGACCGCAAGCCTGCGATGATCCAACGAGACCAACCGCGACACGAATTCGGCGCGTTCGCCATCCGCATCGGGAGCGGCAAGTGTCGCGCGCAGATCCCAGTAAGACACCCGTACGAAGGCCATGCGCTCGCGTTCCCGCTCGACGATCATGCGCGTGGCTACGGATTGCACCCGGCCCGCCGACAGGCCGGGCCCGACCTTGCGCCACAGTACCGGGGAAAGCTCATAGCCATACAGCCGGTCGAGCACACGCCGCGTCTCCTGGGCGTCGACCATATGGTCGTCCACATCGCGCGTCTTCTGCAGCGACGCCTTGATGGCCTCAGGCGTGATCTCATGGAAGACCATGCGTTTGACGGGGACCTTGGGCTTGAGCGTCTGCACCAGATGCCATGCGATCGCCTCGCCTTCGCGATCCTCATCAGTCGCGAGGAAAAGCTCGTCGGCGTCCTTGAGCGCCGACCGCAACTGCGAGACGGTTTTCTTCTTCTCGGCGCCCACCACGTAATACGGGGCGAAACCATCGTCGACGTCGACGCCGAACTTGCCGAACTTGGCCTTCTGCGATGCGGGAACCTGACTCGGCTGGGCGAGATCGCGAATATGGCCGACGGAAGCCATCACGGTGTAGCCCTTGCCAAGGTATCCCCCGATTTTCTTGGCCTTGGTGGGAGACTCCACGATGACGAGCTTAGTGCCGGTTGCCATTGCCCCTCCTTATGTCATGGGTCATTCAACACGACATCATAGGCATGCACTATGGCCAAGCCCAAAATCGAGCGTATTTATCGAGCAACCGGAGGAGCCGGCGGGGCCCCTACGAGGCCCAATCTCGTCAACGGCGCCGCGGTCAGCTGACGCATCGTCAACACCATCGAGAACACCAATGCCGCAACCGCCACGATCAGCACCCCGGCCGAGACCGTGGCGCCCATGATCGCCCACTGCGCGCCGAGTTCGAGTCCGGGCTCGATCTGCCAGATGATATATCCGGCGTAGGCCACGCCCAACACGCCGAACGTGAGCATGACGCTGGCAACGATCTGCACGCTCGCGGAAGAGAACCTACTGCCCGGCGCATCCATGCCGGAGGTCCTCGTAAACGCGAGAATCAGTAAGGCGAGACCGCCGATCAGCAGCAACGCCATGACGACGTCGCTTGGCCTGTGCCACCGCCCGACCAACACGGACATGCCGATCCAGATGGCGAAGCAGGACGTCACAGCGCACGCCAACGCTCTCCAGACCCGGGGCACCGCCAACACCAGCAGCAGACCCGCCGCTGCGGCGAGCAGGACGTGTCCGGACGGTGCTGAATTGGCCGGATTAGAAACGGTATTCACCAGTATCGAACGGGGAAGCACATATTTGAGAAAATGCATGGCATAGCTCACTGCGACGAACGCGAGAGATTGTCCGATCAGCCACCAACGCTTGCGCAGTATTATCACCACCACCGCCAACGCGCCGATGGCGACGCTGATGCCAATCACGACCTTCGATATGAGGAAGGGTTTCATCAGGGTTCTGACGCCGCTTGGCAACAACGCATCGAAATTGTTGAACACCATGTCGTCGTAGCTTTGCCCGGTAGCCGTTCTGACGGCGAGCCACCACACCCCCGCCGCGGCGGCCAACATGAATATGCCGAATACGGCGCACAACACCACGCTGGAGCGCCGGGGATGCACGGTCAACGGGTCCAGACGCGCCAACCCCGAATCGACGTCGTCAGCATCCATATCGGCGCTCGCGTCCGGCTCGGAGAATTCATTCGACGTGCCCGACTTGCCCGACTTCTCCAACTTGTCCGACTTGTCCTGCGCCGCCGAGTCGTCGGTCGTATCGGGCCGCGTGCTCGCGGCGGACCAACCTGCATCAGCGGACGAGGCGAATGCGACGGGTTGAGCAGGCCGTTCGACGGGGACGAAAGTCAAGTCATGGGTTGCGGCGACGGCTTGGGGCTTAGCTTCGGTCTCGGCAACATTATCGGCATCGGCACTGGTCTCGGCATTGGCATTGGCATTGGCCCGTGCGCCCATACTCGAATCATGGTCGGCGGATTTCGATTCATCGGTCATGGTTCCGACTCTAGAACCCGATGGGCACAATTGCCCTGAAGAAAGTATCTCACAGCAACATATCCACAAAGAGTAAACCCCCACGCACCCGTCAGAGGCCACTTACCCTTGCTGCATTCCTGCCCTGGGGGGATTGGGTGACATGACGCCACGTGGAGGCATGGACCAGTGTACACCACGGCCGGATACATTGTGGTCGGCAGGGGTGCAGTGGAAAACTTGGACACGTTGTTGTGTTTGCTTGTTCAAGCTGTCAAACCCGGTGAACGGCGATACCGGTCTAGGCTTTTCGAGCCAGGACGTTTGATGCGGGCACGGCTCGTCCGTCAGCGTGCGGACCAGCCCTTCGGAGACGTCGCCGGCATGCCTCTTCTCGTCTCGACTCATAAGGACCTTGCAATCCGCCGTTCCGGTAACCTCCTGGCCCAATCGTAAAGGACGATCCGCGAATAGCCGGCCGACGCGGCAAGGTCCGCTATCCAGAGGCCGCAACGCAATGGTGCGTTTGGACTCCCGCGACGGGCGGAACCGCCGTACCATGACCGCCACGTTCGCACGCGCCGCCGTGGTGTGGGCCTTCGCATGCAGCGACCGGTAGCCGAGCCACGGATACGTCGCCGCCAACACGTGACCACCGAATTCGTGGTGCGCATCCGCCGGCGAACGCCCGCACCCGTTCGCGGAACCTCGCAGAATATCTCGACACCAATCAGTGTCCAAGTTCTCCGCCACACCCCATCCAGGAATTATGATTCATCGTCGAAATCGATGTCGACTTCAGCTTCCTCATACAAGTTGATGTAGTTGTTGATGTCAATCTCGTTGACAATCCATTGCTGCAGATGGCAGCGCTGCACGAATTCATCGATGCGATTGCGTCCCCGCATCTCTTTGAGCGTCACGACCATCGCGAATCTCAATGCTTCGCCTTGGGGCTCGTCTTGGCGGCCTGTCCTTCTTATCTTGAAACCCCAGTTTGCCTGACCATATGCTTTCTTGGGAACGAAGCGGCTTTTTTCTAAATCTCCTATATGCTTCACATTGTCCCATTTGCGATATAGTTTTCGTGCGTCTTGCTCATAGGTCAGCTGATCCAGCTCACCTTGGACATTGTGATTGAGTGATTTAATTTTTTCACCGGTCATACGACCGAAATGGAAATCCAGTTCAGTGTCGGTGTAATCGACGCCCTGCGCACGATCGCATTTCGGGAAGTAGCACAATGTCGCCTTGGCCATGTAGTCGTATTTATCCTTCGAAACTGGCACAGGAATCTCGTAGTTATAGGTTTCAAACGAACTGGTGGTTCCTTCAATCACGAAGCGAATTTCGTCAGCCGGTGTTTGAAGAATATCCTCAATACGCGTTGGGACAACGCCATATCCCACCTTGAGCGGATTGCCCTGCATGGCCCATCCGCACGCGGAATCAATCAGCAACGCTTTCGCTGATTCACGAGACATACCCATGATTTGTATAAGAAAGGCCAGTTTTCTTGCAACCCACGGCGCAGCAAACGACGTGCCATCGGCAAGCGAAACCCCGTTAGGCGAATAGACTGCCATTGGATCTTGCTTGTCGCCACCGAAATATGCGATATCCGGTTTTCGATAAAAATCGAGGACCGGACCGATCCGTGAATAACTTGCAGGTTCCTTAAACGTAGAGACCGCGTTGACTACGAGTGAATTGATCGAATCGGCAGGAGCGCCGATTCGCTTGTCGGTTTTGGGGTCATCCGCTATCCCTTTATTCGTTCCTGCCACCACGAAGGTCACATCGTAGACACTTTGCAGTTCATCAAGCAACGCCCCTTCTGGAGATATGAAATTGTTGGGAGCTTCCAGAACGGAACCCAAACTCAGATTCCAGACCTTGATGTCTTGGTTCGCGGCAACGATGCCACGAATAGCCCTCAGAATGTCGAATGAGCTGTTGGGACCACCCACAGCCACCGCAAAATGGCGTACCCTGAACCTGCCGCAGCCATCATCCAATGCAGGGTTCAACTCTGGTCCGTCCACAATAATTGACGAGACCTCGGTACCATGCCGGTAGTCCTCAGACGAATCGGGCATCTGCGAGCCCAGCTCATTGTGATACTCGACCCAGTCGGAAAAATACACGCTCGTATCGAACCGCGTGTCGATAACGCCTATGGTTGGCTCGCTGCCGGGCTGGGGAATGCTCAGCTTCTCTCGTTTCCCGGTCTTACTGTCCTCGAATGTGAGTTCGGAAATATCTGCAAGCGACATGGCGATGAGATATGGCGCCTTGTTCTTCAAGACCTCGTATTGATCAGGCCGCAAGCGAATGGTTGTCTGATCGATTTTGTTTGCAGACAACGCATCGGTTATACCAATCCTGTGCAGCAAATCCACCGGGTCTCGGCCGGTGTCATACAGGGTTACGAGTGACGCCTGCTTCCAATCAGACTGAATAATGTGGTCCACATCAAACCGATCCACGTAATATACATCCCTGACGATCTGGGCAAACGCCGACTTACTCAAACCACGGTTCTTGTCTACCGCGCTAAGCCCAGCTCGGTTGATTGAATTCAAGCCCGTGCCATCGATGGAACCGCCGAGATGATGAAGAACATCGGCTGCAGTATGCAGTTCCTGGATTGTCGAGTCAAGAACACTACGGTCAACGCAGTAGGTAATGACATGATTCGGGGCCTTGGGATCCCCCTCAAACTTCGCTCCGACGATGTAACGACTGGCAGACGTTCCGTGATTCGCCAGCAAACGACGAATACGATTGCTTTTCGCAACTACCGTTTTGTAGTGCACGCTCACCAGCGGGTTGATAGGTAACGTCTGGCCTGCCCAGAATTTACGCACCTCTGATAGCTGGTCGGCAATTGTCACGACCTCACGTTGTTTGACGACCGCCCTAGCTGGCAGCGAGGGTGCGCCCGGCGATGAAGCGCCTTTCGTTGACAGCTTTCCTTTGAGCTGCAGCAGATTATTCATCGTCAGTCTCTTTCAGTCCACGTGAAACAGTGCTTCGTGACACCCCGGTGAGCACTTCGATCTCTCGAACGGTGAAACCTTGGCTGCGTAATGCCTCGATATCGCCGACAGTCCGCTCTGCGTTGGGGACGACCGCCGTGTACAGCCTGCGCAAGTAGTCGTACTCATCC
>CALNAE010000079.1 GCA_937874315.1 uncultured Bifidobacterium sp. | reverse complement strand
TGGAACCGCGTCCTTCGCCACGCAGTACAGCGCTGGCGAGTTGCAAGGCTTCCTGTCCCAGATCGAGAAGGACGCCCGCAGCGCCGGCTGAGACTGACGCCCATATCATGGCACGCATCCGGCGAGGATCCGGGCCGTGCGCCACCGCGCGGCAGAATCGGCGCGGTGGCGTAGTACGCGGTGTCGCAAGTGCAGAATGCCGTGGCGCCGTGTCGCTGGATGACGAAGTGAATCGTTATGATCGGTGGGAGTAATCCGTTATGATCGGCGTGCGATGGCTGTGGTACCGCTATCGAGACGATCGGTGGTAACGCGGGAGCGGCAATCAGGAGTGAAAATGGCGGGGCGGTGTAATGACTGAGGCGATCATCACTTTGGATCATGTGGTGCGTGAGTTTCGCGCGAAAAACGGGTCTGCGACCAAACGCGCGGCGATACGCGCCGTGAACGACGTCAGTTTGACGATCAACCGTGGCGACGTCTTCGGCATCATCGGCTATTCGGGTGCCGGCAAATCGACGTTGGTGCGCATGATCAACGCGCTGGAGCGGCCCACCAGCGGTCGTGTCACCGTGCTGGACAAGGACATCACAGGCATGTCGGAATCGGCTTTGCGCCCGATCCGGCAGAGCATCGGCATGATTTTCCAGCAATTCAACCTGTTCTCCACGAAAACGGTCGCACAGAACGTCGCGTATCCGTTGCAGTTGGATCATTGGCGTAAGGACTACCAGCAACGACGCGTCAAGGAGCTGTTGGATTTCGTCGGGCTCCGGGACCACGCTCGAAGTTATCCTTCGCAATTGTCCGGCGGGCAGAAACAACGGGTCGGCATCGCCCGTGCTCTGGCCACCAACCCGAAGATTCTCCTGGCCGATGAGGCGACGAGCGCCTTGGACCCCGAGACGACCGCCGAGGTGTTGTCACTGCTCAAGCGTGTAAACGAGCGTTTCGGCATCACCATCGTGCTCATCACCCATCAGATGAGCGTGGTGCAGCAGATCGCGAATCGTATCGCGGTGATGAGTGCCGGTCGTGTCGTAGAGCAAGGCGAGGCCTACGACGTGTTCGCGGCCCCGCAGGCGGCGGTGACCAGGCGGTTCATCGCCACCGCGCTGTCCGGGGTGCCGGATGAGCGTCGTGTCGCACAGCTTCATGCCCAGTGGCCCGGTCCGATGTTCACCGTGCTGATCAGGCAGCGAGCCGTTTCGTCGGGCGCCGATCGTCCCGCGGTCGCTGCCTCGGGTCAGAACATCTCGGAGCTGATCTCTCGATACGACATCCACAGCAATCTGCTCTGGGGTGGCATCGACACGGTCGGCGGTTCGGCGATCGGGGCCATGACTTATGAGCTTGACGCGGGGCAGCCCGACACCGACGCTTTCCTACGAGAACTGCACGCCCACAGCGACGTGGTCGAATTCGGTACCGCCGAACGGCCGGTTGACTATCGGCGGGCGATGGCGGACATCGGCATATTCGACGGCGCCGACGACGAGCCCGGCACGGGGAACGACGAAGCCGGACGTACATTCGACGACAAGACGGACGGCGAGACGGGCGACAAGACGGACGAGGTCGTCGGCCGGGAAACCGCCGATTCGGCCCGGTCGAAACCGGATGCGATGGATTCGGCGACCACGCAGGGGAGGGATGCACGGTGATGCAAGGAACGATATCGCAGGGAACCGCGGCGATTCACGCGACGCCTATCCGTATGGAGCTGGCGGTCGGTGACGGCGACTGGAGCGTGCTGCGGCCGCTGCTGTTCTCTTCCATCGCCGAGACCCTGGAGATGGTTTGCGCCACGCTGTTGATCGGCGGGGTGTTGGGATTGATCCTCGGCGTGGTGCTCTATGGCACGAGACCCGGGAACCTGTTCGAAAACGCCGTCGTCTATCGCGTGTTGGACGTCGTCGTGAACATCGTCCGACCCATTCCGTTCATCATCTTTCTCGCCGCCATGCAACCGGTGACCATCTCGGTGATCGGCACATCGATCGGCACCGGCGCGGCGATTTTTCCCATGGCGTTGATGTGCACCTTCGTCATGTCGAGGCTGGTCGAACAGAACCTGGTGCCGGTTGACCCGGGCGTGATCGAAGCGGCGCGGTCGATGGGCGCTTCGAGATTCACGATCATCCGCACGGTGCTGATTCCGGAGGCGTTGGGACCGTTGATTCTGGCCTATGCCTTCATGTTCATCGCCGTGCTTGATATGTCGGCCATGGCGGGGTATATCGGGGGTGGCGGTCTGGGTAACTTCGCCATCGCCTACGGCTATCAGAAGTTCGATCAGACGGTGACCTGGACCGCGGTGATCATCATGATCGTCTTGGTCCAATGTGTTCAGGCCGTCGCCAACGCGTTCGCCAAGCGCATGATTCGCCGACTGCAATAGCGCGCGGATGTGTGCGATCGCATTCTCGGACTTATGGGTGACATGCGGTCGGTGACTGGTTCGACGGCGATGCGTGGCTTCATGTCGATCGCGTCGGCAATGACATGATTCGGAAGGGATACGGGAAATATGATGCGAAATCCGGCGGAGCATATCGTCGTCGACGAACGGCTGTTGTCGATCAGACGGCATCTGCACGCCTATCCGGAGCTGGGGTTTCACGAGCGCGAGACCAGCGCCTACATCGCCGACCAATTGCGAGACCATGGCATCGAAGCGTCGCTGAATCCGGTGGGTTCCGGTGTGCTCGCCGTCATCCGCGGTTGTGCGGACGGCCACGGCGAGGGCCCGCATATCGGGCTTCGTGCGGACATCGATGGACTGCCGGTAACCGAGGACTCCGGTGTCGCGAATGCTTCGCGAAACGCAGGTGTCATGCACGCCTGCGGTCATGACATCCATATGACGGGGCTGCTGGCCGCGGCGTTCTGGCTCGTCGAGCATCGCGATCGTTTCAACGGCAGCGTCACTCTGGTGTTCCAACCGGCCGAAGAAACGGGCGAGGGGGCTCAGGCGCTGGTGGACTCCGGAGTCGTCGACGACATAGATGCGATGATCGGCACGCATAACAACCCCGATTACGCCCCCGGTCAGATCGCCGTGGGAACCGAACCCATGATGGCCGGCTGCGTGAAATTCGCCGTGACGCTGCACGCCCAGGGCACGCATGCCGGATATCCGCATATGGGTACCGGTCCCTTTGAGGCGATGGCCTCGATGATCCTGGCTCTGCAGACGGTGGTGAGCCGCAACGAAACGCCCTTCCACCCGCTGGTGCTGTCGGTGACGCAGGTGCATGGCGGCGACGTGTGGAACGTCATTCCCGCGAAGGCCGGTTTCATCGGAACGGTTCGGTATTTCTATCCCGACGACGGTGCCATGGCGCGCAGGCGGTTCCATGAGATCGTGGAACGTACGGCCGCCGCATATGACATCGGCGCCGACATTGAGTGGAATGATTTCGCCATTCCGCTGGTCAGCGACCCCGAGCTGGCGCGGGCTGCGATGCGGGACGTCGCGCAGTATGCGAGCCTCGAGCCCATCAAACCGTCGATGGCGGGGGAGGACTTCTGCGAATACGCCAAGAAGACGAGGTTGCTGTTCGCCTTCATCGGATCGAACGGCACGCCGGGGCATCATGGCCTGCACAGTCCGCGATTCGTGGCCTTGGACGACGCCATCGAACCGACGGCGGAATTCTATGTCAACGCGGCGTTGCGCGTGTTACGGGAATTGCGCTGAGCCGGCGTATCTGCGCCGGCGGCCTTGCGCGGATGCATACGGATACACGCGAGGTGCCGAAGTCGCGGCGGCGGCCCGGTCGACTGACGCCCGCACACGCCGAGGCGCCCGCGCGACCCCATCCGGCATGGGCGGTCGCGATCGTCGGGGCTAGGATGGTGCCATGACTCAATTGCGTTTCGCCTTGGCACAAATCGACACCTGCGTAGGAGATCTCAACGGCAATGCCGACCTGATCCTGAAGTACGCCCGCAACGCCGCGCGGGGCGGTGCGCGGGTGGTGGTCTTTCCCGAGATGACGTTGACCGGGTATCCGATCGAGGATCTCGCCTTCCGTGCGACGTTCCGCAGGGCCGCATGGGACAAGGCCGACGAGATGGCCGGCCAGCTCAAGCAGGAGGGGCTCGGCGATCTGTACGTCGTGGCCGGCACGGTCGGCACGGCTCCGGGGTCCGACAAACCGCGCAATCGGATGGTCGTGTTCCACGACGGCGTCGTCTGGGCCGGATATGACAAGCATTTTCTGCCGAATTATGGCGTGTTCGACGAGTTTCGCATCTTCTCTTCCGGCGAGCGTTCGCTGGTGTTGGACATCGACGGCGTTCGCGTTGGCGTGGCGATCTGCGAGGACATCTGGCAGGATGGCGGACCCGTCGCCGCGCTCGCCACACAGCACGTCGATCTGTTGCTCACCATCAACGGTTCTCCGTACGAGGAAGGCAAGTTGCATGCCCGATACGATCTCGCCGTGCGGCGTGCCCATGAGGTCGACGCGCCGGTGATCTATGTCAATCAGGTCGGTGGGCAGGACGATCTGGTCTTCGATGGCGGCAGCTTCGTCGTCGATGCGGACGGGACGCTTCTCGAGCGCTCCGCGATGTTCGTTCAGGCCTTGGATTTCTGGGATTTCGACACCGAGAGCACCCGGCAACACGTCGCCCATATCCAGCCGGATCTCGATGCCGATCAGGAGGTGTATTGCGCGTGTGTGCTGGGCTTGCAGGATTATATGGCCAAGAATCGGTTCCATGGCGTGTGTCTGGGGCTTTCGGGCGGCATCGATTCGGCACTGGTCGCCACCATGGCCGCCGATGCCTGCGGTGGCGAGCAGGTCTGGGGCATCTCGATGCCCAGCATGTATTCCTCGGACGGATCCAGGGACGATGCCGCCGATTTGGCGGATCGCCTGCACGCGCACTATGACATTCGGCCGATCGAGCCGTTGTTCGCATCCTTCCAGCACGAGCTGTCGCTGGAGGGCGTGGCCGCCGAGAATCTGCAGGCGCGTATCCGTGGCGTGATCGTCATGGCCTATTCGAACGCCAGGGGGGTGCTTGCCTTGGCCACCGGCAATAAATCCGAGCTGGCCTGTGGCTATTCGACGATTTACGGCGACGCCGTCGGTGGCTATGCGCCGATCAAGGATCTGTTGAAGACCAGGGTCTGGGAACTTGCCCGGTGGCGCAACAAGGTCGCCGCCGACGGCGTGACGTTGGGCGGGGTGCTCGACAGCATCACGACCGCGCCGGATCGAGCCAGGGCACAGCAGGCTCCGATACCCGTGAGCAGCATCGAGAAGCCACCTAGCGCCGAGCTTCGCCCGGGACAGAAAGACTCTGATTCGCTGCCGCAGTACGCGCTGCTCGATCAGGTGCTGGCCGCCTACATCGAACACGCCCATGGACGGGCCGACCTGCTGGCGGACGGTTTCGACGAGCGGACCGTCGACACGGTGATGCGGCTGGTGGACCGCGCAGAGTGGAAACGTCGGCAGTACCCGCTCGGGCCCAAGGTCACGGCGCTCGCCTTCGGGCGTGACCGCCGGTTGCCCATCACCAACGCCTTTCGGGAATGATTCGATTGTCAAGCGGTGCGGTATCACGTGAGGAACCAGGGGTCTTGGGCGAGCGTGGCATGTACGGCAGCTCGTAAGACGGGTGAACAGCGGTGAGGTATGACGACGCAAAGCAATGAAGATAGTGAGGGAGTTTCCATGGACGATGCATCCGGGCAGGTACCGTTCGACGACAGGGACGCGACATCCGCGTCTGACGGTGGTCATCCTGACGTCAGTCGGTCGAACGGCGAGCAGTCGAATGGCGAGCAGTGGTATGTCAACACCCGTACCGGCAAGCCTGAATTGGGTATGATTTCGCCGATGAATCAGCGGATGGGGCCTTACGCCACATATGAAGATGCCATGCATGCCAAGGACATCGTCGAGGAGCGCAACGCGCTGTGGGATGCGCAGACCAAGGCTTGGGACGATTGGGGCGAGGACGGCGGTGCCGACATCGAGAAGCATGCCGATGAAGATGCGCATTGAGGCGGGATCGTGTGCCGAGCCGGTGCAGGATGCGATTCGCCTGATCTATGCGCGGGCCCGCGTTGCCTGTCACCTGGTCGATGTCGCGTCATTGCCATGCGATGAGTTTTGCCTACCCGGGTACGTTGCGCGATGCATTGATCGAGGCGGTTCTCGATGGTTCGAAAACGACGACGACATCGCTGCTCGAGGAATATCGACGCGCTCACGAATCCATTCGACCGGTCGGCACGCTCTCGGTTCCGATTGATTCCGGTGGCCGACCGGTGTGCGTGCTGCGGCAGATGGCGATACGCATCTGCCGGATCGACGAGGTGGGTGCAGCTCACGCGCGACACGAGGGCGAAGGCTTTCGGGATGTGGCCTCGTGGCGACGGGCCCATGAGGGGTTCTGGTCGAGCGATGAGTTTCTGGACGGGATCGGGACGCGCGATCTTCGCATTACGGATTCGACGGAGGTGGTGTGCGAGCGCTTCGCGTTGGTTCAACGACTGCGGTAAACCGGACGAACCGAGATCGATCGAGGACAATCTTCCACGGCCGCGATCGTTGACGTGGCTGCGCCATGATGCTGTGAACGCTAACAGAGTGTGATAAAGCTCACGTTGAAATCCGGACTGTTCTCAGCTAATGCTGCCTACAATAACATAAAGCGAGATGCAAAATGTGTTTCGTACCACACGAAGGAGTGATTATGACAGCAGTTGATGAGACCGCTCTGTCAGCCGAGGAGCTCCAGGCTAAGGCTTGGGATGGTTTCACCGGTGGAAACTGGCAGAAGGACATTGACGTTCGTGACTTTATCCAGAAGAACTACACCCCATACGAGGGCGATGAATCCTTCTTGGCTGATGCCACGGAGAAGACCAAGCATATGTGGAAGTATCTCGACGAGAACTATCTGGCGGTCGAGCGCAAGCAGCGCGTCTATGACGTGGACACGCACACCCCGGCCGGCATCGATGCCTTCCCCGCCGGCTATATCGAGAGCCCGGAGGTCGACAATGTGGTTGTCGGCTTGCAGACCGATGTTCCTTGCAAGCGTGCCATGATGCCGAACGGCGGTTGGCGCATGGTCGAGCAGGCCATCATGGAGGCGGGCAAGGAGCCCGATCCCGAGATCAAGAAGATCTTCACCCGCTATCGCAAGACTCATAACGACGGCGTGTTCGGCGTCTACACCCGCAACATCAAGATCGCCCGTCACAATAAGATTCTCACTGGCCTGCCGGATGCCTACGGTCGTGGCCGTATCATCGGCGACTATCGCCGCGTCGCCCTGTATGGCGTGAACGAGCTGATCGCGCTCAAGAAGCGCGACAAGGACTCCGTGCCGTATCGCAACGACTTCACCGAGACCGAAATCGAGCACTGGATCCGCTTCCGTGAAGAGCATGACGAACAGGTCAAGGCGCTCAAGCAGCTCATCGCCCTGGGCAATGAGTACGGACTGGATCTGTCCCGCCCGGCGCAGACCGCGCAGGAAGCCGTGCAGTGGACCTACATGGGCTACCTGGCTTCGGTCAAGAGCCAGGACGGCGCGGCCATGAGCTTCGGCCGTAACTCCGCCTTCTTTGACAGCTACTTCGAGCGCGATCTCAAGAACGGCACGCTTGACGAGCAAGGTGCGCAGGAGATCATCGACCAGATCGTCATGAAGCTGCGTATCGTTCGCTTCCTTCGTACCAAGGATTATGACAAGATCTTCTCCGGCGATCCGTATTGGGCCACCTGGTCCGACGCCGGTTTCGCCGACGACGGTCGTCCGATGGTCACCAAGACCTCGTTCCGTCTGCTCAACACGCTGACGCTCGAGCATCTCGGACCCGGTCCCGAGCCGAATATCACCATCTTCTGGGATCCGAAGCTGCCCGAGGGCTACAAGCGCTTCTGCGCACGTATCTCCATCGACACCTCGGCCATCCAGTACGAGTCCGACAAGGAGATTCGCAATCACTGGGGTGATGACGCGGCCATCGCATGCTGCGTCTCCCCGATGCGCGTGGGCAAGCAGATGCAGTTCTTCGGCGCTCGCGTGAACTCCGCGAAGGCGTTCCTCTATGCCATCAACGGCGGTCGCGACGAGATGACCGGCATGCAGGTCATCGACAAGGGCTTCATCGATCCGATTCGTCCGGAGGCCGACGGCACGCTCGACTTCCAGAAGGTCAAGGACAACTACGAGAAGGCTCTCGAATGGCTGTCCGAAACCTATGTCGAGGCGCTGAACATCATCCATTACATGCATGACAAGTATGCCTACGAGTCCATCGAGATGGCCCTGCACGACAAGGAAGTATATCGCACCCTCGGATGCGGCATGTCCGGTCTGTCCATCGCCGCCGATTCGCTGGCTGCCCTGAAGTATGCAAAGGTGTATCCGATCTACAACAAGGATGCCAAGAACCTCGAGGGCCATGAGAAGGAATACGTCGAAGGCGCCGAGGACGACCTGGTGGTCGGCTATCGCACCGAGGGCGACTTCCCGATCTACGGCAACGACGATGATCGCGCCGACAAGCTCGCCACTTGGGTTGTGAGCACGGTCATGGGGCAGATCAAGCGGCTGCCGGTATATCGCGACGCGGTACCGACCCAGTCCATTCTGACCATCACGTCCAACGTCGAGTACGGGACCAACACAGGTTCCTTCCCGTCCGGACATGTGAAGGGCACCCCGTACGCTCCTGGTGCGAACCCGGAGAACGGCATGGATGCGCATGGCATGCTGCCCTCGATGTTCTCGGTCGGCAAGATCGACTACAACGACGCGTTGGACGGCATCTCGCTGACCAACACCATCACTCCCGACGGTCTTGGCCGCGATGAGTCCGAGCGTATCAACAACCTGGTCGGCATTCTCGACGCGGGCAACGGCCACGGTCTGTATCACGCCAACATCAACGTGTTGCGTAAGGAACAGCTGGAGGATGCCGTCGAGCACCCGGATAAGTACCCGCATCTGACGGTGCGTGTCTCCGGCTATGCGGTGAACTTCGTCAAGCTCACCCGTGAGCAGCAGCTCGACGTCATTTCCCGTACCTTCCATCAGGGTTCGGTCGTCGACTGAGATGATCTGATCCGATACGCCGCCATCGGCTATCGGTGACGAATGCTCGGTGACGAACACAGGGGCGGAGTCATAAGGCTCCGCCCCTTATGTATGGCTGGATGGGTTCCGCTCAAGGCGCACCGAGCGCCTAGGCTGCCGGGGTCGGTATCGGTAGTATGACAAGCAGGATGATGATCCGAAGGAGGGCACGATGTCGCAGATGACGACGTTCCAGACCACCAAACCGCATATGCTCAAGACTTCGAAGGAATATTCGAGGCGCACGCTGATGGGAGGCCTGTCCGGATTCGAGTCGCCCGTCGGGCTGGACCGCCGCGATCGCATCGCTGCCCTGAGAACAGGAGACATCGGTTTCGTCCATTCGTGGGACATCAACACCTCGGTCGACGGGCCCGGTACCAGAATGACGGTGTTTATGAGCGGATGTCCGCTTCGTTGCCAGTTCTGTCAGAATCCCGACACCTGGAAGATGCGCGACGGGCAGCCGGTGTATCTCGACGCCATGATCGACAAGGTCGCCCGATATCAGGACCTGTTCAAGGCGACCGGCGGCGGCATCACCTTCTCCGGCGGCGAGTCCATGATGCAGCCCGCCTTCGTCTCACGTGTCTTCCGCGCGGCCAAGGAGATGGGTGTGCACACCTGTCTGGACACCGCGGGGTTTCTCAACAAGAACTACACCGATGAGATGATCGACGATATCGATCTGTGCCTGTTGGACGTCAAGGCGGGCGACGAGCAGCGATATAAGACACTTACCGGCGGCGTTCTCGCGCCGACGATCGCATTCGGTCAACGGCTGGCGGCGCACCACAAGAAGATCTGGGTGCGGTTCGTGCTGATCCCGGGCTTGACGGATCCGGAAGACAACATCGAGAACATCGCCAACATCGTCGAGACATTCGGCGACGCCGTCGAGCATATCGACGTGCTGCCCTTCCACCAATTGGGACGGCCGAAATGGCACGAGTTACGCATACCCTATCCTTTGGAACATCAGAAGGGCCCATCCGCCGAGATCAGGAACCGGGTGAAGAGGCAGTTCGAGGCGCGCGGTTTCACGGTGTATTAAGGATCCCGGGTGCCACTAGGCGTCCGGGTATCGCCGGGCGTCTGTGACAGGACCGACTCCCTCACCCACGGCGATCGGTAGACAACGACGTCGGGATATCGCCGGGCCGTCACCGTGCCGGACTTCAGATTCGGGCTGATGTGCGGCCGCGCGCGTGGCGATGCCCGATCCATCGCCGTTCGCATCGTAGGCTGTAGACATGGCGACAATATACGCGTTTCCGGATTCGGCCACCGAGCCGGCGTTAGAACCGGCGGTTCCCGTGTGGGATTCCCCTCTCGGCGATGCATCCGTCGGTGAGAATCGTGCCGGACGGCTCGCGGATCGTGAAGACGCATCACATCGCGTTCGTCGGCCGTCGGTTCCCTCGAGGCCCGCTGACGTGCCTGATGAGGTCTGGTCGGCCGTGATGTCGGTCGTCGCGATGCCGCGCCAGCGGTGGATGGCATATCATGAGATTCCGGTTCCCGCGTCGCTGGCCGACTACGGCGTAGGCGTGTCGTTGCGTTGTGTGCCCCTACGGTGTACGGACGGGGAACGTGATGGGGAAGGCGTTGACGACGTGGCCGCCGATAGGATGGGCAATATCGATGTCATGGGCGGCATATCGACGGTGCATGGCTGGTTGATGGCGATGTTCTGCCGTCGACCGCAGGATGGATGGCAGGGCCATTGGCGTTGCGTCGCCTATCTGCGCTTTCCCATGGACGTTTCGCAGCCTACCGAGCTCACGGTCGCGATGAGTTGGGATGAGATGCAGGGGGAGTTGAAGCGCGCGGGGGCTCGGGACATCGTGGGCACGGTCAGCGTCATCAAGGACACCGGGTTTGGGGTCGAGCTCGCGCATGCCTCGGGAGGTTGCGAGATACGAGTATCGTGGACGCCGCAGATGGCAGATACGGGCGAAGGCCCGGACGTCGGTGCTCAGATCGAGTCGTGGACGCGATTCATGCACGCCGTCGCTGACGATGAGGAGGGTGCCGCGGTTGGCCGATGAACCGAGATTACTCAGGGAACCACGAGAAGGTGTTCCTGAGGTCATCGATACGTTAGAGGATTTTCACCTGGCTTGTGAACGATTGGCCCAGTCGCAGGGGCCGTTGGCCGCGGACGCCGAGCGTGCCTCGGGATTTCGATATGGCCATGAGGATTGGCTGGTGCAATTCAAGCGCGACGGCGCCGGCATCATGCTGTTCGATCCCATCGCGTTGGCGACCGAACACGTCGACTGGGAGGAATTCAACGGTGCCGTCAATGGCGCGACATGGATCATCCACGATTCATTGCAGGATCTGCCCGGATACGCCGCACTGGGGATGAAACCTGGCGCGTTGTTCGACACGGAGATCGCGGCACGTCTTCTCGGCCTTCATTGCTTTGGTCTGGCGGCCGTCACCGAGCGATACCTCGGGTTGACGTTGGCCAAGGAGCATTCCGCCGCGGATTGGTCCTACCGCCCGTTGCCGCGCGACTGGCGCAATTACGCGGCGTTGGATGTCGAGCTGTTGATCGAAGTCGAGGACAGGATGCGCCGCGAGCTGGTCCGGTCGGGGAAGGCGCAATGGGCCGAGGAGGAGTTCTCCTATGCGCTGCGCAAGGGAACCACGCCACCCATACCTCATCCTGTGCCGTGGATGCGGGTGTCGCATATCACAGTGCTCGGCCATGATCGTCAGGGTCAGGCGGTGGCCAGGGCGTTGTGGCAAAAGCGCGAGGAACTGGCCCGCGAGCATGACATCGCGCCGACCCTGTTGCTGTCCGACGCGGCCATCATCGCCGCCGCGCAGATCAAACCGCATAATGCCAAGGAGTTCAGGGGAGTGCGTATTCTGAACGAACGGGTGCGCATCCACACCGGGAGCGAGCAGGACAAGATGTTCGAGCGATATGGCCCGATACAGCGCTCGGTGCGGCCCTCGGTCTGGAAATCGGTGATCCAACAGGCATTGGAGCTCGCACCGGATGAGTGGCCGACCATATCGCAGACCGCCGATCAGGACCATGCGAATGCCCCTCGCTCCATGAAGTACTGGTCGACGAGGCATCCGCATCGCTACGCACGGCTGCAGGCGGCGCGCAAGGTGATCAATCAGATATCGCAGGACACCCGTACGCCCCCGGAGATGGTGATCAAACCGCAGATGCTGCGCAATCTGTGTTGGACGGATGAAATCGAGCGGCGCGATGTCGCGACGTTCCTCACGGGGCAGGGGGCTCGTCCCTGGCAGGTGAAGCTGGTGGCAGCGTCCGTAACTCGCGCTATCATGTAACGGTTGCCGAACGGCAGAAATACACGAAAACCGTAATTCAGGAGCGCAAGCGTGAAAATCAGCGTAAGGAATCTCGAGCCAACCAAGGTGAGGCTCACCGTCACCGTCGACCCAGAGGAATTCGAGCCTTATCTTGACAATGCTCGTAAGGATATCGCCAAGCAGGTCAATATTCCCGGGTTCCGCAAGGGTCATGTTCCCGGCAAGATCATCGATCAGCGCATCGGTTTCCCCGCCGTTGCGGGCGAGGCCGTCAACAAGGCGGTTCCGGATTTGTATTCGAAGGCGTTGGAGGAGAAGAAGGTTCGTCCGATGGCCCAGCCCGAGCTGGACGTTCAGGATGTTCCCTCCAAGGAGAAGGACGACACCAAGCTGAAGTTCGTCGCCACGGTGGAACGCCGTCCCGATATCGAGCTGCCCAAGCTCGACGATCTGGAGATTCAGGTGGCCAAGCCGGAGGTCACCGAGGAGGACATCAATACTCGGTTGGAAACGTTGCGCAAGCGTTTCGGCACGCTGGTGGGCGTCGATCGCCCGGCGGCCAAGGGTGATTTTGCCAACATCGATCTCGATGCGACCATCGACGGCGAAAGCGTCGATTCTCAGGAGGGCGTGAGCTACGAGCTTGGTTCCAACACCATGTTGGACGGGCTTGACGAGGCGCTCGACGGCTTGTCAGCCGGCGAGGAAACCACCTTCGAAGGCACGCTGGAAGCGGGTGATCACGAGGGCGAGAAGGCCCAGGTCAAAGTCAAGGTCAATTCGGTCAAACATGAGGAACTGCCCGAGCTCGATGACGACTTTGCCAAAGACGCTTCTGAATTCGATACGCTCGACGAGCTCAAGGCCGATATTCGCAAGGCCAGCGAGCATGACGCCGAAGGTCGACAGGCCACCGAAGCCCGGGACGCATTCATCGCCAAGCTCGAAGAGGGTGCGGAGATCCCGGTGCCCAAGGGCGTGAAGGAAGAAGCCATCGCCGAGCATCTCAAGAACCTCGGCACCGACGGCAAGAAGGCCACCGACGATCAGAAGAAGGAAGCCGAAGACGGCGCCGTCAAGGAACTGCGTGATCAGATGGTGCTCGACACGCTTGCCGAGCAGATGAACGTGCAGGTTTCCCAGGCCGACGTCACTAACTTCCTGACGTCCATCGCCCAGCAGTACGGCATGGATCCCAGCCAGTTCGTCAATGCTATCGTCAATAACGGGCAGCTCGGTTCGGCGGTGCAAGAGGTCGGTCGTTCCAAGGGCCTGCTCGCTGGTATGCGCGTCGTGACCTTCAAGAACGGTGAGGACGTGCTCGACCTTTCCGAATTCTTGGGCGAGGCGGCCGAGGATGAGGAATCCGAGAGCGTCGAGGCTGCTTCCGCCGCGGCAGCGGTGGCC
>CALNAE010000078.1 GCA_937874315.1 uncultured Bifidobacterium sp. | reverse complement strand
TAGCGCTGAGATCCGTTGGCGGAATCTTATATTGCAACAATAGTTTCCCACTGTCGCCGGCATTGAACGCCGTTCCGGAATCTACGGTCGAACCATTCTTTGTAATCGTTAATGCCGTGACGTAGCTGTCCAAAGAAGTTGTCGTGCTCGCATCGCATAACATATCGTCCGCTTGCGCGGCCTTTGCGCTGCCTAGTGGAGACAGTGCAAACGACAGCAGCGTCGCCGCCGCTACCAGCACGGCCGTGAGAAATGGGATCACCTTCCATCGTGGGCTACCCATTGAATGCTGAGATCTCATAATGTCCTTCTTACCCTTGCTTTTTGGTGTCGCCATAGCCACGGTCAGGATGCTCAATCGGAAAGAAAGTGAATGCTGGGAACCTCACCTGCGCCCACCGTCTCCCCCATCTCAACCGCGCGCAATAGAATAAAACTTGCAACGCTTGTAAGTTTTCCCACCTCTTGCTATCGGTATTTGATCTTAACAAGGCATCGATTGCCGGGCACGCTCTGATGCAAGGTAAACGTTTGCGTCTTTCTCAACGGGTTTCGGTAAGGACCCGATACAACCTCATGGTTCCGCTGATACGCAATGACCGGTTTTGCAGTGATCGAGTTTTGAAGACGAATGGACTCAGGGTAAGGCGACGGGACTCGAATTCGAACATATTCAAAGTGCATATAGCACTATTCGCGTACCATGGTCCCGATGGGCGGACGTACACAGAAGGAGTTGCTCAATGGGGAAAGCAAACATCACGATACGCGATATCGCACGGCATTGTCATGTCAGTACAGCTACTGTTTCGAGGGCATTGAATCACCAGCCCGGAGTCAGCGAGGAGCTGCGCCTATCAATTCTTCGATTTGCCACAATATCTGGATACGAACCAAATTCATCAGCCCAATCATTGCGCTCACGGAATACGAATATCGCATATCTCGTCATGAGGGAAGGAAACAGTAAGGACCTTCCCCTTCATATTCCACTGTTGCAAGAACTCAAGTTGGCGGTGCATATGGATTTCAAAATCCATTCACTCTCATATGACACCGATCTCATCGAGGACTTGCAGAGGTTAGAGGAGAGGGGACCTGCACGCCTCATCATCATCGCCGGCCCCTGTCTTGTATCGGATTCTTCGAGATTCAGATCGCTGAACAGTCCATTGTTATTCGTGCTAGCCGATGATGCGCCAAACGGATATCCAAGTATCATGAGCGATGATTTCGAGGGGGCAAAGACACTCACGGATGCGGTTCTCGACCATGGTCACCGGTCGATAGAAGTTATCACCGATTGTGACGTATCAGGAAAGGCGAACTACCGCAAACGCCTCAGTGGGTATAAAACATCTCTCGCCGAACACGATATCGCATTCGATCCATCTATCGTTCATGCTTTGCCAGTCGATTTCAACGATTACCTTGCTTCGGCGCAGTCAATGGTGACGGAACGTCTACTTCCCGTCCTGCAACACAAGACATCTCGTTCTCACCCTAAGCCAACCGCGATTCTGCTGTTCAGTGATTTTATGACGCTTCCGCTGATACGTGTGCTGTGGAATGTAGGAATTTACGTTCCGGAAAACATCTCGGTCGTCAGCTTCGGCGGTTGGACGCTCACTCAATACCTGCCGGTATCGATATGGACCTGGGTACAATCAGTTCCCGACATTTCCCAAACCTTGCTCGCAGCGGTATCGGCTTTGATCAACGGCCAACCCTTTCATGACGAACTGCCGCTGCCGCATATGCTTCGTGACGGGACACACGCAGTCGCGCGCGCAATCGAGAAAACACATTATGTTGTGCCTGGTTTTCTACGTGAAGGCCAGTCGCTCTCCACACTCAGCAGGTAATGAAAATCCATCTGCCTCTACAGACCGGTATTGGCCAACCCCTATCGTGTCTAGAACGGTGCAGGCGACGGCGGCGTGGTGTGACCACCGATTATGATCGACTGGATGAACCCACAAGGAGAAGGTGCAGCTACGACCCGACCGAACGATCCCCAATGAGTTTCACACGGGTATTCGAACATTGAGTTCTGATAACTCTAATAACGCAGCGTTCCCCCACCCATTATCTCTTACGCTCTCTGGCGTCAATTGTTTGAGGACTGACCTGTTCCGGCACCAGATTGCTCTTGTGTAGCTCCGGATGTCAACGGGGTTCCAGAAGCCGTTTGGGATCCGGATGCCGACGAGGTTCCAGAAGCCGTTTGGGATTGACTTTGCGTCGGAGTATTCCCGTTAGTGTTCGTTTGCGACTGGGTCTGAGTTCCCTGCTGCGTCGCATATTCGTTCATAGCCGCCGTCACCGAATTTTGGGCGGTATGCAAATCGGTCACCGATTTACGCACTGCGGATAGAGCCGCATCTTGGTTCGGTAACAACGTGTTCGCAACATTGATGGTCTCCTCAAGGTGTATCCGAGTGTCATTGTCCGTCACTTGATATTGGCTTTCGCCCAACACGGTTCGCGCCGAAGCTAGCGCTGCGGTCAATTGAGTTCGCGCTTGCGACAAGGCCTTTACATACCGGGCATTACTCGCTGCGACTGCCTCGGCACGTGTCTTAAGTTCCGAAACAAGTCCCACCATCTTGGGAGCCGTTTCTTTGGCCAGCGCGGCATGTCCATTATTGAGCTTCGTTTCGGATTCGATGCCGCACTGTCCCTGAGAATTGCTCAGTTCCAACGCGCGAGCTTTCGCCACGGTTTCTTTGAGTGCGATTACAACATGCTGATCTGAGACTTGTTCGGTAGTGATATTCTGCTGCGCCGCGGTATCCTGCAACGCCTGTTTTAGCTCGTCATCTGCCGTTCTATATCGTGCCATCGCCGCAGAACAAAGAGACAGCGCCGTCCGCTCTTGAACAGCTTGGTAACGGTGCTGCCAGAGCAGCGCAGAGCCTAGAAACGAAATACACGCGACAACCGCACAGACAGGTATGAACATACGAGACCTGTGGAACCTACCGTGAGTGGCATGCCGTTCTGGTGAAGGTCGAGAGGCAAAATCAGCGTCGGTTTTCACCGACGACTGAGCGATGAGGCGTTCGAACCCATCGATATGACCTGCGTCCTTGATACCTTCAACCCGTTGGGATTCGGGCTGGTGCTTTGCACCGCCCTGGGAACCATCACCGTGCTGCTCATCTTCCACATCCCACGGATCCAGCAAATGATCATAATGGGCATCGTCTTCTTTGCGTGCATGCGCCTCACCCGGGCTCACCTGACGAGACAGCCCGGAACCCTGGGCAATGGCTTGGTCGCGTCGTTGGGCCACCTGCGGTTTATACGAATCACCCAACCGCTGTGTACCATTGTCGAAATCCGAGACACCGCCATAAGTGAATTCGATGAATGGGATGTCCCAATCCGTATCGACGATATCCCTAACGCCATGATCCGTCTTTCCAGCAGACGCCGCAGACGCACCACCCCGATCCGCAGGCGATAGCCGGGCGTCCGAACCGGAACCGTGAACGTGTGGGGACGATTCGGCGACCTTGGGTAACCCAGTGCCGGCAGTGGGGAACTTCAAATCGACATGCGACTGATGAGACTGATGCGGCCGATCATCGACCATGATCCATGCACCTCAATTCATGCACCTCGCCCGTATACACGCCGTGTATGTCAGTGACGTTTTTCCCTGGATTCGCTATGTCTGTCGGAATGCTGTCCGGAAGGCGTATCGTAATAATAATAATTCTTGGAATGGATCTTCTTGGGATCGGCGAAATTCAGCACGAAACCGAGCAACGGTATCTCGTTGGTATTCAACCCGTCGATCGTCGCCTTGAGCTCCTTCTTCTCGGCGATGCCCTTACCGACGACCATGACGATGCCGTCGGCTCGTTTGCCGAACACCGCGGCGTCGTTCGCCACGGACAGCGGAGCCGTATCGAGAATAACGTAATCGTACTGGGCCAGCGCCTGCTCGACCATTTCGGTCATCATATCCGAGTTCAGCAGAATGCTGGCATTGCCCGGGCGCTTCCCCGCGGGGAGAAGATGAAGATTCGATTTCCAATACGGCTGGACCACGTCACGTGGAGACGCCTGTCCGGACAGGATATGGGACAACCCGACGTTGCCTTCGATGCCCAAGACCCGAGCGACAGAGGGGTGGCGCAGATCGGCATCAATGAGCAGGATGGTCTTTCCATCTTCGGCGAGCGCCGCAGCGGTATTGATGGAGATGGTGGTCTTCCCCTCGGAAGGCTCGGTTGACGTGATAACGATCAGGTGCCCGTGCTCTTCGCTGTTCGGGCTGAGGAAGGAGATATTCGTGCGGATTCTGCGGAATTCCTCCGCTTCGCGGCTGGAAGGTTCGCAGACCACCACGGGCTTGGACCGCGACATTACCTCGGCTCGCGCCACCGTGCCCAAGGCCGATGATCCGGTCAGCGTCTTGGCATCATCGATGCCGTCCACCTTGGTATTCATCACGTCCTTGAGCAGGGCCATGCCAATGGCCACAATAACGGCGAGAATGAAGCCGGCGGCGAGATACAGCGGGATCTTGGGCGAACTGGGCGAATCCGGAACCTGCGCCTTTTGCACAACCGTCAGCTGAATCGGAGATTTGCTGGTGCCGTCGGTATACAACGATGAAGAGATCTGTTTGGACAGGTTCTTCGCCACACTGTTCGCGATGTCGGACGACTGTTGGGCATCACGGCTCTCGACGGCGATATCGACCATGAATGTGTTGGTGGGGTTGGTGGCGGTAACCATTTTCGACAGATCGTCGACGCTCATATTCAACGATAGGTCTTGGATTACCGGTTCCAGGACGGCCTGGGTCTTGATGAGCTGTGGGTAGGTCTTGATCTGCGTCGAGAGGTACGACGCCCCGGAATTCATCTCATTGGAGTTTTGCGTGGAATCCTGCTGCCCCGTGTAGGTTGCAAACAGCTCGGCCGTCGAGGTGTATTTCGCCGGAGACAGAAACGTGAAGGCCGCCACGGCGGCGAACACGACGGCAAAGGCAATTACAGCGGTAGCAATATGCTTGCGCAGGACGCGCAGCAAATCAGCAATAGTCAAGATCTCCCCGTTCTTCGATGACTCGCAAACTCAGGAATTCTATCACAGGGTCTGCCGCACGGACTCACATTGCGCCTTGTCAAAAGTCCATGAGCGACATCATCGACTCGACAATTTCCAACCCGCGGCATTGTTTGCGGCGTAATGTTTGCGCATGCTTCCCAATATCGTGCGCAGGGCGCCGTTGGTCTGCTCCGCCGCCGCTTGGAAGCTCTCAAACGGACGGCCATAGGGGTCCGCGATATCCCGGGGTTGAGGCAACGAGGCGCGAATCACCGAGGCCATGTTCGTTACGGACTGCAGGCGGGCTTGAACAGTCACGCCCTGCACCAGTTTATGTTCGGCACAATATTTACACATATCCGCGAACTCGTTGACAAGAAACGTGTATCGAACCGCCGAGGGGGCCAGGCCGACGATCTGCCTGCGCTGTGCCTTCTCAAAGCACAGAATCAGATCGGCGGACTGGGCCATCTTCTTCGTCAGTCGTCGTGAGCGAAACCCACTGGAATCGATATTGGCGCTTGCCATGAGCCGAGCGCTCGACGGATCGATCGGGTGCCCGGGCAGCCCCTGAGTGCCGGCGCTGCTGACCCGGATCGAGGTCCCCTCCAAATATCTGGTCAGCAGCAGCTCCCCCATCGGCGAACGGCAGACGTTGCCGGTACACACAACCATGATGTGCATATGCTCCACCTCATTTCTTGGTACGTATGGAGCAGGAAGAGAGGTTCTCCGTAACCCCGTTGCCTTCCCATCCCATCGGCGTCTGGTCCATGGCGAGATCGGTAACCGACTGCGTGGATGTCGTGACGTCAAAAGAATACGTCACGCTTGCTCCGGGCGCGAGTTTTGCCAAACTGGCATTAACCGCCGTGCCATTCATGGTTTCCCGGCGGGAATCATAAACATTCCCGGTTGCGCTCATATTCGTGATACTGCCTCCGGCCGGGGCGTAGATAAGTGTCTTTTCCAGACCATACGTGCGCAGCCCGCCAGCCACGCCGATGATGTAATCCGGTAGGCTACCGCCAAGCGACGCGGTCAAGGTGTTGGTCATCGTGTATCGAACATGGTAGGTCTGCGACCCGTCGGCGTTGCAGCTGTTGCGCGTGATGGTTGACGTACGGTGAATATACCAGTCCATCTTGGACGGATTCTGCTCGGTGACGTACACGCCGACCGACGGATGCCGCTGATCATGCGGCGACTGGGCGGTGAAGCCGGCCGCGCTCAGCCGGTTCTCGATCGTCGTATCGAAGGAGTACATCGAAAAATGGCGCCCGTTCGCCATGGATCCCATCAATTTGCCGACGGCGGTGAGCTTTTCGAGATTGAGATTCTTAAACATCTTCGCGATGCTCTGCACGGCCACTTCCTGGAAATACACATCCTGCTCAGCCGGCGTATATCGTTGGTATACCGTGTTGAGCAGGAATTGAGCGGTATTGCTGCCGGTAAGCACCTGACCATTGGTCAATGTGACGTTACCGTTGATTCCGATCAACGCCTGCAGAAACACTGGGTCGAGCAGCAGCACGCCGTCAAGCGTCGTGCCTTTGCCCCAGGAGGTCCGTTGCCATATGGCGCGCATGGCCTGCGCGGTTCGTGAGGTGTCCGGGAACACCGCAAGATCCCGAATATCGAAAGACATCTGCAACGGCCCCCAAGCGTTGAAGATGCGCTGCTCATCGGTCGTGGGGTCTCCCGAACCGTAGGGTATGTACTCTGTGTTGGCCTTGAAGTCCTTGATGCCGATCTTTCCATCGTCGGTAGTCATCACGCCCACCGAACCGATCAGTCCACCGGAAGAACGGGCTTCAGATGTCGTCATCGCCATGATGGCGTAGGTTCGGCTTTGGCCCGACCCGAGGAAATCGGGAAGCACATCCAGCGCATTCGTCAGAGAACCGGCGGTACTCGCCATCGCGTTGAGCTGTGTTTTCGCAGCATCATAAGTCGTTTTGACCCTGCCGATCCTAGGTTCGGGCAGCGCGTTGAATTGGGAAACCGAACTCTGCAGGGCCTTGTTGGCTGTCGTCATATGCTGCTGCGCGTTCAGCAGCGGCTTCAGGTTCAGATCGCCGCCAGGGCTGGTCAATGGCGAGGATTTCAACTGGGTGACGGCTTGCAAAAACTGCGGCACTGCACGAGTCGAGATATCGTCCGCGGCAGTGGTCATCCCCTGCACCGTGACGATGTCGTTACCTAAATACGGCATATGCGACATCACGTTCCAAAGAGATCCGTGCGCTATGGCTCGGGCGGCTCTGGTCTCGTGCTGGATGGAAGGAAGCCGCTGGGACAGGGTTGAGAGCGATTGCTGGTCGCTGACCGACAGTCCCTCCATCGCGGCGATGGCACGTTGTCCATGGGCTTTCACCTGATTGGCCTCGGTGTAGAACCGATAGCCAAGGACTCCGGCACAAGCCGCGATAATGACGAATAAGAGCAGCAGCCCCCACAGCACGGCATGCCACCGCCCATGCGCGCCCACCGATTGCCCCGTAGTATGTCTACCCATGCCGTTCCATCCCTTTATTCTGGATCACTGTCTCTTACGAATACTAGAACGGACATTCTATATGCGCCGCCGTCGGCTTCAGAGCGCGCGCTGAAGCCCGATATCGTGATGCGCGCTGCATACCTGTTCGGCGCAACAAGGCGAACTTACATCCCCAGTGGGTATAACGATGTGTTATCTTGTTTGTTTTAGAGGTTCCTTAACGCAATCTTAAAGACTTATGGGGGGTTCATATGAAAGTCGATGAGGCCACACAAGAGATACACGTGCAGCAACGCGGCAAGGCCCCGCTGACGGATAAACTCGCCTCGTCATATGCCACCCCCACCAAGGCAAGGGAGACCCCTCAGCCGATCACGACGGCGCACGATCCCATCGCTGCCACTTTCTTCGACGGCAGCTATATCTCCTCCTCAGAACATACACAATCCGTTCCGCACACCTTTGCCCATGGCAATGGGAGAGCAACGCATCTGTTCGAATACACGCCGCCGCGCTGGAGCGTGTTCTACACCATCACCCTCGTCGCATTGGATATGCTGATGGCCCTGATCGCGGTCAGCATTCTGCTCGCTCTCGACACAGACTCGTTTGCGTTCCTCGAACATCATTCGATTCTCAGCAACGGTCTCATCGATTATCCGATTGTCGTCTGCCTCTCCTGGCTTGCCAGCCTCGGCGTAAGCCATATTTTCGAACGTCATACCATGGGCGAGGGCTACGAACTGTACAGCAAGATATACAAGGCCGCGTTCGTCAATTTCATCTTCCTTTCCACCTACAGTTATCTCTTCAAACTCGATAATCCACGCACTTTGACCATTGGCGTGCCCATACTCACGGCGGTGCTCACCACCATAGAGCGCTGGTTGATGCGACAGGCCCTGCAGCGCAACCGTCACAACGGCGAATACAACTATCCCAGCGTGGTGGTGGGTTCACCGGAGGGATTGCATAAAACGATTGCCCTACTTCGAGAACATAAGGGACTCGGCTATGCCCCGATAGCCGTATGCCCGGTGGCTTCGACCGACAACGACTCCAAGGCCTCCGGTTCCCAACATCTGATCTCCGTTCCCTTCCAGCCGACCAACGATTTCGAACGAGGGTTGCGGGTCTTGCCGCTCAACTCCCACCTGCCGCAGACCGCGAAATATCTCAAGGCGGAAACCATGGTGATAGCGGATGTGATCGACCGGTATTCGGAAACGATGCGCACGCTGTCTCTCGCGGTTGAATCCATGGGCATCGAACTTGCGTTCAGCTCGGCCGTGGCGGATCTCGACGGAGCCACGCTCCACCTGCGCAATCATCCCTCCATGCCGGTCTTCACCGCGCGCCTCCCACAATATTCACTGCTCACGAAGGCGCTCAAACGCTCGGTCGATATCATCGGCTCCTCGCTTCTGCTGATTCTTACGTCGCCGATCATGGCCTATGTAGCCTTGCGAGTCAAAATGGAGGATGGAGGGCCGGCCATATACAAACAAACGCGTATCGGAATATA
>CALNAE010000077.1 GCA_937874315.1 uncultured Bifidobacterium sp. | reverse complement strand
ATGTCCACCGCCGCCCTTGTGTTATCGATCTGGGCCGTGCATGTCTTCGTGGTCGGTTCCGGCATGGAAGACATGCACGGCCCAGGTTGGAATTTTAGGCCTGCTCGATCAGGTCCAGCATCTGTGGCACCGTCTTCTTGCCGAATTCGATTTTCTGCGTGGCCTTGCCCGAGGCGTCTGTCCTGTTCACCACGATGCATGGCACGCTCATGGCGTTGTATTGCCGTTGCAGCTCGGGGAAGTGCGAGATGTCGTAGGCCTCCGCGCGCACGTTCGGATTGCCCGAGGCGATCCGTTGTGAGGACAGCACGGTCGTGGGGCACATCGTGCAGGTCAGCGAGACGAGGATCATGATGTCGGTGGTCGTGCCGATGCCCGCGATTCGTTGCTCGGTGTCGTCGTCCACGGACTGACCGGGGCCGGCGGCGTTATAGAGGCCGAGTATGAATGAATTGAACTCGTGACCGCTGGGCACGCCATGGAAGGCCAGACCGGTCGGCTTGGGCTTGCCGTCCTCGCCGAGGGTGCAGATGCGCACGGTCGGACGGGCAGTCGGCAATGCGGCGGTGACATCGAATGTCGTGCGTCCTTCGTCATCCTGCAACGCGGTGTCCTTCGGGTCGAGAACGGTGGACAGCTTGCCGTCGCTCAAGCCCACCAACTCGTCGATGAACCCCTGCGTTTGCGACGACAAAGCGGTGTCGTCCAACGCCAACTCGAGTATCAACGGCCTGGCCATACGGCCGAAGACCACGGCGAGTTGCTTGCGGATGGCATCGTCGAAGAACCCTGACACCTTGCCGGTTCCCTGCCGGTTTTGCGCCCGCTCATCATGCGATGCAGCGGGGGCTGGGGAAGTTCCCGAAACGCTGGCCTGCTTCGCGGCCTGTTCCTCCCGCCGTTCGTAGGTGGAGCTGGTCGGTCTGGGCGGGACGATTCCCGTCTTTTCGCTGAGATCCTTGGCGTAGCGTTCCAGTTCCACGGCGGCTACGGCGCCATCGGAGACGGCGGTGACGACCTGGCGCAGGTTCTTCTCACGCAAATCGCCAGCGGCGTAGACGCCGGGTACCGACGTTTGCAGATAGCCATGGGTGACCACGTACCCATGCTCGTCGAGATCGATGACGTTCTTGAACAACGCCGTCTGCGGTATATACCCCGCAAAGACGAAAACGCCGAAGGCGCCGCCGTCGGCGGGCTTCCATTGCGTTTGCTCGCCGCTGGTTCGATCGAGCAGCGTCGCCGTGACCAGGCCGCCCTCGCCCGCGGACACGGACTTGAGCTCGGTATGGTACCGAATGTCGATGTTTGGATTGCTCTTGGCCGCCGCCGACGTCGAAGAATCGCACGTGAAGTCGTCTCCGCGCACCAGGATCGTGACTTTGCTGGCATATTTGGTCAGGAAGACGGACTCTTCGGCGGCCGAGAACCCGCCGCCCACGACAAGAATCTCCTTGCCGCTGAAGAATTCCCCATCACAGGTCGCACAGTAGGATATGCCGCGTCCCGCATATTCGGCTTCACCCTCGAACCCGACCCTGCGTGGATTGGCGCCGGTGGCGATAAGAATGCCAAAGGTCTTCAGATCGCCTCGGGTGGTGTGCACCGTTTTGATGTCGCCGTGCGGCTCGATGCCGGTCACCTCGGCGGCCATGAATTCGGATCCGAAGTCCTCGGCTTGCTGTCGCATGGTTTCGGTGAGGCCGTGGCCATCGATGGTTGCGATGCCCGGATAGTTCACCACCTCGTTGGTGATGGTGATCTGTCCGCCGAAATCCTCCTTTTCGAGAATAAGCACGCGATAACGCGCGCGGGCCAGATACAACCCTGCGGTGAGCCCGGCGGGGCCGCCGCCGATGACTATCACGTCATATACGTCGTTCTGTTGATTCATAGGAGTTATCCCACACTTTCCGGCGCTTCGCCGCCGTCTTGATGCCCGTTTGACTGGACCAGAGTAGACAACGGCTGCATGCCAGCGGACGCAAGTACGCGTTCGAACTGTCCATGCAGCCGTATCGTCATCGTCGGCATCCGTTGCGAAGCCGACGTGAATTGGATCGCCTCACACGCATTCCGCAGCGATTGCAAGACGACCGTGAAAATCAGAGCTGGCCGACGAGATCAAGGCTCGGCGCAATGGTCTCATCGCCTGGTGTCCATTTCGCGGGGCAGACCTGATCTCCGTGGGCGTAGACGAACTGCGACGCCTCGACCCGGCGCAGAATCTCCTCGGCGTTGCGGCCGACATTGGACGAGATGACCTCATAGGCCACGACCTTGCCTTCAGGGTCAAGAATGAAATCGCCGCGCTCGGCCTGGCCGTTTACCTCGTCATAGCTGTCCAGATCGCGCGAGAGGCGATTCGTCGGGTCGGCGACCATCGGGAACTGGATCTTCGCGATCTTGTCGTTGGCTTCGTGCCAGGCCTTGTGCACGAATTCCGTGTCGTGGGAGATGCCGTAGATCTCGCATCCGGCCTTCTTGAACTCGTCATAATGATCGGCGAGATCCTCGAGTTCGGTGGGGCATACGAAGCTGAAATCGTTGGGATAGAAGAAGAAGAGGGACCAGTGACCAAGAACGTCCTTTTTGGTCAGTTGGCTGAATTTATCGTCATGAAAAATGTTGGCTGTGAAATCAGTCAACTCATGCTGCAACATGGTCATAATGCAGAACCTTTCTGTCGTGATGCTTTACTTATTCGTCTTCCATGGTAGTCGCAGCGGCTGGTGATGAAGCGATGAAATACGTGGGGATGCTCACGTTTTGCAAGTTGCGGCGCCGCGAATTTCGTGGTGCTGCGGTGAGACGTACTGCAGGGCCGCTGTCCCCTCGACACGCCAACGTTATATCGCGATATATCGTGTTATAGTGATGACAAACGCGATATATCGCGAAATCGGGCCTTCGTGGGTTAGGCCTGGCAAAGTCAGATGCCAGATATCAGAAAGGACCATCATGGATGACGACGGTATGAGTGAGGATGGGCGTTGGCAGGTTCGGCCGGACGCCAGCAAGATCATCGATATCGATGATCTGAAGTCAATCGATATCGACTTGGTGTGTGGCCGTGTCGATGTCATCGGGCATGACGGGCCGGATGCTCGGCTTGAGATAAACAATGTGCGAGGGGAGAACCTCGATGTGAGGCTTGTTCATGGCGCGTTGAAGGTAAGCCATCCGAATGCCGAAGGGACCGGCATCCATAACGTATTTCGGATAAGGCGTTGGAAGGATCTTCGTTCCGTCGTTTCGGCGGATGTCAGTCTGCTGGTACCCAGAGCGGTACGGGTGCGCATCGCGACAGTGCAGGGCGATACGTTGATCGGTGGTGTGACCGACGGTGCCAAACTGGAGACGGTATCGGGCACGGTGCTTGCCGACAGCGTGTGCGGCGAGCTGAAACTCGACAGTGTGAGCGGGAAGGTCGAGGCGCGCAATCATTACGGCACGGTCAACGCGAACACCGTCGGCGGCGACGTGATCGTCAGCGGCAACTGCCATACCATCAAGCTTGACAGCGTCAGCGGGGCCTTGTATTGCGATGTGTTCGGCGTGGCGGACTCGTTGAGGTTCAGTACCGTGTCCGGCAACGCGGCCATCCGCGTGGACTCGGGCGTGCGGGTGCGATGCGTGGCGAATAGCGGTCATGGTCATGCGGAGATTGACGGGCAGAAATACCATATGTCCTTCACCAAAACGGTGGATATCGAAGACGGACCTGAAAATGCCCCGTGCACCGATCTGCATTTTTCCGCGGTGTCCGGTTCGCTCAAGCTCGTGCGGCGCGAAGATGTCCAGGGCGAATCCACACAGACCGGTCCCGGCCAAGAGGAACGGGCGGGGCAAGCCGGACAGACGGCTGACCAAGCGGCGGATCGGGTGGATCACGCGGATCAGACGGACCGGGTTCACCAGGTGGATCGACTATGAACGGACCGATGTTCGCGCATGGCCAGATGCGGCTGTATCTGTTGATTCTGCTCAGTGAGTCCCCGAAGCATGGTTATGAACTCATCCAATCGATCGAGCAGCGTTTCGACGGTGCCTATGTGCCGAGCGCCGGTACCGTCTACCCGCGTTTGGCCAAGCTCGCCGAAGAGGGGTTGGTCACCAAAACCGAACGTGGACGCAAAACGGTCTATGCCATCACGGATGCCGGACGCGAGGAGATTCGCCAACGGGGTGATGAAAAGGACCAGCTTGAGGATGATATCGACTCCTCGGTGCGCATGATGGCCGATAGCCTGCGCGACGAGGTGCATCATTCCATGAGCTCGCTCAAAGACGATCTCAAGTCGGCGTCAAGCCACGCTCGTGCGCAGTCGTCATTCGACGCCGGCAATATGCGCGCATCCGCAGCAAGCGCCGCGATCCCAAGCGCCGCGACTCAGAGGAATCTGCGCGACGCACAGCGCAGTCTTGACCGGTTTGATGCGGGTGTGCGAATCGCGCTGAACGCTGCCGCCGAGCGGGATAATCTGCCTGGCGATGCCGTGCGAATTCTGAATGACGAGCTGACGCGGGTCGGCGGCATTCTACGCGCCGCATTGCAATAACGCTGCAATAACGCTGCAATGGCATGCAAACAGGGGAAGCGCGGCTGTTGATGGAACATGTGATGAACGAACATACGGCGGCTGGATCTTCGGCGGCTGGGAGGAGGGTCGGGCATATGGCAGGCGCGCGTGCGACGGCAGATGATACGGGCGGGTCTACGGGGCACGAGCCTTCGTTGATGCGCGACACCGATTACGGATGGTGGTTCGGGGCGGATACGGCGGGGCAGCTTTCCGCGTCGATATCGAGTTTCGCGCTGCCGCTGATTGCTTTGGCCGTCACCCATTCCGCGGCGCAGGCGGCGCTCCTTGAATCGATTATGTCCTGCATGAATGCGGTGTTCGTCATACCCGGGGGACTGGTGCAGGATCGTTTCGATCGCAGAAAGCTGCTGCTGATCTGGTCGATGGCTGGTGTGCTGTTGTTCGCAGTGGCGGGGTTCATGCAATTTTCCGGAGGACTCGACTGGGTGGCTCTGGTCGTGTTGTCGGTGATTCTGGGCATCCGATCCGGATTGCTGGGCAATACCTCATCGTCGATGCTGCGTGGCGTGGTGCCGGACGAAGAACTGCCCCAAGCCATGGCGATTACGCATGGGCGGGACGCCGTGATTAACATCGCCGGCTCGCCCATCAGCGGTGTGCTCATGGGATTCGGATACGCCGTGCCGCTGTTCGTGTCCAGCGTGCTCAGTGCGTTCGGAGGCGGATTGGGGCTGAAGATTCACCGATATTGGCGTCATGGCAAGGCCGACACTGCCACGGACGACCCGTGCAACGGAAGTGCGGACGCTACGCAAACGCTCGCCACGCCGACTGCGCCCATGCCGGTATCGGCTCAGGTGCCTCCGGCGGTGGCATCTTCGATGGTGCGCAGTCTGAAGCAGGCGATCGGGGAGGCGTTCGAGGGATTGCGTTGGCTGTGCCGAGCACCATTCCAGCGCCGGTTGGCCTTCGCATCGGCCCTGTGCAACGGCGGCATCAACGGGCTGCTGCTCATCACCCAGATGCATGTGCAATCGGCGACGCACAGCTCGCTGACCGCTGCCATGGTGCTCACCATCGGATCGGTCGGCATGCTCATCGGTGCCGTGGCCTCGCCGAAGCTGGTCGCCAGGATTCCCGGTGGACCGTTGACGGCTTCGTTCTTCGTATTGTTCCCATTGGGTTCTCTCGGCCTCGCGTTGAGCCAGCATCTGGTATGGCTCCAGGGGGCGTTCCTCTTCATATCCATGTTGTTGCTGCCTGCGGGGAACGCGGTGATGGGCGGGTTCATGGCGATGCTGGTGAGCAAGGAGAAGCAGGGGCGCTTCGGCGCGGCCATGACTTTGTGCAGCCTGGCCTCGTATGCCGTGCTGTCGTGGCTCGCAGGTCTGATCATGGAACGGTTCGGATACACGGCTTCTGCCCTGGTTCTGGCCGTGATACTCGCGCTCGGCGCGGCGTTGGTGCTCTCCATGCCGCAAATCATGAAGCTGCCGTTGCCGCAGCGGTGGGAAGATCATATCGAGCATTATCGGCTCGACAGGTTCTAACGTGTCATGTCGTGGAGACACCGACAGGTCTCCTGCGGGACAGATGCGCGACGATCGGCGGTTGACGGCTGGGCGTAGAAGCGAGGGAGTTCAGCTGCCGCTCCATCTCGTTGTCGGAGTCGGGCGTACGCCGTCGCATGAAGGCGCTGGAAATGTTCCATGAACTTCAGATACTGCGGTTAGCTGTTGAAGGCATCGCGGAATGCCAGGCCGAAAAATGGATAGACCACGAAAGAGGCAGCAAGTAGATGAGCGATGTCCGGTATCGTTCCGGCATGATCGGTGTGCTCGAGGAGTGGATCGCCGGCGGCGTGGAGATTCCCCGCTCGGTCATCGCGGACGGACGGGCTCATGAAAGAGATGGCCAAGGTAAGCGTGCCTTGGCCATCTTGCATATCGCGGGCGAGTCTGCGCGTCAGCCGCGTGCCGTGATCTGGCGTTTGGAGCACGTCAACACGATCAGCGCGGCGATGGCGTTGCAGAGGATGATGAACTCCGCGGCGACCAAAGTCGGGTGCATCATCCGCGTCCACGCCCAGAACGCGATGAACGCCAGCGCCGAGTATATGGCCGCGAACCAGCAGAGCACCAGCAGAAACCGAATCGTCCTCAATGTGCCGCGCGTGTCTCCGGCGAAGACGAGGCAGTACAGCAGATGGACGACCCCCGCCGCGAGCATGCCCGACGTCAGCGCGCCCACCGCCAACGAGACGAACATGAACGGGCGCACCCCAACCAAGGTCGGCCAGGCCGTGAACCCATCCACCACATCCTCATACAGCGCGAACCACACCGCCAGCACCAGACACACGCAGGCCGACTGAAGGAAAACTGAAAACCCTTGTATATGCCGTTGCGTGATCACATCGCCTTATCAGAGTACTTAAACAGAGTTTTGGAAGCAATGGGGTTTAGCGTATCCGTAACGGTTTCCTTCAGCACGGTTCCCGCACTTTGAACCCCGCCTGCCGCGAAGGCTACAACAAAATAGTGGCCAAATATGGTACTTGATTTCTTATGCTGCATAGTGCCTCTCCGTTGAATCAAAATGACAGTAATAATTATAGTGATATTCCATTGATGCGATGGCGATGGAGAGTGTGGGTTGTGAGGATCTGAGACGAATCCTAGCGCGTGCCGGGGTTCTTAGCCGCCCGGTAGAGGGTCGTTTTTTGACATTTCGACGGCCCGTTTATACCGGGTCGTTTCGTTGATGGAAGTGTCCAACAACCCGTTAGACAATCAACATAAGGAGACTGGTAAGTGACGGGTGTTGTTCCTTGTGGTTTATTGAGTGGCTGGTGTTGGCTGGTTTGCATGGTACGGGGCTTTGGCCCCCGCCGGAGTCCGGTAGGCGAGGTGCTCTGCAGGTGCTCTGACCGTGATTGGGGCATGGGGGTACTCCCGTAGACAGATGCAGGAAGGGGAGTAGTGCACTACCCGAACCGCCGCCATACGAGTCATTGCGCGTCACGCCGATGGCGCAGCACGGCATGCACGCCGGCGGCGACGGCCCAGCACAGGGCGACGGCGAGCAGGGTGACGCCCAAGGCACCGAAGATGACGGCCACGCTCAGCGTGGGATTGTTCCACAGATTTGGTATGAACGGCTTGGGGAAGCGCCACGCGACCAATCCGACGGCGACCGCGAGGAACAGCATCATGCCGGCGAGCACCAGGGTCGGCGCGCTGGGACCGGAGTGGTGTGGCACGGTTGTCTGGTTGGCTGGCGAACTCGGGACATGGATGTATCGGTCGGGTCGCGTGGTGCTCCACAGCGGCGGGGCGGTATGCGATTGCTCGGCGTCCACCTGTGCGGTTTGGGCGCTCTGTGCGGTATTTGTTGATGTCGTGCTGTCTGTTTCCGTCGGAGCGCCGTCGCGGGCCGACGCGGGGTCGCGCCCCTGCGCTTCGGTATCCTGTCCGTCTGCCGCCTCGTCGATGGACGCT
>CALNAE010000076.1 GCA_937874315.1 uncultured Bifidobacterium sp. | reverse complement strand
AATGGTCTGAGCTGTAATCGGCGACCGTGTTCACGGTTGAGATAAGGAGAAAGAACAATGAAGTTCACGGCATTAAAACGGGCAGTGGCCATGTGGGGTGCGGTAGCGATGCTGGTAGGCGTCGCCGCGTGTGGCGGTTCAAGTGGCTCGAGCTCGGGGTCCGGCGGAACCACTGAGATAAATGTGTGGGCCTGGGAGCCCACACTCAAAACGGTCGTCAAGAAATTCGAAGCAAAATATCCGAATATCAAAGTGAATCTTCAGAACGTCGGCACGGGGTCCAAACAATATACGGCGTTGAATAACGCGATTGCAGCGGGCAAGGGCGCGCCTGATGTCGCGCAAATTGAATATTATGCGCTTCCACAATATGCAATTGGCAACCACCTGCTTGATCTTACTAGTAAGACTTCCGGTTTTGGCAGCTTTTATACGCCAGGGACTTGGGCCTCTGTGCAGTGGAGTGGCAAAGTATACGGGTTGCCCATGGATTCGGGACCTATGGCATTTTTCTATGACAAAGAGGTGTTTGACAAGGCCGGCGTCGATGCCACGAAGATAAAGACCTGGGACGATTACTATCAGGCCGCGAAAAAGATCCATGCACTCGGGTCTAGCTATTACATCACGTCGGATTCAGGGGATGCCGGGTTCTTCGACTCGATGTCTTGGCTGGCCGGGGCCAAACCATTCAAGACCGCTAGTGACGGCAAAACCGTGAGCATCAAGCTGACCAGTGACGCTGGGACTCAAAAATTCACCGAATTCTGGCAAAAGATGCTCAGCGAAGGTCTCATCGATACAAAAACCTCTGGATGGTCCGAGGACTGGTTCAAAGGCATGACCGATGGAACGATTGCTTCGCTGTTCACGGGTGCGTGGATGCCTGCCAACTTGGCGAACTCAGCTCCAGACGCCGCTGGTAAATGGCGTGTTGCCCTGATGCCGACAGCAGATGGATCACAGACAAATGCCGAGAATGGTGGTTCTTCACTCGCCGTTCTGTCTTCGAGTAAAAAGTCGGATGCTGCGTACAAGTTCATCGAATTCGCGAATCATGACTCTGCGGGAATAAACGCGCGCGTGGAGGGTGGTGCATTCCCCGCGGACACCAAGACCATGAAATCTGCCAGTTTCCTGAACGCGACGACGGTAAAGAATTCCGACGGGAAAGATGTTGACTATTTTGCGGGTCAACAATACAACAAGGTTCTAGCACAAGCCGCGCAGGATGTTTCTACCGGTTATCAATTCCTTCCCTTCGAGGTCTATGCTCGAGGCAAGTTTGGTGATTTCATCGGTGCGTCGTATACAGGCAAGCAGATGCTGACGGATGGGATCAGCGGGTGGCAGAAGGATCTTAAGGGCTATGCGACCAGTCAAGGTTTCACCGTTGATTAGTGCATGATCGAGAGTGGAAGGTGGATTTCGCCTTTTAAGCTTATCCTTCGTTCTGAGCCGCATATGGAACTGCATATGCGGCTCAGAACGTATTCGCAAGACAGTTGTCATCTCTCTCCTTAGCCATCTGCGCGTTCTAGGGTCGATGTCGTAAACTCTCAAGGAGAAGGCCCGGTGCTGCCGGCCGACGATATCAGGTGGTGCAAGGAGCGGTTGGATGGGTGTGAGATTGCGGCGATGGTGGGCCGGGGTGCTGACGGTGCTGCTGTTGATAGGCGTTGGGGCCTGTGCGCCGCAGGACAACCGCACGGTGTTGACCGTCTGGTCATGGGAGCCGAGCATGAAGGAGCTCGCCCAGAATTTCGAGAAGCAGAATCCCGATATTCGAGTCGTCATCAAAAGCACAAGCGGCTATGATAATCTCAACACCGCCATCGAGGATGGGTACGGATTGCCCGATGTCGTCCAGCTCGAATATTTCGCGTTGCAACAGTATGCGATCAGCGGCCAGTTGCGTGATGTGACCAATCAGGCGGCGCAATATAATAGCTCCTACACTCCCGGCACCTGGTCATCGGTGCGGCTCAATGGCCACATCTATGGCCTGCCTATGGACTCGGGTCCGATGGCCTTCTTCTACAACAAAGACGACTTCGACCAGGCGGGGGTCGATGCCTCGGCCATCCACACTTGGGATGACTACTACCAAGCCGCGAAGAAGCTCAAAGCGATCGGCGTTTACATCGCGGCAGACAGCGGGGAGGCGAGTTTCTATGATGCGATGATTTGGCTTGCGGGAGGAAAGCCCTTCCACACGTCCGTCGACGGGAAAACCGTCACCGTCGATCTGTTGCACGACGAGGGAACGGCGCAGTTCACCGCGTTCTGGCAGAAGATGGTCGACGAGGGGCTGATCGATACGAAGCATACGATGTGGTCCGACGCTTGGAAGCGAGCCCTGGGCTCGGGCGCGGTCGCCTCCGTCTTCGCCGGGGCCTGGATGCCCTCGTTGCTGCTTGCGGATGTGCCCGGGACGGCGGGGCTTTGGCGGGTCACACAGATGCCCACCAGCCAGGGCCGCCATGCCAATGCCGAGAACGGCGGCTCCGCGTTGGGTATCCTCAACTCGAGCAAGAAGCCCGAAGCCGCGTTCCGGTTCATCGAATATGTCTGCCATTCACGCGAGGGAATCCAGACCAGGGTCGACGGCGGCGCGTTTCCTGCCGACAACCAGACACTCGCCAACACGCGTTTTCTCAACCGCACGACCATCAAGGACTCGCACGGCGCCGACATCCCGTATTTCGGCGGGCAGGCGTTCAACCGCGTGCTTTCGCAGGCCGCCAAGGACGTGTCCACCGGATACCAGTATCTGCCATTCGAGGTGTACGCGCGCAACGACTTCCGTGTGACGGTAGGCAAGGCGTACAACTGGTCGGCACGGGAGCAGGCGATGCTAGCCGCCAAGGCGAAGGTGGCCTCCGGCCAGACCAATGCCGATGGCAGCGCCATTACGGTTCCGGCGTCCCCTGGCAAACGAATCTCCCTCATGGACGGCATAGCCCTGTGGCAGAGTGATCTTATGGCCTATGGCACCAATCAAGGCTTCACGATGCGGCAGCCCTGATCGGTTGATCATCGACTCGTCGGCAACGGCAGGCTATGGCGGTGGCCTGGCAGCTGGCTATATCTGTATCTGCCATTGATCGTCGGCCTGTACCGTCGGCTCGACGATCAGGCGATGGTTCGTTATTTGGCGATGGTCCGCTCGTAGATCATCGCCATGCCCTTGAACATCAGCTGTGGATCGTAGACGTCGATCAGATCCGTTTCGTCGATGAAGATATTGCCAAGGCCGCCGGTGACCACGACCTTGAAATCTTCGTCGATCTCCTGATGGAACTGCCTGATGGTGCGTTCGATGCCGCCAAGCGCGTTGTAATACAAGCCTGCCTGCATGGCGGTTTTCGTGCCCGTCGCGAGGATGGACCGGGGCTTGGTGATCTCGACTTCCGGCAACTGCGCCGTCTGATTCGACAACGCCGAAGCCGCCGTTTTGATGCCGGGCATGATCAGACCGGAGACGATGGAACCCTTCGAATCGACGTAGTTGAAGGTCGTGGCGGTGCCGAAGTCGGCGACCAGCACCGGCCCGCCGTAGGTGTAATATGCGCCGGCGCAGTCCGCCAGACAGTCTGCTCCAAGCGACTTGGGATCGTCCAACCGTATGCTGACGCCCGATTTGATGCCGGGGCCGACGATCATCGGATCGATGTCGAGGAACTTCACGATGCTCGCGCGGAAGGAGTGCATGACGTTCGGCACGACCGAGGCGATGATGACGTCGTCGATGTCGCCGGTGTCCAGACCGCTCAATTCGAGGAATTGAGTGATCATCAGCCCATATTCGTCCGACGTGTGATTCGACTTGGTCGAGATGCGATAGGTTCCAATCGTCTTTGCCCCGTCCAGAAATCCGAGCACGATGTTGGTGTTTCCGATATCGACAGCGATAAGCATGGAGCCTCCCCGTGCGAGCGCCTGGCCGCATTCGCGGCATGGTTTGCGATAGCAGCGCAACGCACATGTTGTGATTATACTGGAGTTGTCCAATAAACTGCGGACGACCTGTGAGGGGCGAAGATGGTCCCGATCGGCGGCCAGTGGCGGATATGTATTTCCAATGATTGTCGCGAGGATTCTTGCGGCGCACCCTGTAAAGAGGGACGTATGCCTGATTTTTCCGGCGTGCACGGTTCATCCGGCGCGACCGACAAACACCGGCCCGCGGCTGTCGCGGGCAGCCTCGACCCGACGCTGAACGAACGTGCCGAGCCGCCTCGGGGGGCTGCGCATGGGTTTTTCCGGGGCATGTCGCATGGGTCTTTGTACCGGTCTGCACACGGTCCGTTGCGCGGTTGGTGGTGGACCGTGTGCGCGGCGGTGTCGGCCATGCTGATGCTGATCGCCTTCACCGTCAATACCGGCGGCGCGGCTTCGAGCGCGGCGGACGGTTCACGTGCCGTCGCCATCGGTCTCAAGCTGGCGCCTACCAATCTCGATATCCGCAATCAATCCGGTTCGGCGCTGGACCAGCTGCTGATCGGCAACGTCTACGAGGGACTGGTGGCTCGGGACGAGAGCAACGCGGTGATTCCGGCTGTGGCGCAGAGCTGGGACAGCAGTGCGGACGGGAAGACCTATACCTTCCACCTGCACCGTGGCATGCGTTTCTCCAACGGCGATGCGCTTGATGCCAACGACGTCGCATGGTCCATCACCCAGCTCATCCAGCACCGCTACCAGGGGGCCGACGAGCTCAAGGACGTCGGGTCGGTGCGCGCCGTCGATTCGTCGACGGTGACCATCACGCTTATCGAGCCCTACGCCGATCTGCTCTGGGTCCTGACCGGACGGCCGGGGCTGGTCTTCGACCGGCGTGCGCGGTACGACTACGCGACGCAGGCCGTGGGATCGGGGCCGTATCGTATCGCGGCGTACACGCCCGGCAGCTCGGTGACGCTTGAGGTCAACGAGGCGTATTGGGGTGAGCATCGAGCCAAGACCGATCGCATCGTGGTTCGATATTTCGCCGATGACACCGCCGCCGCCAACGCCCTGAAATCCGGCGACGTGCAGGTGCTGGCACCGCTGACCCAGACGCTGACGAAACCCTTCGTGAACGATTCCGCGAGGTATCAGGTCAAGGTGGGCGACGGAACGGATAAATACGTGCTCGCCTTCAACATGAAAGGTGCCAAGACCTCGGACAAGCGGGTGCGCCAGGCGATTCGGTACGCTATCGATCACCGGCAGCTCATCGCCTCGCGCGGCGGCGCCGACGTGGCGCTCGGCGGACCGATACCTTCGCTCGATCCCGGGCATGAGAATCTGACTTCGTTGTACCCGCATGACGTCGCCAAAGCGAAGCGGCTGATGCGCGAGGCGGGATTCGACGCCGCGCATCCGTTGCGATTGACGCTGACCTATGCGAACGTCTACGGCGGCGAGCTGGGGGATCAGCTACGCTCGCAGTTGAAGCCCATCGGCATCGACCTGCACGTCGAGGTCGTCGAATTCACCACCTGGCTGCAGGATGTCTTCACGAACCATGATTACGACCTCTCGCTGGTCGATCACAACGAAAGTCATGATTTCTCGTTATGGTCCGACCCCAGCTACTACTTCGGCTATGACAATAAGACGGTCCAACGGCTGACCGCCGAGGCGAATCGTGCGGGCAACGCCGCGCAGCATGCGCGATTACTTGCCCAGGCCGCGCGAATCGTCAGTGAGGACGCGCCCGCGGATTGGCTGTTCAACTACCGGATCACCACGGTCGAGGCCGTCGGCGTTCAAGGCTTCCCCATCAACCTCAATCAGACCGTCATGCCGTTGTACGACGTGACGTATACCCCGACGGGAACGAGGTGAATATGGCGCGGTTCATTGTTCGTCGGCTCGTGCTGCTGGTCGCGGCGTTGTTGATGATCTCGGTGGTGGTGTTTGCCGCGTTACGCGTGTTGCCCGGGGACGTGGCTTCAACCATGGCGGGTGTGCATGCCTCGCCCGGTCGTGTCGAAGCGCTGCGACGGCAATTCGGGCTCGACAAGCCTCTGCCCATACAGTATTGGCTATGGCTGGTGGATTTGCTGCACGGTAATTTCGGCACGTCGGTGACGACGGGCCGCACTGTGTCTGCGCTGGCGGCTTCCCGGGCCGGCGTGACGTTCCCGCTGATCGGGTTGGGGCTGTTCATGGCGATCGCCATCGGCGTCCCGCTTGGTTGTGCCGCCGCGGTATCCGTCAGCGCTCGCCGTCGTTCGGCATATCAATTGGTCGCCATCATCGGCGGTTCGGTACCGGCGCTGTGGGCGGGATCGTTGATGATCCTGCTCCTGGGCAGAGGCGTCGGAATATTTGGGTTGTACCCGTCGCAGGGCTTTGCGCAGGCAGGCTGGTCGACGCCGCGAATGGCCCTGACCTCGCTGATGCTGCCTGCCCTGACGGTCGGCATCATCGTGGGCGCCAGCGTGATGCGCTACACGCGTTCGGCGTTGGAGGATGTCGCAGGCAGCGGCGTCATCGACATGGCGATGGCCTGCGGCATGACCCGGCGCGAGGCGATGCTGAGCACGGGGCTGCGGCTGGCGGCGCCCCAACTCGTTTCGGTGTTCGCACTCACGTTCGCCGAGATGATCACGGGCGTCATGGTCATCGAGAACCTGTTCGCCCTGCCCGGTCTGGGAACCGGGTTGGTCACCGACGTGGGCAATCGTGATCTCCTCGCCGTTCAGGGTGAGTTGATGATGCTTGCCGCGCTGTTCCTGTGCGTCGGTTTTCTGGTCGATATCGTGCACCGGTTGCTTGATCCGCGACTGGGTGACGGCGAGAGGAGAATGTCATGAACCGGGACGGCGCGCGTGGCGGAAGTCGGTTGTGGCGGTTCGTATGGGCCAGCGGGCGCGGCAGATTCGCGTTGATCGTGCTTGCCTTATGGGTCGTGGTCGCGGCCGTGTCGCTGGTGTGGACGCCGCAGCCGCTGTCAAGCACGGACGGCTACCATGCGTGGTCCGGGCCCTCACTGGATCACTGGCTGGGCAGGGACGGCACCGGGGCGGATATGCTCAGCTGGCTGATGGCCGGTTCATGGACGGATCTGGCGATCGTCGTGCTGACGGTTGCGCTCGCCGCCGTGTTGGGGATGCTGCTGGTCGCGGCCATGGTCTCGCGCGCGCGTGGCGTCGCGGGGGTCGCCGTGGTGGCGGTCGATGCGCTGATTTCAATACCCACGGTGTTGCTGGCCTTGGTTCTCGCCGTGCCGATGGGCGCATCGAGCGCCGTGGTGGTGCTCGCCTGCGGCATCGGATACGGCCTCAACCTCGCCCGCATCGTGAGACCGAGGGCGTTGCTGGCGTCGCGGTCCGCCTATGTGGAGTCGGCCGTATCGGCCGGGGCGCGGGAAGGCTATGTGCTGGTGCGTCATATCATTCCCAACGTCATATCGACCGCGGTCGTGCAGTTGTCGCTGTCGGCCGGCACCGCGATTCTGGCGGAGTCTGGGCTGACGTACCTAGGCATCGGCGTGCCGTCGGGCATACCGAGCTGGGGTCGTTCGTTGGCCACTTCCGTCCAGTTCATCACCATCCATCCGCTCACCGTGCTGTGGCCGGGTTTGGTGGTCACGGTGGTGGTCGTGGCCCTGAATATATTCGGCGACGTACTGCGTGACTATGGATCGGAAAGGATCGGCTCATGAGCGTCGATATCACGAACCTGCGTATTGCCATGGCCGGCGGTGCCACGATGAGCGGCAACGTGGCAGCTGACAATGTGGTGGTCGATGGCGTGACGCTGCATATCGGCGAGCGCGAGCGCGTGGGATTGATCGGCGAATCCGGCTCTGGCAAGTCGCTGATTGCCCGTGCCATGCTGGGGTTGTTGCCGCCCCGTGCGCAGTGTTCCGGTTCGATTGCATATGATGGCGTCGAAGCGCTCTCCTTGACCGACCGGGCCATGGCCGATCTGCGTGGTCGTTATATGGATACGGTGTTTCAGAACCCGTCCTCGTCGCTGAACCCGGTGCTGACGGCGATGCAGCAGGTCATGCTGCCGTTGCGGCTGCATTATCGGTTGTCCAAGGCCGACATGCGTGACCGGGCGTTGGCGGCCCTTGCGCGAGTCGGCCTGGACGGCGCGGTCGCCGCTCGTTACCCCCATCAACTGTCGGGAGGCCAGCGGCAGCGGGTCGCCATCGCCACCGCGTTGGTGACGTCTCCCAGGCTGATCATCGCCGACGAACCCACGACGGCGTTGGATTCCATCATCCAGCGTGAGATCGTCGATCTGCTGGTCTCGTTGGTGGATAGTCTCGGCGCGTCCATGCTGTTCATCACTCATGATTTCTCGGTGCTCGCGCATGCCACGCGCCGGTGTTATGTGCTCGAATCAGGTCATGTCGTGGAAGCGGGGGACACCGTGCACCTGTTGAAACATCCGCAGTCCGGCTATACCCGGCGTTTGGTCGAAGCCGCAGCCGAACTGACGCTGCACGCTGGCGACGCTGCACGCGGCGAAATACGGGAGCATGTGAATCGGGACGAGGTGAATGATGAACGCGCA
>CALNAE010000075.1 GCA_937874315.1 uncultured Bifidobacterium sp. | reverse complement strand
GTGCCTCATCTGTGACATCATCTGTGAGTCCGGCGCTCGGCGTCTGATCCACAGATGAAGAACGACGGACCTCAGCGGTTGTTGCCGACCAACCTGAGGATGTACAGGAACATGTTCACGAAATCAAGATAAAGATTCAGCGCGCATACGATCGACAGCCGGACGATCATGTCGGGATTGCCCGCATATTGGTTGAACATCGCACGAGTCGCCTGAGCGTCATAGGCCGTGTACCCGGCGAAGATGATAAGTCCTATCGCGGAGATCGCCATGATCGTGCCGTTCGATGGGGCGATGAACATCATGATGACTTCACCGACGATCAACACGAGCAGAGCGGCGAAAAGAATTGGGCCGGCTTTGAGCATGTCGAATTTTGTGGTCAGCGACAGCATCGTGAGGACGAAGAAGAATCCGACGGTGATGCCGAGCGCCATGGCGATGGAACCGATGTTGTAGGCAAAGAAGATGGAGCTCAACGTGAATCCCATCAGGGCCGCGTAGAGGTAGAACAGGGCTCGAGCGGTGGCCGGTTGCATCTTCATGATGCGCCATCCCAATACCACTGCCATGCCGACCTGTGCGATCAACAGACCGATAAGACCTATGATCCCCGTTGCGCTGAGGAATGATGTCAATGCGCCCGTTGTCTGGCTGATTACCGCGACCACGATGGTCACCAGCAATCCGGCGGTCATTTCCGCATACGCCCGGGTGATGGAGGTGCGTTTGGCGTTGGTGAATGCCGCGGTATCCATGCCATCCAGCGTGCCGGCTGCGTAGGGTTGCGCGCCGTTGACGTATGCCTGTCCATAAGGCTGTTGGCCGTATGACTGCTGCTGCGCGCCGCCTTGCGTGTACGGTTGCTGGGACTGTGCGTTCATGATGGTGTTCCGCACGTTCTGCGTGTTTGTCTGCTGCGGATCGATTGCGGGGAACTGATTGCCGTTGCCGTGCGCCTCGGGCTGCTGCCTAAAAGTCATGATGCTCCTTTTCCACTGGTATCTGCATCATACGACATGGCGCTGGAAAGGCGCTGAGAGCATAGCAGAAGAGAGATCGATCGAGACTGGTCGACCGAACGACCGAACGATGTTCTCCCGAATTGTTGAATTGAACTATTGAATTATTCGTACGCGGATTATTCACGGGCATGTGCACGGATAGACACGAGACAAAGGCAAGCCAAGCGGCATCCGTGCAGGCGCACTTTCGACACGCCGACTGAGACGCGAGATTGAGCATGCAGCTTAATCGTGGTGCCTTGCCGGCGCCAGCCGATCTCGATACGATGGAATGGCGGCGAACCCGGATCTGCACGGACGCCCGGTCGGAACAGACAGCCGGTCGGCACAGATACTCGGTCGACACGGACACACGGAAATTTTGCCGGATTCATCTCGGTGCGCTCAATATCGCCCGTATATGGTGAGCGGTGCCTACAGCGCCCAACGGTTCCGGCGCGCCCGGCGCGCCCGGCGCGGCGCAACCGTGCGTGGATGGTGTCCGCGTCGGGCGGGTGCGTGCACATCGTCGCATGTGGAAAGGCGGAGAACCGTGGATATACCTCGGATCACTTTGAATAACGGAGTTTCCATCCCGCAATTGGGCTTGGGCGTGTTCCAAACGCGGCAGGGAGAAGAAACCGTCAACGCGGTGCGTGAGGCGTTGCAGGCCGGATATCGTCACATCGACACGGCGATGATCTACCGCAATGAGGAGTCGGTGGGGGAGGGCATCCGGCAGTCCGGTATCGATAGACGCGACGTCTTCGTGACCACGAAACTGTGGAACGACGATATCCGTGCGGGCGCGACCAAGGAGGCCTGCTATCGGAGCATGGATCGACTCGGCGTCGATTATCTTGATCTGTATCTTATCCACTGGCCGGCGCAGGGTTGGGAACGTTGTTGGGAGCAGATGGCGCAGCTGTACGCCGAGCATCGGGTGCGGGCAATCGGCGTGTGCAATTTCCAACGGCATCATCTCGAATCGTTGCTGGCCATGAGCGGCATGCGTCCCGCGGTGAATCAGATCGAATCCTCACCGCAATTTGCCAATCAGCGGCTTATCGACTTCAGCAACGCGAAGCGCATCGATGTCGAGGCCTACAGTCCGCTCGGCGGCACCGGCGGGAATCTACTGGCTGATCCGCGTCTTGCGGTGATCGGCAGGCAATACGGCAAATCGCCCGCGCAGATCGTGATTCGCTGGCATGTGCAGCGCGGGGTCATCGTGTTGCCGAAATCGACTCATGCCGAACGTATTCGCCAAAATTTCGACGTCTTCGATTTCAAGCTGAGCGACGAACATATGCGTCAGATCGCGGCGATGGAAACAGGCAAACGGAACAGCGCCGATCCGGACCATTTCGACTTCTGATCCGTCCGATTCTTCCGATCGCTCGGAGGCGGGCCTGTCGTCACGACGTTCCAATGAGTCGGTGCGAAGGCCTTGCCTTGCGAGCCCGTGCGGACTGATGTTCCGCGCCGGGTGCCGGGTGCCGGGAGACAGTCTCGGCGTCACCTTGCGCGCATCCAACCTGCGTTATTTCGATTTCGGCGGTTCTTCACTCTGTGGAGCGCCATTGATGTCACGGTGGATGTTCTGCATCTGCGCTTCGATGTTCTGCAGGCTTCTGGCGCAGTCCAGCAGCGTCTGTGAATGTTCGGCAAGACGGGCGTCCGGCAGGTCGGTTTTGTAACGCAAGGCATGCTCGAGACTTGCCCAATAGTCCATGGCGATGGTGCGGAACTGCACCTCGACCGGGGTGTAATGTTCGCCCGATGACAGGAACACGGGGACCGAATAGATCACGTGCAGGCTGCGATAACCGTTCTGCTTCGGGTGCTTGATATAGTCCTTCACTCGCAGGACCTGAATGTCTGATTGAGCCGAGAGATAATTCGACACGGAATACACGTCATCACGATAGTTGCAGACCACGCGCAGACCGGCCACGTCGAAGAGATGATCCCGAATGGATTTCACGGTAAAGGGCAGTTCCTTACGCTCAAGTTTACCGATGATGGAGCTGACCGATTTGAGTCGACGTTCAAGATGATGAATCGGGTTGTGTTCGAACCGCACCTGAAACTCGCCATCCAACACGTCGAGTTTGGTGCTGATCTCATACATCGCGCCCTCATAGACCTGCATGAGATCGACGAAATCCTCGAGTTCATCCTGAGGTAAGCGTTGCCCCTCCTCATAGAAGCGCTCGAGTCGGGCTTCGATTTCACCCGTATTGATTCGGTCACGTCGATCAAGTATCACAGTTTCCATGATAACGCGCGCTGCCGCGCAAGTGCGGAACCCCGAGTTCTGGACGCAAGCGCGATGGAAGCGCGACCGGTAGAATCGCCGGTATGCACAAGAAAGCTACGGACTCATGCGTGATATCGATTATCGGGCCTACGGCCTCGGGCAAGACCGGCCTGGGCATCGCTCTGGCTCGGGCGTTGGCGGCTCGGGGGCAGCGGGCCGAAATCGTCAATGCGGATGCCTACCAGATGTACCGGGGCATGGACGTCGGCACGGCCAAACCCAGCGTTGCGCAGAGGAGTGCGGTCGCCCATCATCTGTTGGACATCGTCGATCCCGAACAGTCCATGAGCGTCGCCATATTCCAACGTCTGGCGCGGACCTGTATCGATGAACTGAAGGAACGGGACGTTCGTCCCATTCTGGTCGGCGGATCGGGACTCTACGCGCGTGCGGCCATCGACGACATATCCTTTCCCGCGACCGACGCCCGCATCCGCCAGCAACTGGAGAGACGGGAGCAGACAGAGGGCGCCGGTGCGTTATACGCCGAGCTGACGGCCAAGGATCCTCGGGCCGCGCAGCAGATGGATCCTCACAATCCGCGGCGAACCATACGCGCCTTGGAGGTGATAGCCCTTACCGGTCGGCCATACTCGGCGACGTTGCCGAGGTATCGCTATGTCATGCCCGCCGTTCAGATCGGGTTGGACCTGTCGCGCGCGCAACTCGACGAACGCGTCGATTTGAGGACCAGACAGATGCGTGAGCAGGGATTCACCCAGGAGGTGCGACGGCTGCGAGACAGGTTGGGGAAAACCGCGTCACGGGCATTGGGATATGGGCAGATCATCGCGGCGCTGGATGGCCGGATAAGCGAAGATCAGGCCTATGAGGACATCGCGCAGCGGACCAAGCGGTTGGCGCGCAAACAGATGGGTTGGTTCGGGCGCGATCCGAGAATCCATTGGCTGCCGGCGCTCGCCACCGATTTGACTGAACGGGCGCTCGCTGTGGTCGAGCAGGCCGATGCGGGGCGGTTCGACGCCGAGGATTCATACGCCGACACGTATGCGGTGCATCATCTGGGCGATGTGGCGGACACGCCGCCGACGCGCTCTGATGACGGCGGCCGGCAACGGCTGCGACATTGAGACAATGGCATGGAATCGGCCTGAGCTTCTTGAACTTTCATAACCCTCGGCCGCCATCGACGCGAGGCGTTCCTCAAGACGTCTGCCCGAGGTGACGACGAGAGTTGTGGCCGCTGTTGTTGGTCTCCGGTGTCGATCTTGGATGACAGGGGCTGCCATGGCGGGCCGACACATCATCCGATGCGGCAAGCGTGGCGGAACATGGGTCGGGCACGGCAAGAGACGTCGGGCACGGCGGCACGGCAAGAGACGTTGCGCTCACTCAGTGCGCGGGACCTTGGTCCCATCCGGCGATCAGAAAGATCCTGGTCGGGTTGGCCGGTCGTTGGATGGCGGCAAATAGATCTTCGAAGGCGCGAATGTCTCCGCGATACGCCTCATGCTTGGCTCGCTGATACTGTTCGCGCGTGACCGTTGCCCAGTCCAGGTCCCAGCCCGCGTCGTGGGCCAGCCGTGAGGCGAATATGCGCAGCGTCAGGGCGTTGCCCTCGGCAAAGGGATGAAGATATCCCAGCTCGTCGTACAACTTCGCCAATGCGTGGGTGAACACCGACCGATCCAGGCTGCTCAGGTTGCGGTGCTCGGCGAGCTCGGTGGTGATGTTCATCGCCCCGGTCTCGATGAGTGAGGCGGGGAAGAAGGCGCTTGACGCCTGATCGGGATGGCCTGAGGGGCGGCCGATGGCGGGCGTGCCGTTCTCCGTGGATTCCACGGTGGTGCGGCTGCCTAGGTCACTGGTACGCAGCCGTCCGGCATCGGCGAAGACTCCGGTGAATAATCCGCGGTGAATTGTGATGAGCTCCCGTAAATCCCCGTTGGTCGGCCACCCGCGTTCGATGAGGCGTATGGTCCGGGTCATGATCGCGCTGCCGATGTCGGTGTCCGCTCCGGTGACCAGGGCCTCGCAGCCCAGAAGACCCCGTCGATAGGCCTGGGCGCTCTGAAGCGTCCTGTCGCTGGGGCGCAAAGCTTCCAGCGCGCAATTTTTCTCGGCGAATGCCACCGCACTCGTTCGTTCCGCTGGTGTCATACCACGCCATCATAGTCGATGGGAGTGGGGGCCGATAGAATAGGTCGTGTTATGGCACGAACCGCATCTTCACGCAATAAGAATTCAGGCGCTTCCCCGCGCACACGCTCGGGGGAGTCTTCCGCTCATACCACGCATACCCCCGACGATGGTCGCCGCATGGAGCCGACGTGGCATAAGGTGTTGTTGGCATTACCCCGTTGGCTTGGCAAGATCGTGCGAACGATCAGCGGAGTGGGCGATTACGATCCGAATAATCAGATTGACGGCTGGTGCTTCATCCTTCTGATGCTGGCCATTCTGTTTTGCGCGTCGGAATGGTTCCGAGTCGATGGCATCCTGGGCAAGGCTCTGCACGCCGTGGCTTCGGGGACCTTCGGCGTGATGAGCGTGGTGCTTCCCGTGCTGTTGACCTATCTGGCCATTCGGCTGATGCGCAACAGCGGTGAGCACGCCGAGAATTCCAAGGTCGTCACCGGCTGGACCCTATTGATGTTATCCGCCTGCTCCATGATCGACGTGCTGCTGGTTTCCGATATCCGTGGATTCGATATGACCGCGCTGCAGCATGCCGGGGGGCTGTTCGGCTTCTTCCTCGGTTCGCCGTTGGCTTGGGGGCTGTCCGCAGTTTTCGCCATGGTGATTTTCGCGGTCACGGCATTGTTCTCCGTACTGTTGATAACCCGGATCCACGTCAATGAGATTCCTGAGCGTGCCAGAACCCTGTTTGGCAAAAGCCGGAATCGGTCTGACGGAACCGCCGAGGCCGACGGGACCGCTCCCGAAGAATCACAGTTTCCCAATGAGGTTCGGATCGGCGATGATACGTTGGCGTTCGCGGCGGGGGTGCCTTCGCACGATGGACAGGACGTTGACGATCGGCAGCCGTCGGCGCGGTGGTGGGATCGCGTCATGGACCGATTCTCCCGACGCAAGGGCTCAAAAGACGGTTCTCGGCTGGACCAATATGAGAACGACACGGCTTTCGACAAAGCGGCGAGGCAACATGGCCGGCCTTTGGAGACCCAGATCATGCCTTCGAACTCGGCGTTGCCTGCGTTCGAGGAGCCCACCGTGGCCGTGGCCGGCGTCGGAGGCGATGGCGCCACGCGGATATTGCCGTCGGTCTCGACGGCCCGTACCGCAACGAGTGCGTTGCCGGCTGCTCTGTCGTCTGCACGTCCTGGGGCTTCGAGCGATCCCTGGGCAGGTGTGGGAACGCCGGTTGCGCGCGATCCGTCGTCCGATGGTGAACGAGCGATGATGGTGGACGAGACCACCGGTGAGTTGCAGTCCGCAGGATCCACCGATGTCACCGATGCCACCGATGCGCAGTCGGGGCCGGACAATGCCGTGGTGAGTCCTTCGGTCGGCGCCGACGATGAAGCCCATCCGGAGCAGCGGTTCCCGCCGTACCATCTGCCCGATCTCAATGTGCTGGTCAAGGGACAGCCCCATGCGGCCCGCACGCCGGCCAATGACAACGTTATCAGGGCGTTGACCTCCACGTTCCAGCAGTTCTCCATCGATGCCAAGGTGGTTGGGTTTCTGCGCGGCCCCTCCGTAACCCAATACGAGGTCGAGCTCGGGCCAGGTGTCAAAGTCGAGAAGGTCACGAATCTGCAACGCAACATTGCCTATGCCGTGGCGAGTTCGGATGTCCGCATCCTGTCTCCGATACCCGGCAAATCGGCTATCGGCATCGAGATACCGAATGTGGATCGCGAAATCGTTCATCTGGGCGACGTGCTGCGTTCGGATGAGGCGATGAATGACCCAAATCCCATGCTCGCGGGTGTCGGCAAAGACGTTGAGGGGCATTTCGTCACCGCCGATCTGACGAAGATGCCGCATCTGCTGGTCGCAGGTGCCACGGGCTCGGGAAAATCCAGTTTCATCAATTCCATGCTCACCTCGATTATCATGCGGGCGACTCCCGAACAGGTACGTATGATCATGGTCGATCCCAAGCGTGTGGAGTTGTCGGCATATGCGGGGATTCCACATCTGCTCACGCCGATCATCACCGATCCCAAGAAGGCGGCTCAGGCGCTGGAATGGGTGGTCAAGGAGATGGATGCACGATACGATGACCTGCAGTTCTTCGGGTTCAGACATGTCAAGGATTTCAATGAGGCGGTAAGATCGGGTAAGGTTCACGCTCCGGCCGGTTCCAATCGCAAGGTTGCTCCGTATCCATATCTTCTGGTCGTCGTGGATGAGATGGCGGATCTGATGATGGTGGCCAAGAATGACGTGGAGAGCTCCATACAGCGCATCACGCAGCTGGCACGAGCCGCCGGCGTCCATCTGGTGTTGGCCACGCAGCGGCCATCGGTCGACGTCGTCACCGGCCTGATCAAGGCGAACATCCCGTCGCGTCTGGCATTCGCCACATCATCCGCGACCGATTCCCGAGTGATTCTCGATACGGTGGGTGCCGAGACATTAATCGGTCAGGGCGACGCGTTGTTCCTGCCCATGGGCTCCGCCAAACCGTTGCGCGTTCAGGGGTCTTGGGTCAGCGAATCCGAGATACGCAAGGCCGTGGATTTCGTGCGCACACAACGCAAGCCGCATTATCGGGAGGATATCGAGCAGATGGCCAAGGAGGCCGATCAGCACGCCGCGCAACCCGATGAGGAGATCGGCGACGATATGGACGTGCTGTTGCAGGCCGCCGAACTGGTGGTCACCACGCAGTTCGGTTCCACATCTATGCTGCAGCGCAAGCTCAGGGTCGGTTTCGCCAAGGCCGGGCGCCTGATGGATCTGTTGGAATCGCATGGCGTCGTCGGTCCTTCCGAAGGGTCGAAGGCCAGAGAGGTGCTGGTGCAGCCGCAGGATCTGGAGCAGGTCCTGGCGTTCCTGCGTGGCGATACCACCTCGTTGCAGGGCACTTCCGGGGCGTCTGCCATACAGCAGTCGGTGCCCGACGTGCGATCCGAGACTGATGAGCGATGACGGGGCCGTGCTTTGCTTTGCATTTCCCAGCGTTTACGATGATTAAGATAGGATGATGGCGGTAAGGTGAATGCTATGGAAACTCAAGGTAAACAGAGGCCGTCGTTGCTGGATGGCTGGAACAGCCCGCCCAATCTGGTGACATTTTCACGGCTCGCGCTCGTGATCGTTTTTTTGTGGCTCGACATTGCCGCGGGGGCTTGGGGGAGTCGGAACATCGCATTGCGATGGACGGCTGCCGTGTTGTTCATCATCGCCGCCTCCACCGATAAGCTCGATGGTTGGATGGCTCGGACCTACAATCAGGTGACCGAACTGGGCAAGCTCATGGACCCAATCGCCGACAAGGTGTTGATTCTGTCGACGTTGGTCGTCGCTTCGGCTTTCGGCGAGGTCTTCTGGTGGGTGACGGTCTTGTTCTTCATCCGAGAGATCGGCATCACGGTGATGCGTTTCTTCGTGATCGATCAGGGCGGCAAAGTGATCGCCGCCTCCAAGGCCGGTAAGTACAAGACGCTGGCCGAATGCGTCGGGCTGGGCATGTTGTTGGTCCCGCTCGGTTCGCTTGCCGATACTGATGTGCGCCCGACATGGGCCGTATGGTATGCGAACGCGACCCAGGTCGTGATATTCATCGCGCTCGTGTTGTGCTTGTATTCCGGTGCGGTGTATCTCGCCAACGTGTTCTCGCATCGAGCCGACCGCTCACGGCAAACCAATCAGGGTTGAATCGGAGCGCCATCGGTGCGGATATAGAAGGTGCGGATAAAAAGATGAGTCGTTCGGGTGGTGATGCGGCGCGGCTATGCTCGTCGTGGTCGCCGGATCGGCCTGCGTTTGTCGGTGATCCGGCGATGCATGTCGGCGATGACGGAGATGTGGACGCGATTTCGAATGACGCGTTGGTCTCACGTTGCGATGCCATGGTCGTTCGGGTGCTGGCATGGTGTCAGCGGCATGACTGCAAGGTGGCGGCGGCCGAGTCCCTGACTGGCGGGCTGCTGGCCGATGCGTTTGTTCGCATTCCCGGGGCATCCACCGTATTCCTCGGCTCAGCGGTCACCTATGACGTCGCGGCGAAGGCCTCGATACTGCATGTGGACGCGGATCTACTCCGTCGTGAGGGTGCCGTGTACCCCGAAGTGGCCCGGCAGATGGCGCGGTCCGCAGCTGCGCTGTACGCCCAACCGGATTATGGGGACAGGATCATCGGACTGGCGACTACCGGAGTGGCAGGGCCTGGCCCGGATGGCCCCAAGCCGGCTGGACTGGTGTATATTGGCGTGTCGCTTCCGGCGCTCGAGTCCTCATCGGCCGCGAGATCCACCTGGGTCGGCGAATTGCGGTGCAGCGGCTCACGCGCACGAATCAGGCGGGTTACCGTGTTGCGCGTTCTGCAAAACTTGAGTCAATTCACAGCAAATTCGCAGGAATAAAGTGCGGCGATGCGGGTTGTCCCTAGTGAAGCCTTTGTAGGACACAAGCCGAAAGGGATGACTCAGATGGAAACGATGACCCGCACCCATGATCATGTTGATATGAACGCATTGAACGTTCAGACCGCGCAGACGACCGTGCAGCAGGTGCAAGCGGGGAACGCCCGGATGCGCAATCTGACCCCCGCGCAACGTCGCGCCGTGATGCTTGCTCAGCAGCAGGTGCTGCGAGCACGGGCGGCGAAGCGTGCGAAGGACGAAAGGCAGGCGGCGTTGAGCCGTATGTGGCAGGCCGAGGATGAGGAACAGACAAAGACGCATGCCGTGGCCCATCGGCGTGAGTCTGGCGTTGAATCGCATGACGTGTCCTTGCGCGAGGCGATCGGGCATGTGCTGCGTGATTTGAGGACACGCGACCATAAGACGTTGCGTGAGGTCAGCGAGAAGGCCGGAGTCTCGCTCGGATATCTCTCCGAGGTCGAGCGCGGCCAGAAGGAGGCCAGCTCCGAATTGCTGGCTTCGATCGCCGAATCACTGGGGCTCAGCACGGCTCAGATGCTGCGCATGGTGGCCGATTATCTCGACTCGTTGCAGGACTGACCGCCGCTGACCCGTCGTTATGGGAGCGTGGGGCATCCGCTCGTCGTAAGTGGTGGTCGGGACGGCGGATGCGTCGTGGGAGTGAGGATTGGTGCGCACAATGACGGCTTGTAGTCGATGGCCAATGGTTGTCGATCACAAGCCGTCATTCTAGTGATCGGTTCTTTGGGGGTATGTGATCCGCGCCATGCGAGGTCTTCTTGGATCCGCGTAAAGTTGGGCGCATGCATGAGCGTGAATTCTGGGAACTGGTGGAGGAGATTTTCGGGCGCAGCTATGGGCGAACCTTGGCGTGCGACCAGCAGTTGACAAGGCTTGGCGGTCTGACGGCGGTCGCCGCGCTCGCCGCGGGGGAACAACCGCGCGTCGTGTGGAATGTGCTGTGCGATCAGATGGACGTCCCGGATCGCAGGCGTTGGGGCCGGGACCATCAGGCGCCGCCGCTGCCGGCCGCATGATGAAACGGTGCACTGGCGGTGGACGGCGATATGCGTGTTCGGCGTACACGGTCGAGGAGTTAAGCCGAGCGCGCGGCCGTCCGGGGTCGTGGTGTCGATGACGAGCGATGCTCTGGCACATTCGAACAAATGTTCGTATGGGGGAGTATTCTTGCAGTATCACCGACGTCGGCGGTCCATTCGATCGGTAAGACATGGCCCGTGCGGCGTGTCGCGCGCAGGGCCTCCGACCACCGCATGGTTGCATGGGACTGTCGCATGACGCTGGACGATAGCGTTGATGACGTGGATTCAGACGACGAAAGTCGCGAGCATAAGGAGTACATATGGCACAGCAGGCGAAGTCGGCGTCGAGGCACGCCACTGATGATGCGGGTGGTGCGAAGGGCATTGATCCGCGCAGACAGGCGGCGTTGGAAACGGCGCTGCAACAGGTTGAGAAGAACTTCGGCAAGGGTTCCGCCATGCGACTTGGTGACAAGCCGGCGCAGGATGTTGCGGTCATACCCACCGGCTCTCTGGCGCTCGATATGGCGCTTGGCATCGGCGGGCTGCCGCGCGGTCGCATCGTGGAGATCTACGGACCCGAATCCTCGGGCAAAACGACCTTGGCGTTGCATGTGGTGGCCAACGCGCAGAAGGCCGGAGGTGTGGCGGCTTTCATCGATGCCGAGCATGCTCTTGACCCGGTGTACGCCAAACATCTTGGCGTCGATACCGATTCCCTGATTGTTTCTCAGCCCGACAACGGCGAACAGGCGTTGGAGATAGCCGATATGCTTATTCGTTCCGGCGCGCTCGATGTCATCGTGGTCGACTCGGTGGCGGCGTTGGTGCCGAAGGCCGAAATCGAGGGGGAGATGGGCGACAGCCATGTGGGTCTGCAGGCCCGGCTCATGAGTCAGGCCCTGCGCAAGATGACCGGTGCTCTGTCGCAGGCCGGAACGACCGCGATCTTCATCAATCAGCTGCGTGAGAAAATCGGTGTCTTCTTCGGCAGCCCGGAGACCACAACCGGCGGGAAGGCACTGAAATTCTATTCCTCGGTACGCCTCGACATCAGAAGGATCCAGACGCTGAAAAACGGTGATGAGGCCGTCGGCAACCGGACCAAGGTCAAAGTCGTCAAGAACAAGATGGCGCCGCCCTTCAAATTCGCTGAATTCGATGTCCTCTATGGTGAGGGGATCTCCAAGGAGGGATCCGTGCTCGACATGGCGTTGCAGTGCAACGTGGTGAAGAAATCGGGTTCCTGGTTCACCTATGAAGGAGACCAGCTGGGGCAGGGAAGGGAAAACGTCCGGCAATTCCTCAAGGACAATCCCGCGATCACCGATGAGATCGAGCACAAGGTCAAAATCGCTTTCGGCATGATCGCTCCGGATGAGCCCAAGGCGGATGCCACGGCACAGGATGCCGATGACGCCGCGGATGACGCGGCGAAGGAGCCTTCGAAGACCATGGATGGATTCACCGCCGTCGCCTCGACCAAATCGCAAGGTTCCCACTCGTCACGCGCCAAGGCTTAGTGATGATCAGTGCGGAGGAGTTTTTGCAACGGCATCCGGCGTTGGACGTTTCCGCCGAGGAAGCCTCCGTCGATGATGCCGGCGTGCCATCGCATGTCGCATCCTTTGGCACGCACGATGCCGATATCGAGGATCGTCATGGCCCACATCGTTCCGGACGGCGGGGGAATATCAGCGGCGCAAGGCGTAAACGCCGTTCCGGGGGCTTCGGTTCCCCGGTGCGCGGCGATTGGACGAGGACGGGCTCGCGTGCGGTGGAGCGGACGAAGGAGGCGGATGCCAACCGCACGGTGGACGCGGCTTTGGAGAGCACGCAAGTCGGGCAATCGCTGCCTCGGGCGCGGCGGGAAGTTCTCTCGGACGATGCGGTGGAGGCGTGTCGGCAATCCGCGTTGACGTTGTTGGATGCGGCCCCACGCGCCACGGGTGCTTTGCGTGAGCGCTTGCTCGCCAAGGGCTATGAGCCCGATGTCGTAGAGAACGTTATCGCCAGACTCAAACGCGTCGACCTTCTTGATGATGACGCTTATGCCCGATCCATGATTCGCTACTGTGTGGGACGGATGTACGGGAAGCTGGGGACGCTGCGTGAATTACAGCGCAAGGGGGTGGACCGAGGCACCGCCGAATCCGCGGTTCAGGAAGCCGCTCGACGGGGAGTGTTCGCGGACGCGGCTTGGGAACTCGGCAGGAGAATCGCGGCGAAAACGATCGGGTTGGATGCCGATGTGCGTAAGCGTCGGTTCTGGGGTGCCGGCGGCCGTCGAGGGCATGACGTTCAGACTCTGCGTGAGATTGAGCGTGACCTGTTCGGCGCGCCGCGTCATGCATGAGAACATGGTCGAGCGCGCATCCTCGCACGGTGCGACCGCCAGAAGGGAGTGAGACCTCATGTACCCCGGGTTTTGTCGTGTGTCGCCACACGGATGGCCATCCATCTCGACCTGACGTCACCGCCAGGCTCTAGCAGCCTACCCGAAGACTTCTGGGCGAGCAACCCATATCGGCGAACCGATGCGTCTTCTGCTTGGCCTTGCTCCCAATGAGGCTTGCCGCACGACCAGCTGTTACCAGTGGCCTGGTGGTCTCTTGCACCACCGTTTCACCCTTACCCGATAATCGGGCGGTCTATTCTCTGTTGCGCTGTCTCTCAGGTCACCCTGGGCGGACGTTATCCGCCATTGTGCTCTGTGGAGCCCGGAAGTTCCTCAGCGGGCTCTCGCCCGCCGCGGCCATCCAGAGGTCTCAAAGAGACAAGCATACCAAGCTTTTTGAGAACCGCTCAAATCGGCGCGATCTCAGTAATCCTTCAGCGAGTTACCAAAGTTGTGCCGATAAGTCAGTTACAATGAAATTACCTTGGATGGTGAAGACGCTATCCAGCACAACAGGCGGGCAACCGTCTGAACAAAGGAGGTCCACATGGAAATCGTCGTAACCGGACGTCACACGCAGATCAAGCAGAAGTTCCGTGATGTCGTAGAAAGCAAGATGAATCGTGTGACCGCCATTGCCCCCGATGCCCAACGGGCGCAGATCGTGCTGACGCATGAAGGTAATCCGCGTCAGGCCGATACCGCCAGGCGCGTCGAGATCACCATCATCGCAGGCAGCACGGTGGTCAGGGCCGAAGCATCAAGCACCGATGAATTCAGCGCGCTTGACATGGCGCTCGACAAGCTCACCCTGCGGTTGCGCCGCACACGAGATCGCCGCAAGGACCACCGCCGTGGCTACATCAATCCAGCCCCGGTCGATATGGGACCCGTCACACCGGTGGAGGAGGAGTCCGCTGCCGCGGAGGAGACCAATACGAGCCCGCAGGCCGCCGTTGCTTCCGATCTGGGGCCAGGCGAGTCGGTCGAGGTGCAGGTCGGGGATACGCCCATCATCATTCGTCGCAAGCTCCATATCGCCGAGCCGATGAGCATAGATGAGGCGCTGTACGAGATGGAATTGATCGGGCATGATTTCTTCCTGTTCGTCAACAAGGAGACGCAGCGCCCCTCGGTGGTGTACCACCGGCATGGATGGAGCTACGGCGTCTTTGAGATTGACACTCCTGAGCATGTCGAACACTGAGTCGACGGCGTGCGTCGCGGTCCGCATGGCGTCGTGAGGTGATTTGAACCGCGGTCGAGTTCTCTCGATTCCCAATGCCACACGTGGCCCGCATGACAGCGATCATGCGGGCCACGCCGTGTTTTCCGGCATGCGTTCGTCCGCGCGCGGGGATTGGGTTATTCGAGAACTCACCGAATCCATGCGAAAAATCCTCGACGACGCGTACACTGAACGAGGTTTGTGCCCAGCTGCAGTAGGCTGGGATACGCTCGTTTCATGACAAACGAACTAGGGAGCGAAACGTGGTAGATATCGTCGACAAGGCACTTCGTATGGGCGAAGGACGCCAGATCAAGAAACTCGAGGGCGTGGCCAAAGCCGTCAACGCCTTCGAAGATGAGATCTCGGCACTGAGCGATGAGGAGCTGAAGGGTCAGACCGCCAAATTCAAGCAGCGTCTTGACAATGGCGAAGATCTGGACAAGTTGATGCCTGAGGCGTTCGCGACGGTTCGTGAGGTATCGAAGCGCACGCTGGGACAACGGCACTTCGACGTTCAGCTCATGGGCGGCGCCGCACTGCATTGGGGAAATATTGCCGAGATGAAAACCGGTGAGGGCAAGACCCTGGTCGCGACGCTTCCGGCCTATCTTAATGCGTTGGACGGCAAAGGCGTGCATATCGTCACCGTCAACGACTACCTTGCCAGCTACCAGAGCGAGCTGATGGGTCGTATCTTCCGTTTCCTCGGCATGAACGTCGGCTGCGTGATCACCGATCAGAAGCCGCCGGTTCGTCGTAAGCAGTATGAGGCCGACATCACCTACGGCACCAACAACGAGTTCGGTTTCGATTATCTGCGCGACAACATGGCTTGGGATAAGAACGAGTTGGTGCAGCGCGGCCACCACTACGCCATCGTCGACGAGGTCGATTCCATTCTTATCGACGAGGCTCGTACCCCGTTGATCATCTCCGGTCCGGCAGAGGGCGACGTCACCCGTTGGTATCGGCAGTTCGCGCGGCTGGTGCTCAAGCTCTCCCGCGACGAGGACTACGAGGTCGACGAGAAGAAGAAGGTCATCGGCATTCTCGATCCGGGCATCACCAAAGTCGAGGATTTCCTCGGCATCGACAATCTGTATGAGCCTGACAACACCGCGTTGATCGGGTATCTCAACAATGCCATCAAGGCGAAGGAGCTGTTCCTGCGCGACCGCGACTACGTCGTCACGCATGGCGAGGTGCTGATCGTCGATGAGCACACAGGCCGTATCCTGCCTGGCCGTCGGTACAACGAGGGCCTGCACCAGGCGATAGAAGCCAAGGAGGGAGTCGAGGTCAAGGCCGAGAACCAGACATTCGCCACCATCACCTTGCAGAACTACTTCCGCATGTATGACAAGCTGGCGGGCATGACCGGAACCGCCGAAACCGAAGCGGCCGAGTTCATGGGAACGTACAAGCTTGGCGTGCTGCCGATCCCGACGAACAAACCGATGATCCGTGAGGACAAGGACGATCTGATCTTCCGCACGAAGAAGGAAAAGCTGACCGCCATCGTCAAGGACGTGGCGAAGCGTCACCGTGCGGGTCAGCCGGTGCTTCTGGGCACCGCATCCGTCGAATCGTCCGAGGTCGTTTCCTCCTTGCTCGACGTGGCCGGCATCGATCATCAGGTGCTCAACGCCAAGCAGCATGCCAAGGAGGCGTCCGTCGTCGCCGTCGCAGGTCGTAAGGGTGCCGTGACGGTCGCCACGAACATGGCGGGTCGTGGAACCGACATCATGCTGGGTGGCAACACCGAGTTTCTCGCCGATCAGAAGCTGAAGGGCGAGGGTTACACGCCTGAGGACACCTCTGAGGAATACGAGAAGCGTTGGCCGGGAACGTTGGCTCAGGTCAAGGAGCAGGTCAAGGACGAGCACGAGGAAGTCGTGGAACTGGGTGGCTTGTACGTGTTGGGCACGGAACGCCATGAATCCAGACGAATCGACAATCAGCTGCGTGGCCGTTCCGGCCGTCAAGGCGATCCGGGTGAATCCCGGTTCTATCTCAGCCTCGAAGACGATTTGATGCGTCTGTTCAATACGCAGCTCGTGGCCCGGGTGATGTCAAAGGGCATGCCCGAGGGGGAACCGATCGAGGCGAAGAGCGTGTCAAAGGGCGTGAGGGCCGCACAGAAGTCAGTGGAATCGCGCAACTTCGAAATCCGTAAGAACGTGCTGAAATACGACGATGTCATGAATAAACAGCGCAAGGTCATTTATGCCGAGCGACAGGCCGTGCTGCAGGGCGAGGATATCCATGAGGACATACTTCGTTTCATCCGTGACACCGTGAACAGCTATATCAAGGGCGCGAACAACGGTTCCGACAAACCGAAGGACTGGGACTTCGAGGGTCTGTTCAAGGCGTTGAAGGCCGTGTACCCGATCGCATTGGATTCTGAGGACGCCAAAGCCAAGGTCGTCGCGATCAAGCGCGCTGAGAAGGCCGCCGCCGCGTTAAGCGATCTCATCGTGGACGACGCCACCGAGCAATACGATGGTTTTGAAGATACAATCGGCGAGGGCGGCCTGCGGCAGCTGGAGCGTCGTGTGGTGTTGGCCGTGCTCGACCGCAAATGGCGTGAACATCTCTACGAGATGGACTATCTCAAGGACGGCATCGGGCTACGCGGCATGGGGCAGCGCGATCCGCTCGTCGAGTATCAGCGTGAAGGCTATCAGATGTACAACGCGATGATCGAAGCCATCAAGGAGGAGAGCGTTCAGTTGCTCTTCCATGTGGATATCGAACAGGTCGCCGCCAACGAGGACATCAACAGCGAGCAGGATGAGGATGCCGCCGTCGACCAGGCCGAAGCGGTCATGGGCATTGCGGCGCCCGCCGACGGCCATGACGGTGAGGCGCGAATCAGCTCGCAGCCCCAGGAGGACGATGAAGACGGTGGTCATGAGTCCGAGCCCGAAGACGCACGTGTCGAGGCTCATACGGGTGAGACGTCTGCGCCTGTCGGTTTGGTGGGGCCGGAGCCGTCGAGCCATGCGGATGGCAAAGTGCCGGCCAACAAGCGCCCGAAGAACGAGGAATTGAAGACGCCGTGGGCGGATGGCCGCACCTTCCCGGACACTGCCAAGAACGCACCATGTCCCTGTGGCTCCGGTCGCAAATACAAGATGTGTCACGGGCAGAACGAGCGTTGATCGCGTTGATCGCTGCTCACCGCATGCGGTCGTTGAAGCCGTGAGCGTCTTGATGTGAGCGTCTTGCCGTTGGGGCGGGGCCGTGCTGAACGGTCCCGCCCCAACACGTATCGGAACTTTTGGGTCACGACCATCCCTTTTGCTTCCTGGCGCCTGAGGCGCGCGGTAACGAGATTACGGTTTTTCCGCTTCAGCATGTGAAATGCAACGGGCATAGACACCACGACAGGACCGTACAATGTCCGAACATAGCTCATGACGGTAGTGGCATCCCGCCACCACTGCATTCACGGGGAGGCTTCATGACCGAGATAACGTGGAAATCGATCCTGCGCAAGTTGGTTGACGGCAATCACTTGGATTTCGACGAGTCTCGATGGTATGTCGATGATCTGATGAGGGGCGGCGCCGACCCTGCGGCGGTGGGGGCGGTTTTGGCGATGCAGCAGCAGTTGGGACTGACGGCCGAGGAGATCTCCGGTGCGGCCCAGGCCATGGTGAGTCATGCCGTTGCGTTGCACGTCTCAGGAGAAACCACCGATATTGTCGGCACAGGTGGCGATGGCGCGGCTACGGTGAATCTGTCCACGATGGGCGCCGTAGTGGCGGCGGCCGTCGGTGTGCGTATCGTCAAACACGGTAATCGCGCCGCGTCGTCGCAATGCGGTGCGGCCGATGTGCTCGAGGCCTTGGGTCTGCCTTTGGACCTGCGTCCGGATGCGGTGGCGCGCATCGGCGAGCAGGTCGGGATAACCTTCGCATTCGCCAAAACCTTCCATCCCGCCATGCGGTTCGTCGGTCCTGTTCGCTCCTCTCTGGGCATACCCTGCGTGTTCAACGTGCTCGGTCCGTTGACCAACCCCTCACATCCAAAGCATGTCGCGATTGGTTGCGCCAACCGGGCTCTGAGCCCATTGATGGCCGACGTCTATGCCTCTCGAGGGCAAAGCGGTCTGGTCTACACCTCGAACGAAGGGTTGGATGAGATGGCGCCGACCGGTCCGGTCAGCATCTGGCAGATTCGTGACGGAGCGGTGCAGGAGACGTCATTCGATCCCGTCAAGGAGCTGGGACTCGAACCAGTGGATATCGCCGCGCTCACAGGTGGAAAACCCGAGTTGAACGCCGAGATCTTCCGGCGCTTCCTCGATGGTGAACCGGTATCGGCACGGTCCACGGCATTGCTCAATGCCGCTTCTGCGATTGTGGCCGATGGCACACTCGTCGGCGACGGCTCATTGGCGGAGCGCTTCGGTTCCGCCTACGAACTGGCACGGCGGGCCGTGGACGGCGGCGATGCGAAACGGCTGCTCGACGCTTGGTTGGACGCTGCACGCAGGGAGCGTTAGACCCGCGATCCGTCATCGATGATGTCGGCGTTTTCCCGGGTGTGCCCGCGTCGACCGACGATCAGCCCGGCCCCGCCCAGGAGAGCGCAGACTCCGAAAACCGTGCCGAGTATTCCGGTCAGCGCGGGGATGAAGACCGAGAGGATCACACCGAGTATCCCGGTGACGAATAGTGCCCAGAACACCAGCTTCGTCACGGGGATACGACCGATGACGGGATTGGGCGGTACGAAGTCGTCGCCTCCGATTCGATCCATGATGTCGTCGGTATCGAGCCAACTGGACTGCGTGAAATCCCGAGGACCACTATGATCCTCCCCGGTGTCATCCGTGAAGGTCCCCTGATCCAGGTCGTTGACGGACAGCAATCGTTCTTTTCGCTTGGCTTGCCGCTCGAATCGTTTGGCCTCGCGTGAACGTGCGATATCGTCGAGATCGTCGGCGTGGCCTTGTTCGAATTCCTTCCATGCGTCATCGGAGTCGCCCGTGGATGGACGTTGCTGGTCGTCGTTGCTATTCTTGGGGTCGGTCATAGCTACCACTGTAATAGCGGTACTGTAAGAATATGACGTTGTCCTTGTCGACGTCGCGACGAAAGGAAATCCGTGCTGTACTGGTTTTTCGTCAAGGGGCTCGGTCCCTTGGCTCGATGGCGTTTCCACCCCACTGGCAAAGGGGTATCCAATATTCCCCGCAAGGGTGCCGCCATCATCGCCGCGAATCACCTCGCCGTGATCGATGATGCGTTGATTCCGCTCACCTGCCCTCGAATGGTTCATTTCATGGGTAAGGCCGAGTATTTCGAAGGAAAGGGAATCAAGGGCCGGTTCAAGAAATGGTGGTTCACATCGGTCGGTGTGTTCCCAGTGGATCGCTCCGGAGGGTCGAAATCCTTAGGGGCGTTGCTGCACGCCAGGGAGATTCTCGAAGAAGGGCATGTGTTCGGCATTCACGTCGAAGGCACGCGTAGCCCTGACGGTCGGCTCTATCGCGGTCATGCCGGCGCGGCGAAGTTGGCTTTGGAAACCGGATGCCCGATCGTCCCCACGGCCATCATCGGCAGCCGTGACTTGCAGAAACCCGGACAGGTGATTCCTGATAAGGGTACGACCGTCGTGATGTATGGGGCCCCCATCCTCGTGGACAAACGCGATCCACGGGACATCACCCACGAATCGCTACGGGAACTCACCGATCGTGTGGTCGTGGCGATCGAAAAGATGAGCGGTCAGGAATATGTCGATGAATATGCCCAGAAGGTCAAGGCACGCATGAAAGCGGCGCGCGAGGCGGATAGCGCGGAGGATCGTCGGG
>CALNAE010000074.1 GCA_937874315.1 uncultured Bifidobacterium sp. | reverse complement strand
AACGCTTGCCACCTACGTATTACCGCGGCTGCTGGCACGTAGTTAGCCGTGGCTTCCTCCTTGGGTACCGTCATTGTCGTCCCAGAAGACAGAGCTTTACAATCCGAAGACCTTCATCACTCACGCGGCGTTGCTGCATCAGGCTTTCGCCCATTGTGCAATATTCCCCACTGCTGCCTCCCGTAGGAGTCTGGGCCGTATCTCAGTCCCAATGTGGCCGGTCGCCCTCTCAGGCCGGCTACCCGTCGAAGCCTTGGTGGGCCTTCACCCCACCAACAAGCTGATAGGACGCGACCCCATCCCATACCGCTAACGCTTTCCCAACAAACCATGAGGAATGTTGGAGCATCCGGCATTACCACCCGTTTCCAGGAGCTATTCCGGTGTATGAGGCAGGTTAGTCACGCATTACTCACCCGTTCGCCACTCTCACCGAGACGCAAGCGCCTCGGATCCCGTTCGACTTGCATGTGTTAAGCACGCCGCCAGCGTTCATCCTGAGCCAGAATCGAACCCTCCACAAAAAAACGGAAGGCCTATCAAAAGGCTCTCATATTTCATTCATTGACGAGATCGTTTATAAGGAAAACGATCCACACAAAAACCCCGACACCATTCAAGCCCCCCAGGGCACCCCACACGAAACACGCGCAAGGCAGGCATCGGACTGGCAATCATATTATTGACTATAAAAAGTAGTACAAATACGCTCTTGAGTTCTCAAACCACCACCACACCAACAAGCTACATCCTTCATCAGGAGGAAGCCGCCGTGTTGAGCAGCAAGAGATAAACTTACACGCATTGGCGGTATTGTGCAAATCATATGGGCACGAAAAGATGGGAATCGCTGCAATCACGCGGTTCCCACGGCGTGTCGATTCTAACCAACAAACCGTCCGATACCAGTTTATCGCCGTTTCCCATGTCCGCCTGTACCACCGATATTCATTCCCCACGGCGTGTCGCGAATTTCGCCGCACGAGCCCGGCCAATGCTGACGCCCCGCGCCCTCGCGTATTCCGCGCCTACGTGTGACAACCTCGCCTCCACTCGACATCATCATGACGGCCTGCGCGAGAATGCAAACGATCGTACGAAGCACAACGGTAACGGTAACGATAACGATATGGCAGATCGCACATCGAGGCGCCGCGCCTTCATCAAGTGCGCTATACCTATAGTCATGGCACATACAGTTGCGGTACTTACCGGAGCAGGCATATCCACCTCGGCTGGGATTCCAGATTTTCGCGGCCCCGATGGCGTCTGGACCAAACATCCCGATCAGATGAAGGTCTATGACATCGATGCCTATCTTTCCGACACTAAACAGCGCGAATACTCATGGCGCTGGCAGCAAGAGTCCCCGGTGTGGAATGCCGAACCGGGCTCGGCGCACAAGGCCCTCGCCAAACTCGAACGGGCGGGCATGCTCAATCTGCTGGCCACGCAGAACTTCGACGCCCTCCACGAGAAGGCGGGCAACACGTCGGCGACCATCATCAATCTGCATGGAACCATCGGCACGTCCCATTGCATGCGCTGTCATGCACAGTACGAAACGGCGCAGATCATGGATCGTCTCGACGTCGAACCCGATCCGCACTGCCATCGCCGACTGCCATATCAAGGCAATATGGTTTGCAACGGCATACTGAAAACCGATGTGGTCTATTTCGGTGAGATGCTGCCCGAAGGCGCGATAGAGACCTCGATGAGGAAGATCGCCAAGGCCGACGAATTCTGGGTTATCGGGTCGACGCTCGAAGTGTTCCCCGCCGCCTCGTTGGTCCCGGCCGCGGCGCAGGACGGCGTGCCCATCACCATCATGAACATGGGAGCTACGCAATATGACCGATTGGCGACGCGCCGCATCCATGAGGATATCGCGACGGCGTTGCCGGAATTGGTGGATACAACCATCAGACGTTATCGATAGGTAGCCACGGCAAAGAACGCCAACACGGCATTGGCCCGCGGCGCGGTCACCCTTGTCGGCGGGCATGTGACGAACCGACCGGCATGCTTTGCGACGACCCGGCGCGCCTCAAACAGTACGTGTCGTCCGTTCGATCGACGCACGTGCCTAGGACGTGCCGATCAATAGATGCGCCGCGGCCGGAAACCGGCATCCCGTAACGCTGCAAGAATATGATCGATGTGGTCCGGTCCATTGGTTTCGACCGTCACCCCCAATGCAACCGCATTGCCGTAATGGCTTGACGCCTTGAACTGATCATGGTCGAGTTCGATGACATTGGCCCGCGCATCGGCGAGTACCGTGGCGACCTTGACGAGTTGTCCGGGAACATCCGGCAGCTCGACCTCGAAATTCATGATACGACCACGTGAAATCATGCCCTTTTGAATCACCGCACCCATCGTCACGGTGTCGATATTGCCCCCCGAGATGATCGGCACCACCACATGCGGGCCCTGCGCCGCCGCGAAGACGCGAGACCTCAGATTCAGATGCTCCAATGCGGCCAAAGAGACGGCGCCCGCGCCTTCGACCACCAACTTGTGCTTCTCCAGCATCAGCAGAATCATCTCGTTGATATCCCGTTCCGTCACCGTAACGAGATCATCGAGAAACTCACGCAATACGGCGAAGGTCAGGTCGCCGGGTCGTTTCACCGCGACGCCTTCGGCTGAAGTCGCCACCTTGCCGGCAGGCACGACATAACCCGCGGCGAACGAATCCCGAAATGCGGGGGAACCTTCAGGAATGGCGCCGATCACACGAACCTGAGGCTTGAACGTCTTGATGGCGAGCGCTATGCCCGCCCCCAATCCGCCACCGCCCAATGGCACCACGACATCCGTCACATCGGGAACATCATCGAGAATCTCCAGGCCGATCGTCCCCTGCCCGCACAGCACCTCGTAGTCGTCGAAAGGCGGCACATAGATCAGGTGGTCCCGCTCGCACAGGGTCGACGCATACGCGGCGGCGTCGTCGAACACCTCGCCGTGCAACACCACCTCCGCGCCGTACGCCCTAGTCGCATCGACTTTCAACGGCGGGGTACGCTGCGGCATGACGATCACCGCTCTCGCGCCACGCTCCCGCGCCGCATAGGCGACGCCCTGCGCATGATTGCCGGCCGAAGCCGTCACCAGGCCACGAGACACTTCCCCGTCGGATAACGATGCGATCTTGTTGTACGCGCCCCGGATCTTAAAGGATCCGGTCACCTGAAGATTCTCCGGCTTGAGCAGAACCCGATAACCGGTCAGCTCACCGAGCGCGGTCGACTCGATCACCTGCGTATGGCGTATGGTGCCGTCGAGTCGTCGTGCGGCCGCTTTGAGTTCCTCGGCATGGTCACGGGAGAGGCACCGCTGCACTTCTTGGTTATCCATGGCAGCATTATCACTCATATCCTCGCCGGCACCGGCATGGCCGTCCGCCTGCCGAAACCCCATGTCGCGTCGCCCATTGGCATTGCGAACCGGGGAACCGGCGTCTGATCGAATTCACGACGGCGCCGTACGAATGCCCGCCACCGAGACCCGCTACCGAGAATCCTGTGATTCCCCGACGAACAATCCGAATAATCGATGCAGCTGCGCGGGATTCAGGATTCGCGCGTGGGCCTTGGTCTGCCCCGCTCCGACCTTGAGCGTCCAGGAATTCTCCGGCATGGCCGCGAACATCGTCTCATCAGTGGCGTCATCGCCAGCGGCCAGCATAAAGCCGTACTCGCCGCTTGATACCAGCGGCTCGATGGCACGCCCCTTGCTTATCGCCACCGGACAGACCTCGATGACCTTGGCGTTCTCGATAACCGTCAGGGCGTACCGGCCGCAGATCCGATGCAGGGCGCTGAGCAGTTCGGCACGTTCCTTCATGGCCACACGCTGGTCGCTGTTGCGGTAATGCCACGTGACGACATCGGTCTTGCGTTCGATCATGGATCGGGGGACCCGTTGCACGGCCCGCTGCATGATCGCCAACACCTCGGGCTGCCAGGAGCCCGCATTGGGAAGGTGCTCGGCCCGGTCCCATACACGATCGGCATCTCCAGACATGCTCTGCCACGCACCATGCTCGGCTATCAGACGGATTGGCAACGACCCGAACCACTCGTTCATGACCTCACGGCCACGCCCGGAGACGATCGCGAAATCCACACCGGGCAAGGTCGCGACCCGCGCGATAAGGTCACGCAGATGGCGGGTGGGTCTTGCCGCCTGGGGATGGCGCATCAAGGGGGTGAGCGTTCCGTCGTAATCACATAGCACCAGCCGCCGGTCCGCCTCATCCCATTGCCGCAGCATCCGGGAACGCTGATCGGTACGGAGCCGCCGGTCCGCCAAAGAGATGTCCGACACCTGATGAATCGCATCCAGAAAGCTGGCGCACCACACGCCGGCGGTGTTTGCCTTCAGCCGATTCTGCATGGCAGCATTGCGTCGCCGCGCTTCCTGCGGAGCTATCTCAAGCGCCTGATGCAACGCCTCGCAGGTCATATCGATGTCGTAGGGGTTGACGATGAACGCCTCGGTCAACTCATCGGCAGCGCCGCACATATCCGAAAGCACCAGGGCGCCGTCGCGATTGTCGTGACATGCGAGGTACTCCTTCGCCACGAGATTCATCCCATCACGCAATGGCGTCACCAACGCCACGTCACCCGCCGCATAGATGCCGCAAACCGGTTTAATCGGCAAGGAGCGCGTGATGTAATGGATTGGAGTCCACGCCAACAGCGAATATTTGCCGTTGATCTCTCCCACAAGCTGATCGACCTGGTCCTTGAGTCGCTGATAGGTCCGAACGCTTTGTCGCGAAGGAGTGGCGAGGAGATAATACGTGACGTGACCAGTCCATTCCGGATATCGTTCCAGCATGCGATCGAAGGCGCGCAGCCGTTCCGGCAGCCCCTTGGTGTAGTCCAGCCGGTCCACCGACACAACGATCTTATTGGGTTTGGTCTGCTTGTGTCCCGCCGCGGATTGAGCCAAGGTGAGCTCAGGGAGTTCCTCGTGCGCATGGTGGCTCCACCAGTTTCCACTGGTCACACTAGCCTCCTGAGCGGCGGACCCCTCGGCGCTGAGTGAGCTGGAGTATCTGAGTCCGGGCCGTTTCCCGCTGATCTCCTCGATGCCCCGGCGCATCGCCTGGGCAAGGTTGGACCGCGCCGTCCGCCGATACAGGTTGTAGTCGATGCCGATGGGGAAGGCATCCACGGTGGCCGTATGCCCATCACGAGTGAGGATTCGACCGGTGTCATCGGCATTCAGATCCAGCAGGGTCCTGACACAGGATGTGAAGTTGGCGGCGAAATCTACGGTGTGGAAGCCAAGCAAATCAGCGCCGAGCACCCCGGTGAGAATCTCGCGACTCCACGGCAGCGCGCGGAATATCTCGGGACTCGGGAATGGCACATGCAGGAACCAGCCAACGGCCACACCGACGCAACGTTCTCGCAACAGCTGCGGTAACAGCATCAGGTGATAGTCCTGAATCCACACGGTGTCGCCGGGTTCCGTCATCGGCGCCACCGCATCGGCAAATATCCTGTTGACCTCCTGATACATGTCCCAGGTCTCGGGTTTGAACACCGCCTCATGCGAGAAGTCATGGAACAACGGCCATAACGTGTCATTCGAGAAACCAGAATAGAACCCCTTCACCTGCTCGGCACTGAGGAACAGGGCCGAGCACCGCTCCCGGGCATACGCCTCGCGGACGGCCTCGAGCTGCTCGCCGGAATACTCCTCACGGTTCTCGCCGCTCCAACCGACCCATGCACAATTACGGTGTGAGGCATGATAAGGGCCTATTGCCGTGGCCAGGCCACCCACGTTCTGCCGTATGTCGTAGCCGCCGTCCTCGGTACGCGATACGGAGAACGGCAACCTGTTGGATACGATAATCAGCTTTGCCATGCGTTCCTCATTCCGACGAATGCATGGAACCGAGAGCTTCCCGCCATGCTACCCGCGCCTTCCCCATCTATAGCATACTTTTCAGCCTCTGGGAAGAGCGGGAACGCATCACCGATCAGCCAAGTCGACAGACAAAAGCCTCCCAAGGCATCAGGATGCCGTCATGAATCGACGCGTCGGTCTGCGCATCGCTCAGCGTGCTGATGAGTATGTCCGCGGACTCTCGTTCGCCGCTGGCCGTATGCTCTCCGCCGCCCGCCGCCCGCCGCAGCAATGCCCGACTCTGGTCCGGGATGTCCACGGTGCGCGAGGTCAGATTCGCGACCACGATGAGCTGGGCGAGACCGCTCGATTGTCGCTTAAGCGTTCGAGTGAACGCGTATACCGCCTCATCCGAGGTATCGATCGCATCCCATGTCCCTGCGGCCACCACGGCGGAGGAATGGCGTAACGCGATCAAGCGCCTGTAAAACGCATACACGGAATCCGGATCATCGAATTCTGCCGCGGCGTTGATATCCACATGGTTGGGATTGACCCCGATCCACGGTTCCTTCGGTGCATCGGGCGCGGTGAACCCCGCGAATCGCGAGCCGTCCCACTGCATCGGCGTACGGGCATTATCACGTCCCATCAGCGCGATGGCGTGCAGCATGGACTCCTTGGTCTGCACCTTGGCCTCATCGACCAGCTGATGATACATATTGATGGATTCCAGGTCTCGGTACTGGCTCAACTCCGTAAAACCGGCATTCGTCATGCCCAGTTCCTCGCCTTGATAGATATACGGGGTTCCGCGATGCATGTGCAGCATCAGCGCCAACGCCTTCGCCGATCGTGAACGCATGAGTTCGCTGGACGTATCCCCCCAACGCGAAACGATGCGCGGCTGATCATGGTTGTCAAGGTACAGGCTTGCCCACCCCGCCTGACGTACCGCCGCCTGCTGGCGCATCATGACCTCGCGCAGCTTCGCCGGCTCGAAGGCAACTGGATCCCACTTACCGCCACGCTGATCGATCCCGACGTGATCGAAAAGGAACAGCATATCGAGTTCGCGATGAGCGGGGTCGGTGATCGCGGCGTCGCGGGCATCGCTCAGCCCCGGCGCCTCGCCAACGGTGAGATAGCCCTGCCGTCCGGCGAATACGGCCTGCCGCATCTCCTGCAGATATTCGTCGAGGCGCGGCCCGTCCGCGCAGAATGGCTGCGGCGAGCTGTACCCATCTTCCAGCACCGGCCCATCGGCAAGCTCGGAACCCGCCTCACCAGGCAGTCGTCCCTGAGCATCGAGGAACTTAGAGATCAGCACGATGACGTCCATCCGGAAACCATCGATGCCACGGTCCATCCACCAATTCATCATGGCATAGACGGCACGGCGCACCTGTGGATTCTCCCAGTTCAGATCGGGCTGTTTCTTCGAGAACTGATGGAAATAGTATTCGCCACGCCGCGCGTCATACTGCCAGGCGGAGCCGCCGAAGTATGATCCCCAGCGGTTGGGCTCCGCTCCCGGCTCACCGGGGGTGTACCCGGGCCTAGCCTGACGCCACCAGTACCAGTCGGCATGCGGGTCGTTGCGGTCGCGCGAGGCCTGGAACCAGGCGTGCTCGTCGGAGGTGTGGTTGACCACCAGGTCCATCACGATCTTGATGCCACGCTCATGAGCCGCCAGAATCAGCCGATCCATGTCCTCGAGGGTGCCGAACATCGGATCGACATCCCGATAGTCGGAGATATCGTAGCCGTTATCATCCTGCGGCGAGCGGTACACGGGGCTGAGCCACAGCACGTCCACGCCCAGATCGGCCAGATAGTCAAGCCGGGACTCGATGCCCGGCAGATCGCCGAAACCGTCACCGTTGGAATCCTGGAAGCTGCGCGGATAGATCTGATACACCACCGCGTTGACCCACCACGGGTTGGGTGTTGCACCATTGGTGCGAATACTACTATCGATAGCTACTCGTTGCGAAGTGACCATGGCGATGTGCCGTTCCCTTTCTCGGCGAACGCGGCCGCTCCTATAGCGAGCTTCGTGCGCCACACTTTAAATTCGAATACCGCAATGTAATGCCGTGCCTATTTGACGGCGCCGCGCATGACGCCGCCGACGATCCACTTCTGCGCGAAGATATAGACGATGAGAATCGGAGCCATGGCCATGAGATAGCTCGAGAACGCCATAGGATAATTCGTGGCGAACTGCGAACTGAACACGTACTGCGCCAGCGGAATCGTCTGATTCGTCTGATCGGTAAGCACGATAAGCGGCATGAGGAAGTCGTTCCACGCCCACAATGCCGTCAGAATGGCGATGGTGGCGTTGATGGGCCCCATCAACGGGAAAATGATCTTCCAGAAAATGCGCCACGTACTCGCCCCATCGATGCGAGCCGCCTCCTCCAACGAAATCGGGATAGAGCGGATAAAGCCTGTGGCGATGAAGAGATTCGTGCCCAACCCCAGCACCACGTACAGCAACACCAGACCGACCTGATTGTCCAGATGCCAAGAACCCATCTCCTTAGCCAACGGCAGCATCACCACCGGGAACGGGACGAACATGGCGGCGATGAAGAAGTAGTACAGCAGCCTGAAGAAAATCTTATCCATATTGCGGGCGACAGCATAGGCCACGAAGGTATTCGTCAGCAATGTCAACGCGACCGCAAGCACCGTGATGATGGCCGAATTCAACGCAGCCTTCGGATAATTCACCTTATTCGCGGCATCAATGAAATTATGCCATTGCCACGACGTCGGCAGGCTGAAGGAACCCGCATCGGCAGGCGTCTTCAACGCCGTGATGACGGTGAAATACAGGGGAACCAGGATGGTCAGCGAGAAGACGGCGATCACGGCCGTCAGCCACCAATTGACGGCATGGTCCTTACGATATCGATATCTCTCGGTCGTTGCGTCGTGTGACGGCATGGTGGAAGTTGCAGTAGTCATGGTAGATACCTTTCCTCAGACCTTTTCCCGGTCGCCGAAGAACTTGAGCTGGATGAACGCGATGGCGGCCAGCACGACGAAGAACAGCACCGCATTCGCCGTCTGATAGGCATACTCGCCGCCGGTCAATCCCCCCTTCCAGATGAGATAGGTCACGGTCTCGGTGGCGGAATCCGGCCCGCCGTCCGTCAACGCGACGACCTGATCGAAGGTTCCCAGAGCATTCTTCATGGACAGGACGAGATTGATGGTGAAGAACGGACCGATCAGGGGGAACGTGATCTTCCAGAAATTCTGCCAGGCGTTCACGCCGTCGATGGCCGCGGCCTCGTAGATCTCCGAGTCGATCGTCTGCAGGCCGGCCAGATAAATCAACACGGAATAGGCGACGCCCTGCCACACCGCGAGGAACACGATCGGGACCCACGAATACTGCTGACTCGTGAGCAGCGAATCCGACAGCCAACCGATATGGAGCGCCTTGCCCAGCGCAGGCAGCGGGGACATGAAGATGTATTTGAATACGTAGCCGATGACCAGCACGCCCAGCGTATAGGGGATGAAGTAGATCGCGCGGAAGCCGTTTTTGAAGGCGATTCTACCGTTGAGCGCCACGGCCAGAAACATCGCGATGACATTGATCAGCACGGTGATGAGAACCGCAATGAAGAACGTAAACAGATACGCATGCCCGACGCGGCTGTCGCCGAACAACGCGACATAGTTTTTGAAGCCTATCCATTTGAAGTTGCCGTAACCTTGCGAATTGGTGAAGGAATAGGCGATGCCCTGAATGAAAGGGACATATAGGAATATCGAAAACACGACCGCCGCAGGAACGGCCATCCAATAGTAGGCACGATCCACCTTCCGATCGGAAAATGCGGAAATCCTACGTTTCTTCGGCTGCGGTTCGCGCTGCGGCGCGCCGCTATTCGCCATGGTTGTATATGACATTTGCTTCTCCTCCGCTTACTCGAACGTCCTGGCCTGGACCTTGTCCCACTCGCCCTGCATGGATGCCGTGAATTGGTTGACATTGCCGGTGGTCACCAGGGTCTGCAGATATCCGCCGATGTTGATGGAAGCCGGAATGTAATGATCGCAGAAATCGGCAAGCCGGTTACTGACGAAGAACGGACGAATCCCCTGCAGCGCTTTGTTTCCAAAATAGGTTTCCCGGGAAGGCGTGATGGCGGACTGCGCATCGGCGTACGCCTTGAGCTGCTTCTCCTGCATCAGGAACTTGATAAACCGCATGGCCTCCTTGGGATGCTTTGTTTTGGCTCCCATCGTGAGGATGACGTCATCTCCCGCCGTGAGTATCTGCTTGGATGCGTCATCGCTGGCGGGCATCTGCGCAAAACCGAGATCCATATGCGGGTTGATCAGGGTTATCTGCGGAATGGCATACGTTCCCAATGGGATGATCGCCGACTCGCCCTTCGCGAAATTCTGCGTTCCTTGCTGATAGGTCACGCCGAGATCGCTTTTCGAGTATGTGAAGAGTTTCGCCTCCTTGGTCGCCACCTGCGTCCACAGTTCCTTGAACGTGGCCTTCCCCGTTTTCAGATCGGTGTACTTGCTTTCGGGAACCAGAGTTCCCGCCAGAGAGGCAAGCGGGGCCTGCGTGGTCCAGGAGTCCGCGACCGTGCCCTGCACCGGATTAATGCCCTTGCGCTCAAACGTCTGAAGAACCTCGAGGAAGGCGGACCAAGTCTTGGGAGGGTTGTTCGGGTCCAATCCGGCCTTGCGCCACAACGCCTTGTTATAGATATACCCCGATGCGTTGCCCGCGAAAGGCAGCCCGTACAAGCGCTTGGCCCGTGGATCGGTGGTCTGCACCAGATTCTTCGCGATCTTCACCATGCCAGAGTTGAGGTTCTTCACCAGCGGATCGCTCGTGAAATCGTGGAATACCCCCGAGGCGGCAAACTGCCCATAATTGATGTCTCCGTTGATCGTGAGCACGTCCGGGACCCGGTTCTTGACCAATCTGGTGCGCAGATCGGTCTGTGCATTGGCCGAGTTGTTGATGTTCACCCGGATATCGGGATTCTCCCGTTCAAACTCGGCGGCCATGGATTTGAACTGATCGGCCGCTTCCGATTTGAACTGGAAGAAGTCCAGCGTCACCACCTGGGAGCCCGTGGACGAGCACCCGGAGAGACCGAGCCCAAGCGCGAGCGCGCACACGACCGCAATCGCCCTTCTCCATCTGTCGCGCTCCGAGGCCAACACCCGGCGCAGCTGCGTTCCTTGCATCTCTTGACTCCTTCTCACAACATTCCGTGTCACATTCCGTGTCACACCCCACGGCGGCCATGCCGTAGCTTCAAACGGCTCCAACGATACGCAGTCGGCACTTTTATTCCCACTGCTGGTCCGGTGCCAGCCAGCGGCAAGAAATAATTCATGATTTGTATAATGAAAGCAAGAAAATCACCGAAGGGGAGCCATGAGCACTGCCAGCACTCCGGATCACTGGTTTGAAGGATCCGAATTCACCCATCGCGTCGCTCAGGCGGTGGCGCAGTACGGCCCGATATCCCGGACGGCGCTCGCGCAGATCATCGGACTCTCCCAGGGCGCGCTGTCGCGAATCACCAGTGATCTCATCTATGCGAAGGTGATCGAAGAGGTTCCTACCGATCATGATGATGAAGGACCATTGCCGCTCGGATTCATCGCGAAGGATCGCACGAACCGCCGTGGCAGGCCACGCACCTCCATGCGCCTTAGGGGGCAACAGCGCTCATTCGTCGGCGTCAATCTGCACGGGACCGCGCTCAGCGTCATCGTCGTAGACGCACTGTGCCGAGAGCTCAGCGAATGTCGCAATGAGTCGCTGGCTTCGACCGACCCTGCCGCGGTCGTGCGTCAGATTGCGGCCATCGTCGAAGAGCTGTCCGCCAATATCAAGCCATCACCGTCTCTGGTCGGCGTCAGCGTCGGTGGCCATCCGTTCGACGATCGCGATATCACCTATGCTCCCTTCCTGCATTGGGATGACACCGTGCCTCTGGCGGCGATGCTCCAGAAGGCATGCGCCATTCCCGTAGTCGTCGCGAATGATCTGGATGCACTGCTGCTGTTCGAGAGCTGGTTCGGCGCCGGTGTGGGAATACCACGATTCGCGTTGCTCACCATAGGCGCCGGAGTCGGATACGCCTTGAGCGAGCAGGGGGAGCCGGTGGACTATCCGGACAAGAGTTATGGTTTGATCGGACACGCCCTTGTGGACAACCATGGGCCGCGATGTTTCGCCGGTCATGTCGGCTGCGCTCAATGCCTGACCAACGCCTCGCTGGCAGAAGAATATTCGGCCGCGATGGGCAAGGCGATGAGCTTTGAGGACTTCGCCACGGATGCCCGGGCCGGCAAGGCGCAGGCGCAATCTCTAGCCGATACGACCTGTTTCAGACTCGGCACGCTGATTGCCACCGTCGAGAATTTCGCCATGCCACAGCAGGTGTTCATCAACGGCGAATCGTCGTTCCTGGCCCGACTCAACACCGAATCCATTCGCAGCGCCATCAACTCATTGCGTCCGAGCCGTGCCTCGAAGGTTGACTTCACCATTCTCGATTTTTCATGGGACTATTGGGCGAAAGCGGCCGCAGCCAATGCGATCGCCCATTATCTTCTCTGAGCCTTCTCTGAACCTTCTCTGAACCCTTCGATTTTCTCCGAAGCATTTCATGCTGAAAGCCCACTCGTCAGCTGGCCCTCTCAACTACTGGATCACCGACACGAACCGCTTCGAAGAGCACCGCCTGCGCGACATGCAGACACGGCGGGCGAATCCCGTAGGTCTCGAGCGCGACCCCTGAGAGCACTACACCGCGGGCGCTCCACCAACCCAACGGACTCTGCCCTGCGACGATGCCGTCAGCGGCGGCATCGAGACTGACATCAAGCGGACGCACCCGGTACCGCGCCGCAGGGTCGAGGCCCGGTAGACGCACTGGTGCCGCAGGGTAGGTCTGAGAACTGGTCAGCTGTACGAACCTGTACACGGCGCGACGACCATTCGCGGCGACGACGCCATCGAGACGGACCGCCGCGTCGGCGCTGTCGGCATGCACCGCGGTACCGCCGGCGAAATCCCCACGATTCTGCTTATACGCGGACACCCAGCGGCCGAGCATGGCAATGGCGGCATCGGATTCCTTGAGCAGGTTCCATTCGATGCCCATATGACCAAAGAACGCCAAGGCCATGCGCATCTCCTGGCTGGTCGCGCGTTGCGTCGCATGAGCGGGGCTGGCACCGATATGTTCACCCATCATCTCGGGCGGCACCAACAGCGAGGTGTACCGCTGAATATCGGCGCGTTCCACGGGATCGACGCAATCGGATACCCAGATGCGGTCAGCCAACTGAAGAATGCCTAGATCGACGCGACCGCCGCCGGAAGCGCAACTTTCGATCTCCAGTCCCGGATGCTCGGTTTTCAGCGCGCGAAACAGACGATACACCGCCCTGGTCTGTTCGTGGACGGCCGGCCGGCCCGACCGGGGCGACACCGCTTCGGTCACCATCTTGTTGTGATCCCATTTGATGTAGTCGATGCCCAACCGGGCTATCAACGAGTTCATGGCGGTCAAGATGGCGTCATACGCCTGTGGATTGGTCAAGTCCAGGACCTGTTGTGAACGTCCCTGCATCGGCAACCGCAGAGGCGTGGGGCGCAGCACCCAATCCGGATGCCTGCGGGCCATCTCGGAATCAAGATTCACCATCTCGGGCTCGAACCATAGGCCGAATTCCATGCCCAAGCCGTGCACATGATCGGCCAGAGCGTGCAGGCTCCTGGGCCCGTCCGGCCAGACATCCTGTGAGATCCACCAGTCGCCGAGCCCCGAACGATCATCACGACGCGAGCCGAACCATCCGTCATCGACCACGAAGCGTTCGACGCCTTCTCGGGCCGCGCGATCCGCGAGCGCTGCCAACGTGTCGTAATCATGATGGAAATACACCGCCTCCCATGTGTTCAGCAGTACCGGCCTCGGCTTACTCGCCAACCGTGGATGTTTGGAACGCACGAAGCCGTGGAATTGCGCAGCGACGGCGTTCAGGCCATCCCCATAGGCGCCGTAGACCCACGGCGAGGTATAGACGCCGTCTTCATCCTCTACGTTCTCCATCTGTTCGATGTCGACGTCCTCGGCCAAGGAACGATCCGGTGAAGGCGGCAACGTCACCTCGCCACCGAACAAAACCTCGCCACCGCCTATCACCGCCTGCGTATACGCCAATCGTTCGGCGGCCAACATGCTGTTGCCGCTCCAACCAACATGCACCGCGTACACCTCGCCATGCTCGAATCCGAACCCGGGTTCGCCGGCGCACATCAGCAGCGAGGCGTCGAAATCCGGACGCCCGGTAAGGGACGGTTTCTCGAATCTGCCGACGGTCAACGGCTGCCGTTGCGGGGAACGTTCCCGCAGATGATGTCCCGTCATGGTCAGCAATTCGGTGGCCTGGGCAGGCAAGGCGAACCCCAGCTCGACCTTATCCACCTCCAACGCACCGTCGCCGATATTGCATATGCTGGCACGCTGCCGAACCAGACCGCTGCGATCAAGTTCAATCAGCAATCGCATGCCGACGCCCTGTTCCGCGTCGCGGGCAGCGATGACGCAGACGCATGGGTTCTCCTCAACCTTCACGGCGGTGACATCGAAATGGCAGAACAGCTCCGCTCCGGAGCGACGGACCACCAGCCGCGTGGCGCCGATCCACCCCTCGGACTGCGTGGGGAGCAGGCTGGGCCAGGGCGTGTCATCGAGAGCCCCCGACACTCGTTGAGGGCACAACGCGTCGTATTCGTCCAATACCGTCTTCGGATCGGCCAGCGGTCTGCCCCAGTGGACGACATGCGGCAATCCATGCGCCGCCGAGACCAGCCCGAATCCAACGGACGCCGTGCGATTCTCCATATACACGCCGGTTAGCTCAAGGCCGCCAGCGGTGGCGCCGTGCATAATTTCACAATATGTCATACCAACTCCCAAATACCTCATCGTTCAAGTGATGCCATCCACGCCACCGACAACCCCGTAGTCGTCGTGAACGCGGCACTGCCTTCAGCACATGATATGCGCTGGGCCATTTCTTGATCAGCCCGCGGCGCGTTTCGATTCGCGGCAATAAATGCGTCACCGAGCCGGTTGGCGACGCCGCTCGAAGAATGCGGATAGCACGGCGACGCACTCACGTTCCGACACGCCACCGAACACCTCGGCCCGGTCCCCGACATGCGGATCCCGCGCAATATCCCACACCGACCCACAGGCGCCGAGTTTGGCATCCCATGCGCCGAAAACGATCGTACCGATATGAGACTGCATTGCCGCCCCCGCACACATTGGGCAGGGTTCGAGCGTAACCACCAGCGTGCAGTCGGCAAGATTCCACGCCGAGTGGTGGGCCACCCGACAACCCGACGAATCACGCCGGGCGGCACCCCGTGTTGATGCCGCCTGTCGCAACGCCTCGATTTCGGCATGGGCCAGCGGATCACCCAACCGCTCTCTGCGGTTATATCCCCGACCGATGACCGTCCCATCCGCATCCACTACCACGGCCCCGACCGGCACTTCGCCATCAGCGGCCGCCTGTCGCGCCAACTGCAGTGCCTCACGCATCGGATCGAGATATCGTCGATATTGCATATGGCCAGTTTATGCGCTTGACGCATTATGCCGGCCTCGCGTCATGACCCCCACCTTATACTGAAAGCCGAGACCGGGCGACAAAACTAGAACAAGGGAGTGGCAGTGGACGCATTTACGCTGATTCTGGCGGTGCTCGCCGCCGTGGTGCTCTCTTCCTTTCTCAGTCGGTTCATTCCAAAGATCTCGACGCCATTGGTCCAAATCGCACTCGGCGCGATCGTCACGCTGCTTCCCTTCTTCCCGACAGTGCAGTTGGAGCCGGGCCTGTTCATGGTGCTGTTCATCGCGCCTCTGCTATATTTCGAAGCGCATACCATCGATAAGCAGGCGCTGGCGAAGACGCTGAAGGTCTCGTTGTCACTGGCCATAGGGCTGGCCCTGATGACGATGGTCGGCATCGGGCTGGTGCTGCATTCCGCCTGGCCCATCATCCCGCTGGCGGCGGCGTTCGCCCTCGGTGCGGCGCTGGGGCCGACCGATGCCGTCGCGGTGTCCTCGATAGGGCACGAGGCTTCCATAACGGAGCGTCAACGCAGCGTGCTCGAGGGCGAATCGCTGTTCAATGACGCGTCCGGCGTCGTCGGATTCCAATTTTCCATTCTCGCGGCGGTGACCGGTACCTTCTCGCTGCAACATGCCGCCGGCGAATTCATGGTTTCTTTCATCGGTGGCATGGCCTTCGGGCTCATCATCGGCATACTCGCCAATATCATCTTTGAGACGCTGCGTTCCTTTGGCTGGGAAACCACGACGACGAGAATACTGATGGAGCTGTTCCTGCCATTTCTCATTTATCTCACCGCCGATGAAATAGCCCATGTTTCAGGCGTGTTGGCCGTGGTCGCCGCAGGGCTTGTTATCAGATTCGATCGAACCGGAGTCGGGCCCAACGTCTCACGGACCAATATCGTCTCCAGCAGCGTCTGGTCCGTGCTCTCCTTCAGTCTCAACGGCGCGGTGTTCATATTATTGGGCATGCAGCTACCTGAGGCCCTGACGACGACCTGGTCGCACTCCGCCATCAGTCACGCGGTGCTTATTGAAATCATCGCTTTGACCTGTCTGATCGTCATCGGATTGCGGTTCATTTGGATGGCGGCGGTTTTGGCGATCACCCGGGATCGGCGCACGGGCCGCAGGCGGCCTATGACCGCGCGCCGCTGGCGCTCGGCGGCGGTTATGACATTTGGTGGACCAAAGGGGACCATCACCCTGTCATTGATGTTCACCATCCCTTACTTCGTCAGTTCCGGCGCTTCGTTCCCGCTTCGCGACGAACTCATCTTCGTCGCGTCGGGGACGATCATCGTGACGTTGTTACTGGCGAATTTCATGTTGCCGCTGCTGGCTCCGAATCAGGAGGACGATCGTTCGACCGAGCTGATCGACATCACCATCTCCTTGGTGCGCAGAACGGTCGAGGAACTGTCGAACCGGGCAACGGATGAAAACCGCAGGGCCGTGCTATACGTCATCGATTCCTACACGAAGCGCATCACCAGACTCAAGCAGCGGTCGGGGCAGATGGAACCCCACGCCATGGAAGATCTGCAGATCGACGCACTGCACTGGGAAAAAGACTATATCAAGCAGCGACTCGAGTCGACCAAACTCGCCACCGACATGGATCCGCACGAGCAGGAGATGCAGATCGAGGCGTGCGAACGCATGCTCGACCAGATCATGAACACGTTGAGACATATCGCCAAACCGACGTCCTCGGGACAAACCGTCTCTCAGATACGCGGCCGTTTCCGCGCACTGCAACGTCGCGCCCTGCTCCTCACCCGCCGGGCGAGCGGCAAATTCCTGCGTACCGCACCGCTGCTCAACGAAAACGAGCTTTCCTCATACATCCGTGACGTGCAAACCCAAGCGTTCGAACACGTCATCGACAGGCTGTACGAGGAGATGGGACGCTCCACCTATAACACCGAATATTGCTCCGCGTTGATCCTCGATTATCGTCGCGCCGAGGCGGCCATGCGTTCTCGGCCCAAACTCGTCAGCGGCACCACCCGGCGCCAGATGGATGAGGTCAAGCACGAGAGCTACGCCATAGAGCTCAACATCATCCAGGACATGCTCGAGAACAGCGAGATCACCCGTGCGCAGGCTCGTCAGCTGCGGCGCAACGTCTACGTGATGCAGGTGGATGCCGACAGCGGATTGTAGCGAGTCGCAGCGGATCGCGATCACGGCTACCACAGGCACAGGCACGATATCACAGCATTCCGGAGGATATGTCCTGCAACACCAGCCACTGCCGAACGTCACCGAACTCCTCCATGTTCACGGCATGATCGAGACCGCGATAATGCCGTGACTTCAGCCACGTGTGTTCCTCCAGCCAGGCGGCGAAGGCATAGGCCTCGTATTTCGGTATCACCGTGTCCAGATCGCCATATCCGTAGAACACCGGAATCTCTAAATCGGCTAGACGCTCGTCGGCGGGCGCGCAACCTTCAACCTGTCCCGGCGCCATGAATCCCGACAGCGAGATCACCGCACGATACCGTTCAGGGTGAAGGCGCAACAGGTGAACGGCGAGCGCGGCCCCCTGGGAGAATCCGATGGGTACAATGTCCCGTGGCGTCGGGATATGCTTGGCGACCCAGGCATCGATGGCCGAAGCCGCCGCGAACATGTCACGATCCAGATCCGCGCCGACCGGAACGCTATCATGGAACCAGCTGTATGCCCCGGGAATGGGTCCGAGATTGCCGGTTCCCGGAGCCTGCAACTCCAAGGGCGCACGCAACGAGGCGAAATCGTTATATGGCGCCACGTATCGCATCATGCCTGCAAGATCTTCCTCGTTGGACCCCCATCCGTGCAGACATAGGAACAGCGGGCGCGTGGGGGCGGCCTTCCCGCCTCCACGCGAGAATCGCGCATGCGTTACCGCAAGCGGCTCGCCGAATCTACCCGGCACGACGGTCGATTCACGTCCAAGAGCAATATGGTCTTCAGTCATACTCACAATATACGTCACCAATCAGCTCACCGATTCGACGCTGCCGCCCCACAATTTCTGTAATTTGAGAATCGGATCACGTGTGCCGACCACCATCCAGCGGCCGCCGTTCAATATCCTCCAGTCGCCCTTGGCGCGCGAATCAGAGGCGTGACTTTGCAACTGCTGCGCGATCGTCGATTTGACGAACCCACGATCCATCGACGCCGACGCGGCGGTATCGAACGTTACGAATGCCATCCGGTTATCCTCGCACAGCGATATCTCGTTCACCCCCGGATAACTGCTGGCGTCCACATCATGCCATCCGCCGGCACAAACCCCGCCGACCTGTTCAACACCCATCTTCATCTGCTGCGCGCTACTGACCGGTGCCGCATCGCGTACCGCCGGCTTCACGATACCGTCAGGAATCATTCGAGCGATCAACAATCCCAGAACCATGCACAGGACGGCGAGAACCACGGTGAGGATGGCCATGGTTCCCGGGCGCTTCCGCGCACCTGACCTTCTGGCCCTTCGCCGTGCGATGACCGTGAGGACGATGGCTGTCAACGCCGCAAGAACAGCCACAACCATCATTACCGAGGTCGACGGCAACGTCCACTTATGAGGTGCGATGGCATGAACAACCATGACGACTGCGGCGACAAGCGAAGCCAGCCCTAATACACCGGCCAGGACGCTCAGCCCCTTACCGGTCTCACCGCCGGTTTGGGCACGGTGCCGCCGCCCGCTTCGATTATGGAAACTCTCGCTCATTGGCGCTCCTTCGAGATCTGAAGCTGAGGCTACCAGATTCCGGCAACCGAGAAAAGAGAAACCCCGGCGAGGTTGATCGCCGGGGAAGAAAGGAGAGAAGAAGAAAGGATTGAATTGTCGGGAACTGTTGCGATTCCTGATCAGCTCTTGCTGATAGTTAAGAGTAAAGCACCCCTTACTGATGGAATGACGCATGTTATCTGAGAAATTTCTGAGAATTTGACCGGGAGCCGCGCGGCTCGGCACGGCCACAGAACTCATGCCGGATCGACGGTTCGAAGCAGGGCACGGCACGAGTCACGGCACGAGTCCGAAGCAGGTCACGGAACGGGTCACGGAACGTATGCAGCTCGTGTGCGGCTCACACGCAGTTCGCATACGACGCGGATTCGCGACGACACGAACGGTTAGCGGATACCGAGTATCGACACACGACTGCCGGCGACCCGACGCGGCAAAAGACACTAGAATGGTCGACGGTATTGGATTCCACCAGTATCAGTCGTACGAAACGTCCGGGTGCCGGTACGCATCGTATGCCCGGTGCAACCCTGCATCAGGCCGATAAGTCCAAGGAGCATCATGCTGTTATCCGATCACGATATTCTCGACGCCCAAGCCAAAGGACATATCGCCCTGGACCCATGGACCCCGCAGATGGTACAACCCGCGTCCATCGACGTGCGGCTCGACCGATATTTCCGGCTGTTCAACAACCATGCCTACACCTATGTTGATCCGGCCGAGAACCAGGGCGCGTTGACCGAACAGTTCGAAGTGGTCCCCGGCGAACCGTGGATTCTGCATCCGGGGGAATTCGCCCTAGGCTCGACATGGGAACGCATCACCTTGGACTCGTCGATCGCGGCGCGCCTGGAGGGGAAAAGCTCGTTGGGGCGTTTGGGCATCCTCACTCATTCCACGGCAGGATTCATCGACCCCGGCTTCGATGGCTACATCACCCTCGAACTCTCGAATGTCAGCACGTTGCCAGTGAAATTATGGCCGGGCATGAAAATCGGGCAGATCTGCTTCTTCGAGCTGAGTTCCCCGGCTCAGCACCCCTACGGCTCACGAGGCACCGGATCACACTACCAAGGTCAGCGTGGCCCGACGCCAAGCCGTTCCTATATCAATTTCTACAAGGCCGATATCGACGACTGAGG
>CALNAE010000073.1 GCA_937874315.1 uncultured Bifidobacterium sp. | reverse complement strand
GTCAAGGCACGCATGAAAGCGGCGCGCGAGGCGGATAGCGCGGAGGATCGTCGGGCATAGCGTGGATCGTCGGGTATAGCGCGGCCCATCTCGGTCGGCGATCGCTCGATGGGCCGAAGCCTCAGACCAGTTCGAGTGTGATGACGGTGGGCTTGCCCTGTGTGTCGCGCAGGCGTGTGGTTCCGACCGCGCTCTGCTGTCGAATGAGATTGAGTATGGCCGTGCCGTTGACCCGGACGGTGAATCCCAATGCCTCAAGCTTCTTGCGTGCCTCGTCGGGATGTGAGAAAACGACATTGGGCACGTCGGCCGTCTCGGGTCCCTTCGAGACCACCGCATCGACATGATCGCCCCAATGCAATTGGGTGCCCTTGTCAACCGAAGTGGAGACGATGGCACCTTGGTTGACGCTGTCGCTGAATTCCTGCGTATAGGTGACCTTGAGCCTGGCGTCATCGAATGCCGCCTGAGCGTCGCTCTGGCTGCGGCCTATGACATCGGGCATGCTGACCGGCATCGGTCCCTTGGAGAGCACCACGGTTATCCGAGCGTTGTGATTCAGGGTGGTGCCCGGTTCCGGATCGATGCTCTGTAGGGCACGTTCGGGAACCGTCTGCGAATACTCATCCTTGCTTGCGTCGTGGATGAGCGCGGTGAACCCGACCCGTTTCAGCGTGGCAAGAGGGTCCTTGCCATCGACGCTGGTCGGGTCGCCGATGTCCTGTGGAATGGTCGCGCGCAGGATGCCTCGCGAAACGGTGATTTCGACCTTACCGCCGTGGCGTTTGCTCAATCGATCCGAGACGTTGGCCGGTTTGGTGGCGATGATGCTCCCGGACGGAACGGTGTCGCTGTAAGCACGGCTTGCCTGATACGGAATGCCTTCGGATCGTAGTATCGAGGCATAGTTGGAGAACGAGCCTTTGGTGATGCGGCAGACGCCGCTGACCGGACAGGTGATATCACCGGGGCGCGGCATCGACCAGTAACTGCCGGGGCCGAGCATATACCACCAGCCCGCCGCCGTGCCCGTCGTGACCAGCGCGATCAGCGCCGTGATCGTCAGCACCCACCGTCGACGCTTCGAGGGCGGGCGATGCGGGGTCGTGGATCGCGCCGTTGCCGAAGCGTTCGAGTCGGGATGCGACGACGCCGGGATGCCGGGACCATGATGAGGTTCAACGGTTGTGATGGGTTCCGTGGCCGTCGCGCTCGGTGCGTCACGATCTCGGTTCGTGACGGTTCTGGGCAGATCCTGCAGAGGTTCGGTGGAGCGCCGAGATTCCTCGGACGTTCCCAGCCGTTCGGCGAGGAAGGAGCCGAATGATGCCGTGGGGGAGGTCTGCGTATCCTGCGTATCCGGTGCGATCGTTGGGCCTTGTTCGCCTGCGTTGCCTTGTTCACCCGCATTTCCCGGTGAGACCGAGGGTGGCGCAGGCGGCAAGGGCGGCTGCGCCGACGATGGCGTATCGACGCCCGCCAGCTGATTGAGACGATGAACGCGGGTCTCGTCACGCCCCTTCTCGATATCGTCGTCGCGTGCGGTCCGACCGCTCTCGTCGTCACCCTCACCATGCCGGCGTTGGACCTGCTGAAGCGAGTGGGCCTCAGTCGCCGCGCGGACATGCCGGTACTGCCACGCGTCCAACGAAAGTTGCGCCATAATGGCGTGTAGCTGCTCATAGGCGACGCCGGCGTCCTGCGGCCTTTGTTGCAACGAACGAGCCGTCAACGTGGCGATGAACTGCGCGACTTGGGCATCGATACCGGGGCAGGGGACGAGCACGGATGGCACATCTTCGTGCACGTGTTTGAACACCAGGGTTATGGGGTTCGCCGAGATGAACGGAACTTCGCCCGCAAGCATCTCCCATGCCATGATCCCCACGGAGTACAGGTCGCCCTGCGGCGTGGCCAGACCGTCTTCGATCATTTCCGGCGGCAGATATGCCGCGGTGCCCAGGAGCATTCCTGTGGATGACAGCGTGGCCTGCGAAGTAGCCTTGGCCAGACCGAAATCGGTGATCTGAACATGTCCGCGGTCGTTGAGCAGGATGTTCTCGGGTTTGATGTCGCGATGGATCACGCCGGCACGATGCGCCGAGGCCAGCCCATCGAGCGTCTGGTCGATGATGCGCAGGGTCTCGCGGACGTTGAAGGTGTGTACCTGATTCATCTCGTGACGCAGATTGACGCCGTGGACGTATTCCATCACCAGGTATTCGAGTCCCTCGTATTCTCCCGTGTCATAGACCTGGACGATGTGGGGATTGGCGATGGCCGCCGCCGAACGCGCCTCGCGGTGGAATCGCTCGACGAATTGCGCATGATGTGGGCCCTGCGCGAGTTGGCGATGCATGATTTTGATGGCCACGGTGCGGTCAAGCCGTTCGTCTATGGCCCGATACACCGTGGCCATGCCGCCGTCCGCGATTCGTTCGACGATGCGATAGCGGGCGTCGACGTTGTGCCCCTCCGGCGTATCTGCGGCTGATGTCATGGTGATATGTGCGGTCCTTGTGCTCAGGAATGCTCAGCCTACAGTCTACATGGTCATATTCGTCTTCAATCCTCGATGTCGGGGATAAATCGTGAACACGCCACATCGATCGCCGCAGCGGCCGTTGATGAGAGTCCCAGGACACCGAGAGCCGAGCGGCTGGAATCGACCAGGGTCGTGATGCGGCGACGTGATGCGGCGATCGCGCCGCTGGACTCGTACATGCGTGTGACCTCTGCCACGTCGCGAGCGTCGCGTTGATCGGCTGCCATGATGTCCATCAATCTTGTCCGATCGCGTGTGTCCGCCGCGGCGATGGCGTCGGCGAGCAATACCGTGCGTTTGCCCTCCTTGATGTCGCCGCCCACGGGCTTGCCGGTGTTATGCGAGTCACCGGTCACGTCCAACAGGTCGTCGGCCAGCTGGAAAGCGACGCCTAGCGGCAATCCGATCTCGTGCGCGATCCGGCTGGCGTACCGGGGACTCATCCCCGCGCCCATGGCACCGAATTCGATCGGCGCCATGGTGGTGTAACTGGCGGTTTTCCATCGGTATACCTGTAGGGCGGCCTGCGCCTGGCCGGCGGTGTTCAAGGGCATGCGCTCCAACGCCAGATCGAGTGTCTGGCCGATTTCCACAGCATGCTGCATGCCCGAGAATGCGATCGAGCCGTCGATGGTCCCCGTCATCCGGTGAAACGCCGACGTGGCGATCTGCGCACTGGCAGTGGCGAGCATGTTGCCCAGCATCAACGCGAGCGCTCGGCCCTGCCGCTGATCACCCATGAGTGTGGTCAAGGCGGCATGCGCGCTCGGTTTTCCGCGACGCATCGCGGATTCGTCGATGATATCGTCGTGAATCAGCGCCGAGGTCTGATACAGCTCGATGGCGCAGGCGATATCGAGCATGCATTCGTCGCGGTCAGGCGTGGCACGGTCAGGCGTGGCATGGCTCGCTTCGGCATGCCCGGCCTTCTGCGGCTCACGGCGATGTCCGAGGCGCTGATGCTCGGGGGCGAAGGCCCGATAGGTCGCCAACGACAACAGCGCGCGAAACCGTTTGCCTCCCGCGTTGGATGTCAGCGCCTGTTCTGCCATCGCATCGAGAACCCGGGTGCTTTCGATGCCTTCGATGCCCGGGGTTTCGGCTAGGAAGTCGGCGAGCAGATGCCGCATTCTCGGTTCGATCAGTGATTCGAGGGTTGATGCGGTGTGGTATCGGCTCATGACTACGAGTAAGACACATCAGCACGACAAATCGAGTGCGTTTCATGGGCTGTGTGAATGGGGGCTTAGCGGTCGGGCGACGCGCGGCCTTCGCCCGTAGCCAGGCGTTTATCCACAACACATGATGTGGGTTGGCTTACGGATTCATCTTCGGCATCCTAGAAGAGTGAAGAACGAAGACCCCGTGGTTCCCGATGGCGGGGCGGCAACACAAGGAGGACGACCATGGAGCGAATCGGTGAAGCTTGCGGCGAACGGCTGAAGCCGAATGTCGGCGAAGATGTCGGTGAAGATGTCAACGACGTTGCCCGGGGGTTCGACGGTGAGGCCTGGGCCGCAACGAGGCGGCAACTGAAAGACATGCGGATGGAACGTGGAATCGCCGCCGCGGATGCGTTATGGGTGGAGCGTCCCTTTCATGCTTGGCTGAGGAATCTTGATTGCGGCGACCATGATCTGTCCCATGCCGAGATGTCGGCATTGGCGGTAGGCATGGCGGAGTCGCTCGCCATACGCGACGCATTGATCGTATCGCTGGTCACGCAGCGTGGTGTGTGTGACGAGAAACGGATGATCTCCTTCGCCGCGCGTCCGCATGATCCGCGTAACGTCAGCGGAATGTATCGCATGCTGCAACGGGCGTTCGACGATGCGGACGCGGCATTGGACCATGACCGGTGCCGAACCGGGTTGGCAATGATGAAGATCATCTACTCGTCGGTCCCCGTCTTTCTGCAGACTCAACCGCTTGCCCTTATGGGGTACATCCACTGGTGGATGGGCGATGACGAAGGATTGCCCTATGCTCTCGACGCATTGCAACGGGATGTGAAATGCACACTCGCATCCATCGTGCGCTCGGCCTACGAGCATGATATTCGACCAGCGAATGCGCGGTAGCTGGCCCGGTGACGAGACGATGACAGGAGCGGAGGGAAGCGCGAGGATGATACGGACGCGGCCGGCGTACGTGATGGAGGCATGGCCAAAATCGATCTGCGATCGGCATATCGGGAATAATCGTCCGCACAAGATGGTTTACTCCTATAGTTGTCGATTTGCCCTTGTCAGAATTGTGCCTTTATGGTATGCGCAGTCGGGCGAGAACCACCAGGAGGATAGTTTGGCCACTAAGGAAACGGCGTCGAACAAGCAAAAAGCTGATCAGACCAAGAGCGCAGCCTCCATCACCAATACGACGGGAGGCAGCGCCGACGGCGGTGTCGCCGGGAAACGGATCGGTCGCAGACCCGGAACCGTCAAGCCTGAACAGGGTGCGAAAGCCGCCTCATCGTCCATTGGACAGGCTCGGGGAGGCAAAAACAGCGGCGTCGCAAGGCGCGCTGCACAGGGCGATGCCCCGCACGACGATGTCATCGTCACGGATGAGACGGTCAATGAGATCGTCGACGTGACCGTCGAGATGAAGACCAAGGACGATACGACACGTGGCGATTCCTCGGATTTTGACGGCGATGCTCTGAATGCGGATGACGGTGCGGATGACGCCCCTTCGACCGACGACATGGATGAGGACATCGACGAAGCCGATGATGACGTCGACGATGACGACGCTGATGACAACGGCGATTCATCGGAAGATCTGGATGATGACGATAAGAAGGAAATCAAGGAATCCGAAGCCCCCAAGGCCAAGGGTGCTTTCGTCGTTCGCGACGATGACGAGGATGAAAATCTCACGCCCTCCGGCAACCCGAAGCGCCGTGTGATCGCCGCGGGCGCCACCGCCGATCCGGTGAAGGACTATCTCAAGCAGATCGGTCGCGTCAGTCTGCTCAACGCCGAACAGGAGGTCGATCTTTCCGAGCGTATCGAGGCGGGGCTTTACGCGCAGCACCTGTTGGAGACCGAATCGGATCAGATGGACTTCAAGCGCAAGCGCGAGCTCAAATGGGCGTCTAACGATGGCAAGAAGGCGAAGGATCATCTGCTGGAGGCGAATCTACGACTGGTGGTCTCACTGGCCAAGCGTTACACCGGCCGTGGCATGCTGTTCCTGGATCTGATCCAGGAGGGGAATCTTGGCCTGATTCGTGCCGTCGAGAAGTTCGATTGGAAGAAGGGATTCAAGTTCTCGACCTATGCGACTTGGTGGATTCGCCAGGCCATCACACGAGCGATGGCCGATCAGGCCCGCACGATTCGCGTGCCCGTGCACATGGTCGAGGTCATCAACAAGCTGTCCCGCGTCCAGCGTCAGATGTTGCAGGATCTGGGCCGCGAACCGACACCCGATGAGCTGGCCCGTGAGCTTGACATGCCCGTTGAGAAGGTGCAGGAAGTCCAGAAGTACGGCCGCGAGCCGATTTCCTTGCACACGCCGCTGGGTGAGGACGGCGATTCCGAATTCGGCGATCTGATCGAGGATACCGATGCCATCGCCCCGTCGGACGCCGTCGCGTTCTCGCTGCTGCAGGAACAGTTCAAACAGGTTCTTGAAACCTTGTCTCCTCGTGAGGCCGGCGTCATCAAAATGCGCTATGGTCTCGAAGACGGTCAGCCCAAGACCTTGGACGATATCGGTCGGGTCTACGGCGTGACGCGTGAGCGCATTAGGCAGATTGAATCCAAGACCATGTCGAAACTGCGCCATCCATCGCGTTCGCAGACCCTGCGCGACTTCCTCGATCAGTGATCCGTTCGCCCGGATCGATGTTCATGCCGGCTCCTCGAATTCAGTCATGGATTCGGGAGCCTTATGATGTGAGGACAGACAACCATGACTGAGACCTATAACGCCAAGAATCTTTCCGTTCTGGAAGGGCTGGACGCGGTGCGCAAGCGCCCGGGCATGTATATCGGCACCACCGATAGCCAAGGGCTGATGCACTGTCTGTGGGAGATCATAGATAACGCCGTCGATGAGGCCCTGGCCGGGGCCTGCAATCGAATCATCGTGACGCTGCATACCGATGGTTCCATCGAGGTGGCCGATAACGGGCGTGGCATTCCGGTGGATGTCGAGCCGAAGACCAAGCTCACCGGCGTCGAGGTCGTGCTTACCAAACTGCATGCCGGAGCGAAATTCGGCAATGACTCATATAACGCCGCAGGAGGTCTGCACGGCGTGGGTTCCTCGGTGGTCAACGCGTTGAGTTCACGACTCGACGTCGAAGTCGACCGAAACGGCAACACCTATCACATGGCGTTTCATCAGGGTCATCCGGGCGTCTACCAGGATGGCGACGCGCAGCATCGTTCCCCCGATACGCCGTTCAAGCGCACGCGCAAGAACAAGCCGACGGAGTTGGAGATCACCGGCAAGGTCGGGGCGAAGACCACGGGTACGCGTGTGCGGTACTGGGCCGATCCTGAGATCTTCAACGATACGGCACGGTTCGACTACGATCAGCTGATCGACCGCGTCCGGCAGACCAGCTTCCTGGTACCGGGACTCAAGATCACCGTCATCGACGAGTCGATCCCGGAAACGGGAGATGTCGCGGTCGATGATTTTCTGGAGATCGACGGCCCGAGGCTCGACGAGGCGTCTGCGTTCAATGGCACCGTCGAATCCGATGAGTCCGATGCCTCCCACGATACGATCGGGAGCAGTGATGAGGATTCGGATGAACCTTCACAGATGGCTTCGATCGGCGAGCAGGATCGGGCCGGTCACAAACGGGTCGAGGAATTCGTGCACACCGGCGGCGTCGAGGATTTCGTCGATTTTCTTTCCCACGGTGAGCCGGTCTCCGACATCTGGCATATTTCGGGGCAGGGCACCTACAAGGAAGAGACGCAGGCCGTCGACGCGAACGGCGACCTGCATGCCGAACACATCACGCGACAGTGCGGCGTGGATATCGCGTTGCGTTGGATCAACGGGTACGATACGACGCTGCGTAGCTTCGTCAACGTCGTGGAGACGCCGGGCGGCGGCATGCATGTCGACGGATTCCTGCAAAGCCTGACCAAGCAGGTACGTAAAACCGTCGAAGACAACGCCCGCAAGTTCAAGGTGAATCTCAAGGACTCCAATACTCGCATCGAGCGCGACGACATTCTCGCCGGTCTGGTTGCCGTGGTTACCGTGCGCATCGCCGAACCGCAGTTCCAAGGCCAGACCAAGGATGTGTTGGGCACCGCCCCGGTCAAGGGCATCGTTTCGCGGATGACGGACCGGCAGTTCGGCGAGATGATCACCGGGTCTCGTCGCGGGTTCAAGGAACAGTCCGGCCGGGTGCTCGAAAAGATCACCAGCGAGATGCACGCGCGCATCCAGGCGCGCAAGACCAAGGAAGTCACTAGACGCAAGAACGCCCTCGAATCCGCCTCGATGCCGCCCAAGCTCTCGGATTGTCAGCCCGGCAACGATGACGTCGCGGAGCTGTTCATCGTCGAGGGCGATTCCGCATTGGGCACGGCCAAGGCCGCGCGCAATTCGGCATTCCAGGCATTGCTGCCCATTCGGGGCAAGATTCTCAACGTGCAGAAGGCCTCGCTCTCGCAGATTCTGGCCAATAAGGAGTGCTCGGCGATCATCCAGGTCGTGGGGGCGGGATCCGGTCCCAATTTCGACATCGAGCAGGCGCGGTATGACAAGCTCATCATGATGACCGATGCCGACGTGGACGGAGCGCATATTCGTATCCTGCTGCTCACGTTGATTTATCGGTATATGCGGCCGCTTATTGAATTCGGCCACGTCTACGCCGCCGTGCCGCCGCTGCATCGCATCGCGCTCGCCGGTTCCCATAAGGGCGAATACATCTACACGTATTCCGACGACGAGCTTGCCGGCAAACTCGATCAGCTCAAACGCCAGCGCATCGACTTCAACCCCGAGGTACAGCGGTACAAGGGTCTTGGCGAGATGGATGCCGATCAACTCGCGGATACGACGATGGACCCGCGGACCCGGATGCTGCGGCGCATCCGCATGGAGGACGCCGCTCAGGCCAGCGATGTCTTCGGCCTGCTGATGGGGGACGACGTGCCGCCACGCAAACAGTTCATCATCGACAACGCCGACGACTTCGACCGTTCCAAAATCGACACCTGATCGATTCGTCGCCTGATCGATTCGATATTTCGGCGATCAGGCGGCTGACGGGGTCGACCGGAAGGTCACAACGTCGGCCGTTGCCGAATCGGCGAGCGTCGCTCCCGGCAGGTCTGCCCCAGTCTGCGCGACAGGGTGATCGGGTCGAGCAAGTCGTCGAGCTCATGGCTGGACAGATTCGTCCGTGTCTGCGCGACCTCGCGCACGGTGACGTCGTCGGCGACGGCTTCCTGGGCGATGGCGACCGCATGCTCATAACCGATCCGTCCGTTGAGCGACGCGGCGATCGACGGTGAGGACTGTGCGTGGCGTAGCCCGGTCGCGACGTTTACGGTGATGCCTTCGACGCAGTTGTCCTTGAACATGTCCATGGCGTTGATGAGCAGTTCCATGCCGCCGAGCAGCGAATGGATGATCACCGGATCGAAGGCATTGAGCTGAAGCTGGCCCTCCGAAGTGGCCCAGGTGACGGTCGTATCCATGCCGAACACCACGAAACAGCACTGATCGACGCTTTCGGGGATGACCGGGTTGATCTTGCCGGGCATGATGCTGCTGCCGGCTTGCCGGGCGGGCACGTCGAGTTCGTTGAATCCGGCGTGCGGGCCGGAATTGAGCAGGCGGAGGTCGTCGGCGGCCTTCTTGAGATGGATGGCGACGTTCTTCAGAGTGGCCGAGACCGCGATGTAGACGCTCATGTCGGTGACGGCAGAGACCGGATCGGGCGCCGCGGTGACCGGCAGACCGGTGATGCCGGCCAGATGGCTGATGGCCGATTGACGGAACCGCAGGTCGGCGCAGATGCCGGTGCCGATGGCGGTTGCGCCGAGATTCAGCTCGGCGAGTTGGGCGATAAGCGATTCCAAGGTGAGCCAATCGGTTTTCAGAAAGCTTGCGAACGCGTGGAATTCCTGGCCGAAGGTCATCGGCACGGCGTCCTGCAACTGGGTGCGGCCGATCGTCACGTCGTTGATATGCTGGTCCGCGAGGTCATGGAATGCGCGCGCGAGTCGCTTGCAGGAAGTGACGAGTGGTCTGATTTCGTTGATTAGGGCGAGTTTGCATGCGGCCGGATAGGTGTCGTTCGTCGACTGTGATTTGTTGACATCGTCGTTGGGATGAATGATGTGGTAGTCGCCCTTGTCATGTCCTCCCAATTCCAGCGCTCGGTTGGCGATGACCTCGTTCATGTTCATGTTCAGCGACGTCCCGGCGCCGCCCTGCAGCTGATCGATGGGGAACTGGTCGATGAGTCTGCCGTTCTCGATCTCGTGACAGGCAGCGATGATAGGCGCCGCCTTGTCGGAGCCGAGCAGGCCGAGTTCCTCGTTCGCTTGGGCGCAGGCGCGTTTGACGGTCGCGAAGGCCTTGATGAGCTGAGGGTGCCGGCCGTCGCTCGTATGAGACACGGGGAAGTTTCTGGTGGCGCGCAGCGTGTGGATGCCCCAATAGACATCCGCCGGTACCTCCAGTTCGCCGATGCAGTCGTGTTCCAAGCGTGTAGCATTCCGCGTCATATCAACCGTCCTTTGTACTGCGAACGACACATTCCATCCGTGGCGATTGTACGGTATCCGAACGCACTTGGCGTGTTGCGCGGGTTGCCGCGTTTCGCGACCGTCATGCGACGGTGCGTGCATCCATGGTGGTTGCGCTCCTGCGCCGTGGGGCGTTGTTGCCGATGGACGGCACTGTTGTGAGGCATGTATACGTCGCTTGACCGATTCAGAATCAAGGACGGCAAAGAGGAACTCACCCGGGAGTGGTTCGCCTACCTGAGTGACAACCTTGATGCCGCGAATGCCACCATGCCGGCCGAGGGGTCGCATATCGAGTCGTGGTTCCTCAATCACGAGGCGGACGGCTGGTATGGCTACGTCTTCGTCATCTATGACAGCGACGAGCATTCGCAGCAGGTATTCGAGCAGAGCGACAGCCCGTTGGATCTCAAGCATGCCGCGTATATGAAGGCGTGCATCGACTATTCGGATTACACCGAGATGAAGCCCGCGGCGGCGCTCGGTGACTATTCGGTGTTCGCCGATCGCGGATGAATCGTAACGCCTTTGATCAGTATGGCAGGACGATGCCGTGGTCGAACGGCGCGGTGTGACCGTGCTGTAGGCGCCTAGCTTGCGATAAACCGATCGATCGCGGCGGGTTGGGCCGCCCTATCCTATGTCGGCATCACCGTCAGCAGGGCGATCGAAGGGTTATCGACCCTGCGATACCGCGACACGACGATGATACGTCTCGGTCAGGCGGTGCTCTGCATCGGCATCGTGATCCTGCTCGTGGCCCTGTCGCCGCAATCGTGGTCGTTGGCGGCGCTGCTGGGAACCATGGTGCTGCTGTATGCGCGGTTGCTGCGGGAAACCGCCAAGGTCACGTCGCCGTGCGCTGTCATAATCTGAACCATGAGTGTTGACGTGGTGGAGGGTATGGAGACGTTCGCCCCTGCCACGCGGCGTTGGTTCGCCGATACGTTCGGCGATCCCACGGTGGCGCAACGACGGGCTTGGCCGGCCATAGCGTCCGGTGACAACGTGCTGGTCGTCGCGCCTACGGGCTCTGGCAAGACCCTGGCCGCGTTTCTGTCTGCCATTGACCAGCTGATGCGTGTCGACGCTTCGGTGCGTTCCGGCGCTGCCACCACAAAAAGCGGACATGGCGTTCGTGTGTTGTACATCTCGCCGTTGAAGGCGTTGGCGGTGGATGTCGCCAGGAATCTCACGGAACCGTTGACGGGAATCCGTGAGCGCTGCCGCATCGAGGGCAGCGCGGCACCCACGATTCGCGTGGCCATCAGAAGCGGCGATACGAGTGCGAAGGAGCGCCGCTCCATCGCCTCACATCCGCCCGACATTCTCGTCACCACCCCGGAATCCCTGTACCTGCTGCTCACCTCGAAGGCGGGAAGGATACTCTCCGATGTCCGCACCGTCATCATCGATGAGGTGCATGCCTTGGCCGGTTCGAAACGCGGCGCCCACCTTGCCCTGAGCCTGGAGCGTCTTGAACTGCTCACCGCTTCGCCGGTGCAACGTATCGGCCTGTCGGCGACGGTGCGTCCGGCCGAAGAGGCGGCGCGTTTCATCGGCGGCGGACGGCCCGTCACCGTCATCGGGCCGACGTCGTCTGCGGGCATGGAGCTGCGGATCCAATCGCCGTTCACGGATGCCGACGCGGAGCCGGACGACGCGCAGGGCGCGCAAGATCATCCATCCTCGGTTTGGCCGGCCATCGAGCGCAGTGTCCTCGACGAGGTGCTTCGTCATCACACGACGCTCGTATTCGTCAATTCGCGCGGCCTGGCCGAAAAGCTCACCGCCCGACTCAACGACCGATACGCCGGTGATGTGCTCGGCCATGATGGCGATGGTCGCGATGATAAGGGTCATGACATGCAGGAAAACAACGGCGTCACGGCAGACGCGGGTGATGCCTGGAACGGCGGGCAGGAACGTCCGGTCAGTGATTTCGACGCGCCGCATATCGATTCGGTGGTAGGCTCCACGACCATGCTGGTCGGCTCGCATGCCGACGGTGACGTCATCGCCATGGCTCATCACGGATCCGTGTCCAAGGAACGCCGCAAACGCATCGAAGAGGATCTCAAGCGAGGGCGTCTGCGGTGCGTCGTGGCGACGAGCAGCCTGGAACTGGGCATCGATATGGGCTCGGTCGATATGGTCATCCAGATCGCGCCGCCGATGTCCGTCGCATCGGGGCTGCAACGCGTCGGGCGTGCCGATCATCAGGTGGGCGGGGTCTCGCACGCCGTGTTCTATCCATTGACGCCGCGTCAGCTCATCACCATGGGCGCGACGATCGAAGGCATGCGATCCGGCGATCTCGAGCCGCTGAAGGTTCTACGCAATCCGCTGGACGTCCTGGCGCAGCAGACGGTGGCCGCCGTTGCCATGCACGGCATGGAGCCCGGCGAATGGTACGGTGTGGCGCGGCGCGCCGCACCGTTCTCCAAGTTGGATCGCGATTCCTTCGATGCGGTGATCGACATGCTCACCGGAGGATATAACACCGAGGAATTCTCGTCGTTCCGCCCGCCGTTGGCGTTTGACGACGATCGCCGGGTCATCATCGCCAGGCCCGGTGCGCAGCGTCTGGCCGTGACCTCGGGCGGCACCATACCCGACCGAGGACTGTATACCGTCGTCGTGCCGCAGACCGAGGGGCAGTCGGGTCCCCGGCGGGTCGGTGAACTCGATGAGGAGATGGTCTATGAGTCCCGGGTGGGCGATGTCATCACGTTGGGAACCTCCGCCTGGCGCATCCAGGAGATCACTCATGATCGTGTCGTCGTCGTGCCGGCACCGGGGAGGACCGCCCGGTTGCCGTTCTGGCATGGCGATGAGGCGGGACGCGATGTCGAATTTGCGCTGGTCTGCGCACGGTTCACGCATGACGTGGCCGGTGGCTTGATCGCGTCGGCGGCCGGAAGACCGGCCGGTTTCGATGCGCGGACGATGCGACGGTTGCATGACGACGGCATGGATGATCCGGCCTGTTCGAGTCTCGCGCGGCTGTTGGATGAGCAGCGGCGTGCCACCGATCTGATCCCCGACGATCGCAGCCTGGTGATTGAGCGATGCCTTGACGATGAGGACGACTGGCGGGTGATATTGCATTCGCCATACGGTCGCAGAGTACACGAACCGTGGGCTTTGGCCATCTCCAGACGGTTGCAGGCCCGATATGGGTTCGACGGCCAGTGCTATGCGCACGACGACGGCATCGTGGTGCGCATACCCCAGGCCCAGGAGGAACTCTCCGACGATGCGATATTCCGCTTCGACCCCGATGAGCTACGTCGTGACGTCGAGGCGCAGGTGAGCGGTTCGGTTCTGTTCGCCACACGGTTTCGGGAGTGCGCCGCCAGATCGTTGTATATGCCCCGTACCCGTCCGGGCAAGCGGGTCCCGCTGTGGCAACAGCGGTTGCGGGCCTCGCAGCTGCTCGCCGCGGCGAAGACGCGCCATAATTTCCCGTTGCTTCTCGAGACGGCGCGGGAGTGTTTGCAGGATGTGTACGACATGCCTGCGCTGACTCGGCTGATGCGGGACATCGACGAGGGGAGCGTCTCCTGGCATGCGGTGCGAACCGACGCGCCGTCACCGTTCGCCGACGACCTGCTCTTCGGCGTGGTGGGCGCCGTGATGTACCAATCCGACATTCCCCAAGCGGAGCGTAATGTCTCACTGCTTTCGATGGACATGGACGCGTTGGAGCGTTTGATCGGCACTCGCCATATCGCTCAGGTGCTCGATCCCGGCGTCATCGCGCAGGTGGAAGCCGAGTTGTCCTCGCTTCATTTCTGGAACCAGCTGGAAGAAACCGATCTGACCGGCAGAATCAGACGATTCGCCAAAACCCACGGACCCTTCACCGCCGATGAGCTCATCGCACGGCTCGACGTCGATGCGCGACAGGCGGTGCATGAGCTCGATGCGATGCAGTCCGCGGGCGAGCTCATCACAGGCACGTTTACCACAGGCACGTCCGTGGCCGGGATCGCCGACGCGGGAACGGCCGTCGTGCGATCCGCCGTGCAGTATCTGCACCGCGATGTACTCGCCCGCATCCGAAGCCGTTCCTTGGCCAAGGCGCGCCGTGCCATAGCGCCCGTGCGCCTCGACGAGTATCAGCGTTTCGTGATGCGACGCCAGGGAGTGGGGCCAGTAGGAGAGGAGCGTCATGCGGGCGAGAACGGGCTGATTCGCGTCATCGAACAGCTGGAGGGGCTGAGCCTGCCGGCATCGTTGTGGGAGCAAGCGGTATTCCCCGCCCGTGTGCGCGGTTACGAACCATCGATGCTTGACGCAGCCTTGGCTTCCGGGCAGATCATGTGGGTGGCCGACTCGACGGGGCAGGGGAATGGTGCAGGCGGCGGTACGGGGGATGTCGCGTGGTATCCGGCGGGTTCACCGTTGATCGATGCCGTCGACGGACAGGCCGCACAGTCGCGTCTTGCGACCGTGATGCTGAGGGTATTGCAATCCGGGGGCGCGTATCCGGCACGGCGGCTTTTTGAGCGGTGTCGTGCGATCCTGGCTGCGACCGAAACCGGGACAGATGCCGCAACCGCCGATGACGCCCTGACCGTCGACACGGCCACTGTCGGCGACGTCGAGGGGAACGTCGATGTCGAGACCGGTGAGATCGTCGCACCCGCGTTCCATGCTTCGGCGGAACGCATGCTGCCGGGCTCTTCGAGATTGAGCGACGAGGAATGCGAACGCGTGTTGTGGTCGCTTGTCTGGCGGGGGACACTGACCAATAGCTCTTTTATGCCCATCCGCGCCAGGGTCGGGCAGGCCTCGCGTCGGTCCGCGATGCGTCGCGGTGACTCGACGGGGCTGCGCGGTGACCTACGGGAAGGTTTGTACGGTGAGAGGCGTGTCTCGATGCGTGGCGGTTTGCGGTCTTCGACGCGCTCGAGCACGCCGCCGGAGCTTGGCGGCTTGTGGTCTATCGTCGAGCCGAGCGACGCGCCGGAGCGTGCCGCGCTCGCCCGCATCGATGCATTGCTCGACCGCTACGGTCTGATCGCGCAGCCCCTCGTCGACAGGGAGGCGATTCCCGGCGGCTTCTCGGGACTGTATCCCGTGCTGCGCCGTCTGGAGGATGCCGGTGTGTTGATGCGTGGCGTATTCGTCACGGGATTGGGCGCCGCGCAGTTCGCGCGTCGTGAGACCATCGACGAGCTGCGGTCGGTCCGAGACCTGCACGACGTGCGGTGCCCTGGCACAAGTCCCGACATCATGACCGAAGCATCCCAGAGCGCCGCCTCCGCACCGCGGGCGCTGTCGCTGTCGGCATCCATGGCTTCCATATCGGATGTGTCGGATGTGTCGGCCACGGCCGACGCACATGTTCGCCCGGCGACGACGCGGCATCAGGCGGCCATCGCATTGGACACTATGGATCCGGCGAATCTCGCCGGGTGGATCGGCTCTTGGCCGCCGACGGCTACCGAAACGACGCTCAGGCCTTCGCATCGCGCCGGGAATGTCGTGGTGTTCATGGCGGGCCGTCCGGTTTTGTATGCGGCGGCATCCGGTCATCATCTGCTCGGCTTCGTTCGTGATATGCCCATGGCCGTGGGCGCTCCCGAACCGACGGATCAGGGCTCACGTGAGGTCGCTCCCGGGGGAATCGCTCGGTTGTCGGGCCTTACCCGCGGCCAATTGGTGGCGGCCCTCGCTCAGCTCGGCGCATACTCGACTCGAGCCGGCCGTCGAACCGTGACATTCGCCGATATCGACGGCGCACGGTTCGACCGCCGTAATCGCTTCACATCGATGATGCGTGAGGCCGGTTTCACGTTCGGTCCACGCGGCATGACCTGGTATCGCTAGCAGGTCATTGACGATACCAGGTGATCGAATCTGATCGGCCTACCGTCGGCGATCAAACGTTTCTAAGCGATGAATCCTATGGGGGCCGCGAGTTCGACACCGGAGGCGTCGCGACGCATATCCGGTTTCGGCAGCTCCACCGGCGCGTTGCCCGCGGTGCTGGCGCGCAGCGGATAGGGACCGACCCAGGCACATAGCAGTGTGTTCTGGTCCTTGAGGAAACGCTGTGAACGCACGCCTCCGGTGCCGCGCCCCTTGGTCGGGTACATCTCCAGTGGCGTGATTTTCGCGGCGCCGTTGTCAGTGCCCGCTAGGGCGTCGCCGTCGCCGGCCACAGTCAACACCACCGCTCCCGATGCGGAGAACAGCCCGTTCTCGCCTTCGTCGTAGGTCCAGGCAATATTGGCGGACCGCACGACATTGAAGGCGACGACGGTGCGATTGTCGGCGAGTTTCATGCCGGCCATCCCACCCGCCGTGCGCCCCTGCGGACGAACCAAAGTCGCGTCGTAGGTCAGTAGCGAGGAATCAGATGCGATGAGCACCAGCCGGTCGTCGTCGGCGGACGGAGCCGCGAACACCACCATGTCATCGTCCTTGAGATCGATGACGCTCCAGGAATCCATTGTCGTGGGGGACTCGCGATTCCAACGTTTGACGATGCCGCGCCTCGTTCCGATCGCCAGCGGCGGCTCGCCTTCGGCCATGGAAATCACGGTGACGACATGCTCGCCGGGAACGGCATCGGTGCTGGAGGTCAGCGCAAGCAGCTCATCGGCATGCACGCCGCCGCTCAGTGACAATGTGACCGTTGCAGGCAATGCCGGCAGGTCGGAGACATGAGCCAGCACGAGCCGCCCCGCCGAGGTGATGAGTCCATAGGAAGCCCGGGTGGTGGTGGTCACCGCGGCGAGTATCTGATCGTCGGCGGCCCTGCCATCCGATGCGGAACGGGTACGCCAGATGTCCGATGCGCCGGGTTGGCTGCGCGCCACGAGGCCTGATGCGCTGAACAGGACCGTGCAGGGCTCGTCGTCGAGCTGCAGCGCCGAGGCGGCGGCCTCATGTTGCCCGGCCTTGCTGGCCTTGGCGGCTGCCGCGACGTCGGCTGCCGCCGACGACACCGATGTCGCGGCGTGGATCGCGGCGATGGCTGAATGCCGCACCGAGGTGTCGCCTTGCGCCAGTACGGGGGAGAGCTCGCCCGAAGGACCCTGATCGAGCAGCACGGTACGCCGCGGGGTGTCCCATTGCGCGACGACATCGTCCATTTCGCCGGTGATAACCGCGTCCAGCTTCTTGGCAGAGGAGAGAATGCGATCCAGCTCCTCGATGCGACGTTCCAGGTCATCGCGCTCTGATTCCAACTCGATGCGGCTGATTTTGGTCAGACGGCGCAACCGCAGATCGAGGATATACTGCGCCTGGATCTCGTCGAGGTCGAATACCGCCATGAGTCGGGTCTTGGCGGTATCGGCGTTTTCGGAGGTGCGGATGACCTGGATGACCTCGTCGATATCGATCAGGGCAAGCAGCATGCCCTCGACCAGATGCAGCCGTTCCTTGGCCTTTCTGCGGCGGAACTCGCTGCGTCTGCGGATCACGATGCGCCGATGCTCGACCCAGACTTCGAGCATCTCCTTGAGTCCCATGGTGTGGGGGCGCCCGCCGACCAGCGCGACGTTGTTCATGGTGAAACTGTCCTCCAACGGCGTGTGCTTGAACAACTGCGCCATCACCGCATCCGGGTCGAAGCCGGTTTTGATCTCGATGACCAGGCGGGTGCCGTTATGCCGGTCGGTCAGGTCGATCGCGCCGGAGATGCCTTCGAGCTTGTGGTTCTTGACGCCCTCCGAAATGCGCTCGAGAATGCGTTCGGGACCGATCATGAAGGGCAGCTCGGTGACCACGACCGCTTTTTTGCGCGCCGTCACGTTCTCGATATGGGCGTTGGCTCGCGTGACGAGCGTGCCGCGACCGGTGCGATAGGCGTCCCGGATACCGTCGCGACCGATGACGATTCCCCCGCCTGGCCAGTCGGGACCCGGCACGAAACGCATCAGTTCCTCGAGGGTGGCGTCCGGGTGATCCATGAGGTGCTTGGCCGCGGCCACGACCTCGCCGAGATTGTGCGTGGCCATATTGGTGGCCATGCCGACTGCGATGCCGGATGCGCCGTTGACCAGCAGGTTGGGGATCGCCGCAGGCAATACTGTCGGTTCCTGCAACTTGTTGTCGTAATTCGGTGTGAAATCGACGGTATCCTCGTCGATGCTGGCGTTCATGCCCAGCGCTGCGGGCGCAAGCCGGGCCTCGGTATAGCGGGAAGCCGCGGGACCGTCATCCAGAGAGCCGAAGTTGCCGTGCCCGTCGACCAACGGCAAGCGCATGGCAAAGGGCTGAGCCAGACGAACCATCGCCTCGTAGATGGCGGAATCACCGTGGGGGTGAAGCTTTCCCATGACCTCGCCGACTACGCGGGCCGATTTCATGTAGGCGCGATCCGGAGTGAGATTCATCTGGCCCATCTGATAGATGATGCGGCGCTGGACTGGTTTGAGTCCGTCCCGTGCGTCCGGCAGGGCGCGCGCGTAAATCACCGAATAGGCGTATTCGAGGAAGGATTTGCTCATCTCCTCGTTCAACGGTGTTTCGACGATATGCTCTTTGACCGTCCTCGGATCAAAGGACGGTTGTGCCGGTTTGCGACGTGCTGCCATTCCTGAAAACTCCCTTGATGTGCTTCACAATCCGCTTTATGGTATCCGACTGGTAGGTCAAAGTGACGTATTGGTGTCGTCCGGGCCTCGTGTTTCCTCGGATATCTCCGCCTGCGGTGATTCAATAAGAGCCATGGGTGTTGATATGCCGTCCAGGGACGAATTGTTGCGACTGCAGACTACGACGCGGTATGAGGACGCCGTGACGACGCATCGTCAGACCGACGTGGACCATGCACGCGGCGGCATGCTCCATCTCTCCGGTGTTCTGCCCGCGTTGAGTGCGGCGATAGGCGCTCCCGTGTCCACCGCCGTGCATCGCGACCCGGATGCGGTTCGTCGTGCGTTGGGGATACCGCAGGCGAGTTCGGCGATCGTCGTGCTGGTGGATGGACTGGGGTACTGGAATCTTGCCGGGCGCATCGGGCATACGCCGTATCTGCGCTCGCTGCTGCACGACCATGCGAACCAGCGGCCCATCGCCACATGCGCGCCCAGCACGACCGCGGCCGCCATGGCGACCTTCGGCACGGGAACCTGTCCCGGTCTGACCGGCATGACCGGTTATACCCAGCGCAACCCGAGCAACGGCAAACTTTCCCAGCTCATTCAGTTCAAGAATGCCCCCGACCCCGCCGATCTACAGCGGCAACCGACCATCTTCGAGCAGCTGACGACCCGGGGTGTTCGCGTCACCAGTTCCGGGTTGCCGAAATTCGAGAATTCCCCGTTGACCAGGGCCGCCTTGCGCGGAGCCGAATACGTCGGCAACGACCATGCCAACGATCGAGTGAAGGCGGCGTGTCGTGCCGCGGCCACGCCCGGGTTGACGTATCTGTATATCCGCGACACGGATAAGATCGGCCATAACTATGGATGGCAGAGCGAGCGTTGGATCGGCGCCCTGGAGCGCGTCGACGCGCAGCTGGGCATGCTGAGCAGACTGTCGCCCAAAGGCACGCTGATCGTTATCGTAGCCGACCACGGCATGATCTCGTCGGTTCCGCAGCAGCGCTTGGATTTGCGAGAGCATGAGGAGCTCACCGAGGATGTGGCGCTGGTCGGGGGCGAACCGCGATCGGTGATGCTCTATGCGCAGGAGGAGGGTGCCGCCGACAGAATCGCCGAACGCTGGCGCTCGATTCTGGCAGGCCGCGCCGTGGTGCGGACCAGAGATGAGGCGCTGGGGGTCGGGGCATATGGGTTGGTTGACCCGAGGGTCAGGCCGATGCTCGGCGACGTGTTGGTGTCCGCCGGCGAGCAGCTGACCATCGTGGATTCCCGTTCGCAAAGCGATAAGGCTACGAGACTACCCAGCGTGCATGGCTCGTTGAGCATGCTGGAATCCGATATCCCGTGCCTGATCGACGTGGTCTCCTGATCAAACCGTGGTTTCTTGACCCGGCAGTGGCCTGCTGACCGGGCCGAGTTTCCTGACCGAAACGCGGCTCTCCAACAGGGTCTAGCCTCCGACCGGGCCAGCCTCCGACCCAGCCGTGGCCTCCTGGCTCAGCCGTCGGAATCACGCGGTCCGATGGTCGAGATTATTCGCCAAACAGTATTTCATCCCAAC
>CALNAE010000072.1 GCA_937874315.1 uncultured Bifidobacterium sp. | reverse complement strand
CCGACTTCACGCCAGCCCGACGCCACAGATCATCAATGGATGTAAAGGGACGGGATCCGTACTTTGCAGGCTCATGGACTCAACGAGTTTCATGTCTCCACGCTCAACCGTGCTGGTCTGACTTACGCGATTGCCCATATCCTTGGGATGCGTCCGATGCAGACGAACGCATCTCATAATGTGACAGGCCTTTTGGAAACAACGGAAATCCCCAATGAGCGAGAAACCCCGGCAGATTTTGACCCCACCGAAGGGACACAGGAAGGTGCTCCTCCATTCATGCTGCGCACCCTGTTCGGGTGAGGTGATGGAGGCCATGACCGCATCGGGTATCGACTACACGATCTTCTTCTACAATCCGAACATCCATCCCGAGCGGGAATATCTCCTCCGCAAGGACGAAAACATTCGGTTTGCCGATAAACACGGTATCCCCTTCGTCGATGCCGATTATGACAGAGACAACTGGTTCGCTCGTGCGAAAGGCATGGAATGGGAGCCGGAACGCGGTGTCCGTTGCACCATGTGCTTCGATATGCGTTTTGAACGCACATCACTTTACGCTCATGAACATGATTTCCCCGTGATGACCAGTTCGCTCGGTATTTCACGATGGAAGAATATGGCGCAGATCAATGATTGCGGCCAACGCGCCGTATCTCCTTATGAAGGGCTCTCCTACTGGGATTTCAACTGGCGCAAAGGGGGCGGTTCCTCGCGGATGATCGAGATCAGCAAACAGGAGAAGTTCTACCAGCAGGAATATTGCGGCTGCGCCTATTCGCTGCGTGATACCAATGCTCATCGCCGCAGTCAGGGGCGTTCGCCGATCGAGCTTGGCACGCTCTATTATGGAACCGACGATGAGGCATGATCACACACAAGACGAGGGGGCCTGTTTGCTCGGTGATGTGCCGACCCCCAAAACGACACGTGATGAGAAGCAGCACGAAGCCTCTCTGGCATGCGATGCCCCGGAGGACAGCGTTCCGGATGAGGAAACCCAGTTCGGATGTCCGTGTTGTATGAACCCGTGGCTCCGTTGATCCGGGCAATATGCTGTTCAGACAGTGAAACGAACCATGCACCACGCCCTTGCCAGAGATATTCTGTCTTATCTCCAGACACCTGAACGTCTGGCCCTCTCAAAGAGTGAACGCCTTACGCGGTTTGTGGATTTTCTCTCGGGAAATCACAGGATTATTGGCTGCCGAAAGCAGGAATGTCGGAAACGACTGCGCCGGTTCGGGTACATCCTCGGTGCTGTCTGTCCTATGGCAGAGAGGGCGAGCGATATTGAAAAGCTCATCACGACGGTGGAGGACATCTGCACACGTCCTTTCACGCCAGCCACTCTTCAGGATGCATTGGGAATTTCCAGTCGGGAACATATCAGATGGACGTGTGACGGCAAGCTCAGGCCGATTGGAACGAAAATGATAAAGGATCGTGGGCGTTTCTCGCTGACTTTATACAGCGCGGAAGACGTGGCGAGACTGCTAATGTCTCCGGAAATTCTGGCATCGTGGAGGGCAAGACCTGTGGCCTGCCCTCCACGATAGAAACCCGCAGAGTTACCTATCAGGCCGAGAGTTCTTTTCGAACAATTTCCGCACCTGCGCCCAGAGCATCCAGCTTGCCGCGAGCCACATTACGCGGCAAAGGCGCCATACCGCAATTGGTGCAGGGATAAAGCTTGTCGGCATCCACAAATTGAAGGGCTTTTCGTAGCGTATTTGCGACTTCGTCTGGAGTTTCAATGGCATTGGTGGCTACATCAATGGCGCCGACCATGACCTTTTTCCCACGAATAAGTTCGATCAGATCCATCGGAACGCGGGAGTTCTGACATTCCAGTGAAATCAGATCGATATTGGATTTCTGCAGTTTGGGAAAGATCTCTTCATACTGCCGCCACTCTTCCCCAAGGGCATTTTTCCAGTCGATATTGGCTTTGATACCATAGCCATAGCAGATATGGACGGCGGTTTCGCATTTCAGTCCTTCAATAGCCCGCTCCAAAGTGGCGATGCCCCAGTCATTCACCTCATCAAAAAAAACATTGAAGGCAGGCTCATCGAACT
>CALNAE010000071.1 GCA_937874315.1 uncultured Bifidobacterium sp. | reverse complement strand
CCTACCCCAAGAACGCCGTGGATACGAATGTTCCGACAAAAACCGTCGCCAACCCAACCGACGGTGTGATCATCGGCTCGGTGGTGCCGTGGACCATTGCCGCCCCGGTTCAACCGAGCAAACCCGGTGCCATCTCTTCATTCGTGATTCAGGACGCACTTGATTCCCGCCTCAGTTATACCGATCTCTCGGTTGAGGGATATACGGTTGACACTGACTACACGGTAGCTGTTGATGCGGCCACGAATACCGTCACCGTGACGTTCACTTCGGATGGATCGGCCAAACTCAGCGCCGGTGATGTCGTTACCGTTACGTTGAACACGAAGGTAATCGCTTTGGGCAATGGGGTCATTCCTAATGAAGCGACCATATTCACCAATGGTGGGAGCGGAAAAACCACGACCAAGCCAACCACGAACTGGGGCCCGCTCGAGGTATTGAAATATGCCAAGTCCGACAAGACGAAGACGCTCGCTGGCGCACAGTTTGCCGTTTATGCATCGCAGGCTGATGCCGTAGCGGCTACGAATTCAGTCGGCAACTTTGCTACGGGTGCGGATGGTAAGGGCACCATCACGCTGTTTGTAGGCAATAACGGCGATACCACCCGGACCTACTATCTCAAGGAAATCAAGGCTCCTTCCGGCTATGTACTCGATGCCAGTGTGCGAACGGTGGTTGTCACAGCCGGTGCACAGGCCACTCAGGTGTATGAGATCGAGAACATGCAACAGGGGCATCCAAATCTGCCGCTCACCGGTGCTTCCGGCGCCGTGATGATGACCGTCGTCGGCATCGCGTTGGTCCTTGCCGGTGCGGGAGCATATGCAGGTGCGCGCAGACGCTCGAAAGGGTAGGGGGGCGGTGCGAGATTCGTACCAGCATTGTCGGAGACGTTGCTATGACGTCCTTGACATAAGGATATTGAGGTGGCAGAGGGCATGTAATCATTCCCTCTGCCACTGCAATATCACACGGTGATCGGGGTTGAAATGATTGAAAAGATGCCCACGAATAAGGAGAGGTTCATGAACTGGCGTCGTGACGAAAGGCATTTCAGTCATCGGGATTCGGATACCGGCGCGCTGCGCCTGCAAGGGTGCGCCGCCTCTCAGCATTCGGATCATCGCGTCGCTGATTCCCGTCTCACGGCATGGCATCTGCGAATCGCTGCGCTTATACCTGCGCTATTGGTAATCTCGGGATTGACGGTGCTGCTCTACCCGTCTGCAGCAAGCTGGTACTCACAGTATGACCAATCGCAGGTGCTGCAATCCAGCATGAGCCGTATTGCCTCGGGCGATATATCCCCTTCCGTTGCTCAACAGCTTCGCGATGCGCATACTTACAATAATGCGCTGTCATCCGGGGCAGTATTGGAGGCAAACCACCG
>CALNAE010000070.1 GCA_937874315.1 uncultured Bifidobacterium sp. | reverse complement strand
CGATACGAATCGTGAACTCGATGTGGCACTGCGTCAGTATCGTGAGCTTACGAGTTCCGCGATCGCCTCGAACAAGGCATATTATCTGGTCTGCGAACCGGGATATCCGAATTACGGCGACGAGCTCATCGTGGGCGAATGGCTGAAATATCTAGCCGCCAAACATCCGGATGTGCCCGTATATGTGGATTGTTCCCGGCCTGGCCCGGCCTCTGCGATTTTGCGTCACATCCACCCGCATCTGCAGGTGGTCGATACGTTGTCGCGGCTGGTGCATGAGAATAGCTTCGCCGACGTCGAGCAAATAGCCGACATCGATATTATGGGCGTCTCGAAATTCGTAAACGACGCGCTTGAGCACGACGGGGTTGCGGCGCGGTATACGGCGGGCATTGAGATACTGCGCAACGAGGTCAGGTCGGTGCATTTCCTCGGCGGGGGATACATGAACAGCATGTGGCCTCTTCACCTTGCGCGCCTTTCGTTGGCGCAATGGTGCAGAAACCATGGGATTCCAGTAATCGCGACGGGCCTGGGCCTAATGCCGTTGCAAGACGATGCACTGCGATTCGCACGTGCGCAAGGAGCGTCATTCACGCGCTTCACCGTCCGCGATGAGGAAACCTACCATGCCTTGACGGGTTCGCAGACTTCTCAGATTGGGTCGAAGCCGCGGACGATACTGATGCCCTCGCGTCTTCGAATCTTGAGGCGTTACGACGGTCCGTCGATTTCAAACCTACCATCGGTCTGGGCCCCGATGATTCATTCGTCAATGCGTTGTCTGACTGCTATGCCGATCCCAACGGTCTACCCGATACGATGGTGTGCATCCAGTCCGATCTTGTCGATGACCCCGAGAGGTTGTATCGGCATGTGCTTGACGTTCTGAAGTCTTGGGGCGTCACGCGTGACCGACCAATTGGAGTGGTCGAATGCATGCCGTATGTGGATTATCCAATCGTTACTGCATTGCAATCTGAGGGGTATCGCGTGGCATTCTTCCCGTTGGACAACCTGTTGCGGCGCGGCCTCCCCGCACGTCCCGGCCAGCGGTGGCTCACCACTCGATTCCATCCGCATCTTCTCGCCGCCGCGAAGGGTTGCAGCGGTTCGTTCATTTCCGTGAGTGAGGAATACTACGGGGTCAAACATCATGCGGTGCTGAGAATGGGTTCTCGCTGGACCAATTCCATAATCGGCGCACCCGCAGGCGCGCCTGGTCCGGGATTCGCCGATGTACATGCCCCGGAGCGCTACTCGCGACAGATACGCCAAGCCGCAAGCGGCGTCTATGGCGGCTGACCTATGTGCTCAGACCACTTCGGATCGTCGGACCGGACTGACGACTGGGCAGACTGTTCTATGCGTCGCAGCGGCATCCGATTTCCCGACAATTTCAATGTGATGGAATGCGAGATGTTTGCGGGCACTGTCATGCGAGGGGTAGCCCGCTGCTAGGATACCAAACGTGAATCATTTGGTGAAGAGGGTACGCGATCGATACGGGTACGCGTGGACCGTGTTGCGGGGGCTGGTGAAGACGGATTTCAAGCTCCGCTACCAGGGCTCGTTCCTAGGAGTCGCCTGGTCGGTGCTCAAGCCGCTCATGCTGTTCTGCGTGATGTACATCGTATTCGCGAAATTCCTGCGCATGTCCGACGGCACGTCGACGTACCCGGTTGTGTTGTTGCTGGGCATCAGCTCCTGGCAATTTGTCACGGAATCCACCAACGTAGGACTGCGGTCGGTGGTCGACCGCGGCGATCTGCTGCGCAAAATCCATTTCCCCAACTACATCGTCGTGGTGTCGGCAACCATGGGGGCGCTGATCAGTTTCGGCATCAACATGATCGTTGTATTGGTCTTTGCCTTTGCTTCTCGCGTTCATTTCACTTGGCGAGTGCTCATCCTGCCCATCAATATCTTGGAATTGTACGCATTCACGCTTGCTTTAACCCTGCTCATGGCCACGATGTACGTGTACTTCCGCGACATCGCGCATATATGGGAAGTGCTCCAACAGCTGATCTTCTATGGCATGCCTATCATCTACCCGCTCAGCTACGTCACCCGTCGTGGTGGTTTATATGCGGTGCTGGCGCGATTGGAATTGCTCAATCCATTCGCCCAGGCCATTCAGGATATTCGTCACAACTTCATCGCGCCCGATACCCAACCGACGATCTGGAGTGAATATAACAATTGGGGAATCAAGCTCATTCCCTTGATACTCACGGCGTTCGTGCTGTGGTTGAGTATCTATCTGTTCCGGCGTAACAGTCGCAAATTCGCGGAGGTGATGTGATGACGGAACGCGAGGAGAGCGCGGTGTTCAAGCGAGACTATAGCTCTGCACCGGTCATTTTGAAGGTCAACCATGTTTCGAAATCGTTCAAGCTGCCGACCGAGCAGGCGACCGGACTCAAGCAGGCCGTCATCAATTGGACCCGCGGCATCAAAGGGTTCCGCAAGCTCAGCGTGCTGAAAGATATTGATTTCGAGGTTCATCAGGGTGAATTCTTCGGTATCGTCGGCCGCAACGGTGGCGGCAAATCCACGCTGCTCAAGCTGATCTCGCAGATCTACTATCCCGAGACTGGCAGCATCAGCGTCGTCGGGAAACTCGTGCCGTTCATCGAACTCGGGGTGGGGTTCAACCCCGAATTGACCGGCCGTGAAAACGTATACCTCAACGGTGCACTCCTGGGGTTCACACACGAACAGGTCGATGCGATGTACGACGATATCGTCGAATTCGCCGAACTCGAGGACTTCATGGACCAGAAGCTCAAGAACTACTCGTCTGGTATGCAGGTCCGGCTGGCCTTCTCGGTGGCCATCAAGGCGCAAGGTGACATACTCGTGCTCGATGAGGTGCTTGCCGTCGGCGATGAGGCATTCCAACGCAAGTGCAGTGATTTCTTCACGGAGATCAAGAAGGACCCCACCAAAACCGTCATCCTTGTGACCCACGACATGGGGTCGGTGAAGAAATACTGTAGTCGCGCCATGATGATCTCCGACGGCGAGGTCGAGGCCGTGGGAGACCCCGAAACCGTGTCTCAACAATACACGCTGGCGAATCTGGCTGCCGAGCAGAAGGCTGAGCAACAGCGCAGGGAAGATCGCGGCGGGTATGCCAACGGGTTGAACGCACAATGCCCGATTCTGCGCACCGTTGCGGTGTCCTCGCCGGTGTGTTCCGGCACGGAACCCTTTATCTTCGATGTCGAATACCAGTATGACGAGCCCGGCGACTTCTACCTAGCCATCGCGCTGCACGACGTGCGACGTGGCGGCATCACGTATGACACCGGTGCGAAGGTCATCAAGGTCAAGGAACATGGGCATCACACGATTCGGTTCAGCCTTCCGCTCGACGCATTCAACAACGGTGAATTCCGGCTGATTACTTCATTGCGTGTTCCGATACCCACGAATCCCAAAGGAACGGATGCGGTCGGTGTTGCGTTGGATGAGAATGCTTGCAGTTTCGCCATCCGCAATAACCGCAACGAGGATTATGCGCTGTTAAGCCAGAGGGCACTGAAAATCAGACCAGTAGATACCGGGAAAGTCGATATCGTCGATTTTTCATCAGCAAAGACCGAGCAGCGCAGGGCTCTGTAACCCAATAGCGGGTCTGTTGCGGCGCCGATACACATGAAGTGGTGAGTGGCCGGTAGCTACTGTTTTCGGTAGCTACCGCCTCAATGGTCGTGTGCTAGTCGGTGATATCTTGCTCGTCGAAGATATGTTCCCAGACCTTGACGCTCGCCATGTCGTAATCGCGATACCGCTGCGACAGATTGGGCCAGCGCCTCAGCAGCGTGTGTGAGATATGCAGTCCTTCGCGGATCCGCTTTCGGAACAGCTTGCTGTCCCGACGGCACCAAGCGACTGTGCTGCCATCCGGCGAAGTCACCAGCGCGGAGTTCACCCCGTTGAAGGATCGCCAGATGGCCTGATCGGAGGGAATGGCGATGTCCGGACGCTTAGCATGCGTGCCATCTCCACGCGATATCAGCGCCTTGACGATGGCTTTGAGCCCTGCCTTCTTGATGTTACGCGAGGTCGTCGGCGTGGCCTTGCGGTCGAATTCGTGTAGCGGTGCAGGGAACTGGTCGATGTCGTGTACCAGTGCCGTGTCGGCGAAGCCTTCGCGAGCCTTGCGCACCTCGGCCATTTTGTTTGGCATGGAATCGACGATGTATTGCGGCCCGCGCAGAATGTCGCTTAATCCCATATGCCGCAGCCGCAGAGCGGAATACACCAGTTTGAGCCCGACGTTGATGTCGCCGTACAGCATCTCGAACGCAAAGCGTCGTGAGGGCTTGGGGCAGTGTAACAGTCCGCAGAGCCATCGGTTGCGTTGGAAGAAATACTCCTCCCACGTGCGTGAGGGATCCTTGTCATGCCATGCCTGATGCCACACGGCCACCCCGGGCAGACACACCGTGTGGAAGCCATGTTCGCTGGCGCGCAAGGCATATTCGGTGTCGTCGAATTTGATGAAGAACGGCATGGACAGGCCGATGGTCTTCATGATGGCGGTGGGGATGAGACACATCCACCAGCCGTTGAAGTCCGAGTCGATGCGACGATGGCGTTCGGGGGAGTCGCGCAATGGGAAGCGGGCGAAGTCATGGTTGTATCCCAAGCCTTGCGATGGTTTCATCCACACGGCGG
>CALNAE010000069.1 GCA_937874315.1 uncultured Bifidobacterium sp. | reverse complement strand
CCATGCGACGTGACGGCAGCTGGGGCCGTGCCGTCGAGGCACTGCGGCGCGACACAGGATTCTCGGTTGATTGGCAGCTCAATGCCGCATATGCCGATCATAGGTGAATGCATCGGTGAATGATGAGGCGGCCGCATCATGTCGGTTACGCCGTGTCAGAGGATGATGTCGGTGTTCCGTGCTGTCGGCGGCCCATGAACCGCAGGATGTCGCACCTGCGGATGATGACGGCTGTGAGGATCAGAGCTCGGAATATATATCCGCGTAATGGGACACCATATGAGATAACGGGACGATACGTCCCATTGTGTCCAGTTGCGAAACCATAATCCTTGACTATGGATACGAACGAATCGGCTACGTCGACGCAGGCGCAGGAACCAACGGAACCGCGGTACCGCTACAATGCGGCGCTTGCGCAGACCATCGAGGAGCACTGGCAGCGCACCTGGGACGAACAGGGCACGTTCTGGGCCGCCAACGTCTCGGGCGACTTGAAGGACGGCGAGGGGAGGCACGCCGATGGGCGCCCCGCGTATTTCGCCATGGACATGTTTCCCTATCCCTCGGGCAAAGGTCTGCATGTAGGGCATCCGCTCGGTTATCTGGCGACCGACGTCGTCAGCCGCTACCATCGCATGAAGGGCGAGAATGTCCTGCATGCCATGGGATACGACGCGTTCGGACTGCCGGCCGAGCAGTATGCCGTGCAAACCGGGCAGCATCCTCGGATCACGACGGAGGCGAACATCGCCAACATGCGGCGGCAGCTGCATCGCATGGGACTGAGCTTCGACAACCGACGCAGCTTCGCCACGATCGACCCTGGCTATGTACGTTGGACGCAGTGGATCTTCTCGCGTATCTACGACGCCTGGTACGACCCTGATTACGTGCGTTCCGATGGCGGCAAGGGCTCCGCCCGACCGATCGACGAACTCGTGGAGCAGCTGCGTTCCGGCAGTCGTCCCATCCCAGGTCACGAAGGCCGGCGCTGGGACGATCTCGACCCCGCCACGCGCGCGGACATCCTCAACGACTATCGGTTGGCCTACATCTCCAAGTCCCCGGTGAACTGGTGCCCCGGGCTGGGCACGGTGCTCGCCAACGAGGAGGTCACGGCCGAAGGACGTTCGGAGCGGGGCAATTTCCCCGTTTTTCAGCGTGAACTCAAGCAATGGTCCATGCGCATCACCGCGTACGGGCATCGCCTCATCGAGGATCTGGACACCATCGACTGGCCCGAGAAGGTCAAGCTGATGCAACGCAACTGGATCGGCGAATCCCATGGCGCGTCGGTTCATTTCGCCGTTCCCACGGCTCGGGGCGAGCGCGATATGGAGGTCTACACCACTAGGCCGGACACGCTGTTCGGCACCACCTTCGCCGTGGTATCGCCCGAACACGACCTGCTTGCCGATGTGCCCCGGCAGTGGCCCGACGGCATTCCGGCGGCGTGGAAGGGCGGATACGCCACGCCGGTTGAGGCCGTGCGCGCCTATCGTCTCGAGGCCGAGGCCAAAACCGCGAAGGATCGCGTGGACGAGGCCGGCGAGAAATCCGGTCTGTTCACAGGCCTGTACGCCGTCAACCCGATTACCGGGGCCAACCTGCCGGTGTTCACCGCGGACTACGTCCTCATGGGGTACGGCACCGGAGCGATCATGGCGGTGCCCGGCGGTGACCAGCGTGATTATGAGTTCGCCGAGAAATTCGGACTGCCGGTGATCTACACGGTCAGGCCTCTGGAGGGCTCCAACGATTCGCTCGACCGCTATATCGGCTCAGCGCCCTTCGTCTCCCATGACGGCGTCGTCATCAATTCCAGCGTCGATTCCACCCAGCTGCGTGGTGACGCGTTGAGTCTCGACGGCCTGCGCGTCGATGAGGCCATCGCCAAGGTCACCGCATGGCTCGAATCCGCGGGTGCGGGCAAGGGCAGCGTCAGCTACCGGCTGCGCGACTGGCTGTTCTCACGGCAGCGCTATTGGGGCGAACCGTTCCCGATCGTCTACGACGAGGAGGGGATAGCGCATCTGCTGCCCGACGACCAGCTCCCGATCAACCTTCCCGATGTGCCCGACTACAGTCCGAGGACGTTCGACCCGAACGACGCCGAGTCCAATCCGGAGACGCCGCTGAGCCGTGACCCCGACTGGGTCAAGATCACCCTCGATCTGGGCGACGGCCCCAAGACGTATTATCGGGACACCAACACCATGCCCAACTGGGCGGGTTCCTGCTGGTACTACATGCGCTACCTTGATCCCAACGACACCCAACATTTGGTCGAACGCGACGAGTTCGACTATTGGATGGGGCCGGAGCACAACGCCACGGCGGGTGCGTCCGGCGGCGTGGATCTGTACGTCGGCGGCGTGGAGCATGCCGTGCTCCATCTGCTCTACTCTCGGTTCTGGCACAAGGTTCTGTATGACCTGGGTTATGTCGATTCGCCCGAGCCGTTCCACAAGCTCTTCAATCAGGGCATGATTCAGGCCTACGCGTACACCGATGATCGCGGGCAGTACGTCCCCGCGGGCGAGGTGGAGGAGGGGCCGTCCGACGAACACGGCGAGCCGACGTTCACCTGGCACGGTCAGCACGCCAACCGTGAATTCGGCAAAATGGGCAAGAGCCTCAAGAACATCATCACCCCCGATGACATGTATCAGAACTATGGCGCCGACACCTTCCGACTCTACGAGATGAGCATGGGGCCGTTGGACGAGTCACGTCCGTGGAACGCGCGCAACGTCATCGGCGGCATGCGCTTCCTCCAACGGCTGTGGCGAAACGTCGTGGATGAGGCGACCGGGGCGACCCATGTCGGCGAATCCGCGCTCGCGCTACCCACGCTCAAGCTGCTCAACAACACCATAGCCGAGGTGACCGAGGAGATGGAGGGGATGCGCCCGAACACCGCCATCGCCAAGCTCATCGTGCTCAACAACCACCTCACGTCGCTCAAGGAGGTGCCGCGGGCCGCCGTCGAGCCGCTGATTCTGATGCTCTCGCCGATCGCGCCGCATATCGCGGAGGAGCTTTGGCGGCGGCTGGGGCACGATCATTCCCTCGCGCATGAGTCCTGGCCCAAGGCCGACCCGAAGTACGTCGGTCAGGATACGGTCATCGCTGTCGTGCAGATCAAGGGCAAGGTGCGGGCCAAGCTGGAGGTCAGTCCAGACATCGATCCCGACGAGCTCAAGGCAATGGCGTTGGAAGCGGTCGCCGCGCGACTCGGCGGCAAGGAACCGCGCAAGGTTATTGTGAAGGCGCCGAAGATCGTGTCGATCGTACCGGCGCAGTGACGCTTGCGGTCGGACGGTGGCCGTGTCGCGAGCCTTCGACCACATAGTGTGATGCGACTGGCCATACGCCCATATCCTCGCGCAGAGTGAGGGTATGGGCGTCATCGCATATTTGGGCCGATCCTCGGGCAATACCCGCGCCGCATATCCTGCGCGGAGCGGCGCCATGTTGCGCCGGCTCGAAGGATGCGCGGGACATGGCTACGACGGTGTTCGAGACGGTGATGTTCGAGATGTCAATATCGGAGACGACGGCGGGTCTGACGAAGACGGCGTTGACGATAGCGACGTCTCGGAATCTGGACTCGGCGCTGCGCGATCCGGTCCCGGCGTTGGCATCGAGCATGCCGACTTCGGCGCGTTGACGGGGGTGCGTAGGGCGGATGCGGATCCGGCCGTGGACAACCGGCAACGGTCCGAGGCGCGTGTTCGACCCAGAATATTGTTCAAACCCCTCCATGCTGTAGCCGTCATCCTGTTGCTGTCTTGCGCATTGTGTGCGAGTCTGACGATGCTCGTGCACCAGGCGGCGAACTATCAACGGGCGCAATCGGGTGCGGCGCAGACGTCCAAAACAAAGGTGGCTGGTTCGTCTGCTGCCGCGCGGCAGGGTTCCGGCACGCCGGACGCGTCGGCCAGTGGGCAGGGGGAGCAGGACGCGGCGACTCCGGGGCGGTCCGAAGGTTCGACGCCGCCACAGCAGAACGGATCGCAGTCTGGCGTCTCGTCGTCGTCGCCGACGACATCGCTGATCAATCTCAACGCCGCGAGCGCGGACGAGCTGGACACGTTGCCGGGCATAGGTCCGGTCATGGCTCGGCGAATCATTGATTATCGCAGTTCGCACGGTCGCTTTACGAGCGTCGACCAGTTGCTCGACGTCACGGGTATCGGCGCGAAGACCCTCGATAAGATACGGGATAAGGTGGGGGTCTCGTGATGGGCGCGGGAGGGTCGTCATCTCGTTTCGACGCGGTAGCGCTGCGTGAACGGGGCAGCCGTGACTGGCGGATGCTGCCGGTTGCGGTCGCCATGTGGTCTGCCTGTCTGTTGACCCATGCATGCTTCACGGTGGTCGTCGATCGTCTGGATTCGGTTGTGGTGCCCGCGTCCGATCAGCCTTGGTGGCGGCCGGTCCGTGCGTCGATAAGGACGTGGTGGCTTGCGGCATGGCGGACGATAGATTTTCACGGTGGATCGCTCGGAGTGCTTCCGGTGCTGGTCGCGGCGATATTCGTGGTGGTGTTCTCGACGGTGGCGATCGTCTCGATGAGAATCGTCCGGGCAGGGCATGGCGAGGTCTTCTCCGTTGGTGTAATCAGGCGGTTTCTCGGTGCTTCACGACGTATTCGCGATCCGGCGAAGGCCGAGTCGTCTCCTGTCGGGCTGCTTTCTGCCAGGTCGCTTTCTGTCGGATCGCTTTCTGCCGGATCTCAGCGCGGCGGCCGCAGACCGATCCGATCGGTTCGATCGGCGCCTCCGCGCCGGGGACGGTGGCTGCTCCAGCTATGTGTACCCGTAACGGCGGGGCTGCTGGCGAGTTTGGGCATGCTGTCCAGCGATATGTTGCTGTGGCAGGACATCGCTGCGCGGACGGCGCGGGTAGGCAGCGTATCCGTCACGGTGACGGTGCGTATCGATACGCCGGGCATAGCGTCGTCGTTGCGACGGGCCGATTGTCAGAGCGACGTTACCGTACGCGACGTGCGGATCGGTGGCGTCGTTGGCCCCAGCATGGCCAGGGCGAGGTTGTTCGCTCGTGGCGACGAATGCTTCGTGTTGCGGCAGGATTCGGTGGTGCTGGTGGAAGGGACGCTGTCGCAGGCGCGATTCGGCCGCTACGATCTGTGGATCATGAGTTCCGGCGGTTCGATGCGCACCGTGCGGGAACCGGGAATGTTGGCGTCTGCCAACGGGGCCGTGCGCGAGGCGTTTTTCGCAGTGACGGATAGGCTTTCGGATCAGGGGCGGGTCCTGGTTCCCGGTCTGACCATTGGTCTGCTGGGGCAGGACTATGTGGGGTCGGGCCCGCGCGAGTCGGTTGATGCGACATACGCCGATCGTGTGCAGGAGGACTTCCGACGTGCCGGCATCATGCATCTGATGGCAGTGTCCGGTGGACATTTCGCGTTGATCGGCGTGATGGTGCGCCGTCTTTCGGTGCGACTGCGTATATGGCGTCAGTTGGCCGCGATACTGCAGATCGGCTCGTATACGTTGTTGGCGAGTGCAATGTATCCATCCGATTCGGTGCGCAGGGCGTTGATCATGGGATCGTTGATCTCGCTGGCGTGGTTGAAAGGTCGACCTTCGCAGGCGTTGAGCGCGTTGTGCTGGACGGTGATCGCCGTTCTGCTGGTCGATCCGCAGATGTCTCGCAGCTTCGGCTTTGCGCTGTCCTGCGCCGCGGTGCTGGGCATCGTGCTCTGTGGCACGTCGATCGCGCGGCCATTGAGCGTGGTTATGCCCGTATGGTTGGCACAGGCCATCGCGATGACGCTCAGCGCGCAATTGTTTACCCTCCCCATCCAGGTGCTGATGCAACCCGAATTGCCGGTGTTCTCCATACCGGCCAATCTGCTGGTTGCCCCATTCGTCGATGCGGCGACGATAACAGGGCTTGTCGGTTTGGTTCTCGCACCGGTCAGCGGTGCGATCGCCTACGGTTTCGTATGGATTTCCAGCATGATGACCGCGGTGATGGCATGGTGCGCGCAGTGGTTGGGCGGAGGTTCCATGGCGACTGTGCCTTGGTCCGGGGGAGTCGGCGGCGCCTGCGCCATGGCGTTCGTCGAGGTGCTGGCGGCCTGTGGGGTGCTGGTGGTTGCCAGAAGGGGCATGACCCGCAAGGATGCCGACGGCGCGCGTCGCTGGGGCATCCAGGGGTGGTCCCGGGTGCGGCGCTGGCTGACGGAGACCGGCGACATGTTCGGCTAGGGCAGGCCGCTGCCTCGGATTCGTGGCGGGGTTGTCCACCGATGCGGCGACATTGAGAGCATGGTAACCGCGGCACGAGGAACAGCGACGATGACGATCGTCATGGGTGGGGATGCGTATCTCAACGAGCAGACGACGCGTGATTTGCGGCGGCGTGCCTGTGAAACGTATCCCGACGCCGAGGTGATGGAACTCGACGCGACGAATCTCGACCGGTATGCCTTCGAGGAGGCGACCGGGCCGTCGCTGCTCAGCGATCGGTCCATCGTGGTCCTGGATAATCTGCAGAACGCCGACGACTCGCTTGGTGAGGCGATGGCGCGCTGGTGCAAGGATGCGGCGCATGACGATGACCGCGCCGTGGTCATAGCCCGCCATGAAGGCGGCGTCAAAGGCAAGCGTGTATTGAGGCAACTGGTGGCGGCGGGGGCGCGGCAGCAGAAGATCGCCGACCTGAAGCGTGACGAGGCCAAGCTCAATTTCGTCATGCAGCAGTTTGAACGGCAGCGGCGTGCCGTGTCTGCGGACGCGGCGCAGGAGCTGGTGGCTGTGCTCGGTGGGAAGACCGGTGAACTCGCCGCGATGTGTGAGCAGCTGTGTTTTGATTTCGACGACAACCCCGTTGGTCTCCAACGAGTCGAGCAGTACCTGACCGCCAACCCTCAGGTCACCGGTTTCGCCGTGGCTGACCAGGCGCTGCGGGGACGGGCGGACGAGGCCATCGTCGCCATGCGTTCCGCCATCGAACAGGGCAGCGAGCCCATCGCGTTGATCGGTGCCCTCGCCATGAAGCTGCGCGCCATTGCCAAGGCCTCCGCGGTCCGTACGGGCGCGATCAGCCAGGCCGAGGCCAAAATCAACCCGTGGGTGTTGAAAAACGCCATGCATGAGCTGGGGGGCTGGACGTCCGAAGGATTGGCTAGGTGCATTGAGATGTTGGCCTGGGCCGACGAGCAAAGCAAAACCAGCGGCGGCGACCCGGTCTATGCGTTGGAACGGTCGATCGAGCTTATCGCGGGCAAGGGCCGCTGACGAACGTGGGGATGAACATACGAACGATACACGTGATGGTGATGAGAAAGGATATCGAACGCAGATGATGACGACGCAGATGGCGACGAATAACGCACAGGATGGTGCGAGACGGGGTCTCATTCACATCCCGACCGCCGAGGACATGCGTGATTTCGGCAGGAAAATCGCGGCGGCCGCGCGCGGTGGTGACGTCATATTGCTGTCGGGTCCGTTGGGCGCCGGCAAAACCACGTTCGCGCAGGGATTCGGCGCTGGGCTAGGCGTCGATGCGGCCATCGTGTCGCCGACCTTCACCATTGCCAGAGAGCTTGACGGCCGGTTCGCCGATGGCTCGCCCGCGCATCTCATCCATGTCGACGCGTATCGCCTCGGTGGCCATGCCTTCGCGCCGGGACAGAACAGCGTTGACGCGTTGCTTGACGAATTGGAGTCCTTAGGGCTGGACGAAGAGCTTGAGGATCCGCATGACGATACGATTGTTCTGATGGAATGGGGCGAACAGATGATCGCCGCGTTGGCCGATGAACGGCTGGAGGTCCACATCGACCGCCCGAGTCCTCTGGCGCAGGCCGCGACGGACGCCGCGCCTCGGACCGCTTGCGGCGATGCCGTGGGTGATGGTTTGGGCGACGCCCAGGTTGATGCCCCGGGAGACGCCGTGCTGAGTGATCTGGGCGAGCGCGTCATCACCCTCAACGCCGTAGGCGGACGATGGCGGGATCGGGACCTGCCGGTGAGCATGGCTCGGGCATAGTGCGTATGCGCACCTATGTGCACGTGGATGAGCTCGCCCTCAGGTTGTACAGTGGCTGGGTGCGAGTGGAGGAGATGGAATGACGAATACCCTGGTGATAGACACCTCATTCGGATCGACGGTCGGCGTGATCGGTTACGAGCCCGTGGTGGAAACCAATTCGAGAACCCATGTCGAACGTCTGCAGGTCGATATCGCCCTTGCCGTGGCAGGTGCGGGTCTCGAACCTCGTGACCTCGATCGCGTCGTCGTCGGCATCGGACCTGCTCCCTACACCGGTCTTCGTGCCGGCATCGTGGCCGCGAAGGCCATCGCATTCGCCAGCGGCGCACAGCTGCTCGGGCAGGATATCCTCACCCCGCAGGCCGTGATGGCGCGCTCGATCCGATCCGAGGCGAGGCAGGAACAGGATGAGATTCGCAGGACGTCCACCCGTGATGCCAACGGCTCCGGGGCGGATGCCGGTGCAAGTGCCGATTTCGATGCGGTCGCCGGTGCCGCAACCGCCGTTGCCATGGATGGTAATGGAGCAGAGGGCAATGTCACGGCTGCGCGGCGGATGCCGCCTCACGCGCTGTGTCCGGATCGTCGCGTTGTCGCTGCGCTATGCGAGCGGCGCACCTCCTCGAATCCGGTACATATCACCCTTGCCGTCAACGATGCTCGTCGGCGCGAGCTGTATTTCACCCTGATCGGCGAGACCGAACAGGGCGGCGCCGGAGATGAGCATGGATCGGGACGCATTCTGATTCCGATGGATATCGACTATCCCGACCATCTCATCGGACGGGTGCAAGGGATTCTGAGCGCGTTGCCGGCCGATATTCGAGCCCGTACGGTGGTCGATGTCATCGGGCATGGTGCCGCCAAATACGACGCGGTATGGCGTCGATTCGATGAATCGGGGCAGTTGGGAGCCGTCGTGGATAGCTCGGTGTTGGACATGGGTGCCTGGGGTCTGCGATTGTTCGCCGACTGCGCCGCACGCTTCGACGCATCGCCGAAGATCGCCCGGGAGTCGGACAAGGTGCAAGTGCCGCAGCCTGGCCATGATCAGGCCGGCCCCGGCCTTTGGTCTGCGACCGGGCATGACGAGACGCCTGCCGATGCGCTGTCCCGGGTCGAACCGCTGTATCTGCGCCGGCCGGACGTGTCCATTCCCAATCCGCTCAAGCATGTGCTCAACCATGCGCAGGCCGATCGGGCCTAGCCATGATCGTCGATCTGCATACCCGGAACCGCGATGAGGTCTGCCGCGACCTGGCGGCATTGGAACGTGAGTTGTTCGGGGCCGGAGCGTGGAGCGAAGCCATGGTCCGCGAAGAGCTTGAAGCCCCGGATCGGACCTATGTGTTGGATCTCGATCCCGCGTCGGAACGTATCCGCGGATACGCCGGTTTTTGGTTCGACGGCGAGGATGCGGAGCTCATGACCATCGGTGTCGGCCAGACGTATCAGCGTCAGGGGATAGCGGCTGCGATGCTCGGTTATCTGATCGGGCGGGCGCGGGACCGTCACGCACGCCGGGTGCTCTTGGAGGTCCGTGTCGACAACCGTGCCGCGTTGTCGATGTACCGGCGGTTCGGCTTCGTCCGGATGGGGCTGCGCAAACGGTACTACCAACCTGAAAACGTCGATGCCTACACGATGAGCCTGGCCCTGGACCGGTCTCGGACGTCCGTTGGCGTTGGCTTCAGGGTTCCAGACGCGTATGGCGCCGCGCAACCTGCGTATGGCGCCGAATCCGAATCCGAGCCAGACGGTGACAATCGAGACGCGGCAGCGAGCCGCGGTGCAACGAACAAGGAGAGCTTCCATGAGTGAACCCGTGGTGTTGGGTATCGAATCGACATGCGACGAAACCGCCGCCGCCATCGTGCGGGGCCGTACGCTCGTATCGAATGTGGTGGCGTCCTCCATGCAGGAACATGCGCGGTATGGCGGCGTGATTCCCGAGATCGCATCCCGAGCGCATGCCGAGGCCTTCGTACCGGTGGTTTCGAAGGCCCTTCACGACGCGGACATGACGTTGAGCGATGTCGACGCCATCGCGGTGTCCGCGGGACCGGGGCTTGCGGGTTGTCTGGCGGTTGGCGTCTCGGGGGCGAAGGCGCTCGCCTGGGCTGCCGGCAAGCCCATCTATGGCATCAACCACGTCATCGGGCATATCGCGGTCACGCAGTTGCAGTTCGGCGCCTTTCCCGAAGACACGTTGGCTTTGATCGTCTCCGGCGGCCATACCTCGCTGCTGCATGTCAAGGATGTGACGCGTCACGTCGACGTGGTGGGCACCACGCTCGACGATGCGGCGGGGGAGTGCTTCGACAAAATCGCGCGGCTGCTCGGCTTCCCCTATCCCGGAGGTCCCCATATCGATCGGCATGGCCAGCTGGGTGACCCGCATGCAATCAAGGTGCCGCAAGGCCTGACCCAGGGGCGTGCGGGCAAGCAGCATCCGTACGACTTCAGCTTCTCCGGGGTCAAAACCGCCGTCGCGCGGTGGATCGAGGGTCAGCAGGCCGCCGGACATGAGATCCCCGTCGACGATATCTGCGCATCCTTGGCCGACTCGGTCGCGACGGTGCTGGCGACCAAAGCCATCCACGGTTGCGAGGAATACGGCTCCAAGACGCTGATCGTTGGCGGCGGCTTCTCGGCCAACTCCCAGCTACGCGCCAAACTGTTGGAGGTGGGGGAGGAGCACGGAGTCGCCGTGCGCATTCCGAAGATCAAGCTGTGCACCGACAACGGCGCCATGGTCGCGATGCTGGGCTCGAATCTGGTCGAGGCGGGTGTCGCGCCGTCGGCCCCCGATTTTCCCATCGATTCCACGATGCCGTTGAACGTCATCAGCGTTTGAATGTTATCAGTGGTTTGAATGTTATCAGCGTTTGAATGTCCGAGTGTCCGAACGTCCGAAATGCGTCGTCGGCTGCTGTGCGTTCTTGGATGCATTGATGGTTATATATTGATACGGCCGGCTGAGAACAACTAACGACACGCCATCTGCCGGATCCAAGTTGCATCACTGTGGTTTGCGTGTACTATTTTCATCTTGTGCACAGCTTCAGGTTGTGCGCGAGAGACATTCCCGCATAGCTCAGTTGGCAGAGCGTTCGACTGTTAATCGAAATGTCGCTGGTTCAAGCCCAGCTGCGGGAGCTTCGAGGCCACCGGTTCGCCGGTGGCCTTTTTCGTACCTACGCCCATTTGCGACATCAGGGAATCGTCCATCAGGGATTGTGGCGTAGTTCCAAGAAATTCTGCGGCACGTACAAGATCCGCGAGTGACCAAGTCGTGGTACCTGCAAGTTTCTTAGACATAGCTGAACGCTGTACCCCCATGGCTTTTGCGAGAGCGGATTGCGAAAGATCATGAGCGGTTAAGAGCATCCGTACGTTCCAGGAGACGACGGATTCCATATATGGTGCCTTGTCTATTTGCACCCTTGCTCCAAGTGCGAGAGTCATAAGTTCCTCCAGATGCTCAATGTGTCTTTCTGATAGTAAACACGATAACACGCCGACTTGTGTTTCTCAACAGGAAACGCTATTGTGCGTCTTATGAAGACACAACAGGTAATTAGAAGGAACTCGCCAATGAAGTTGTGGCTTCAGGGCAAGGGGATTACTTATCGCTCATTGGCCGGTCAAATGCATCAGTCAGCGGGAACGATATCCAAAAAAGTTAATAAACAGCTGATGTGGACGGAGAACGATCTCGTGTTTTTGTCTGGTCGTTTCGGATTGTCTGCAGATTTTATCTTAGGTCTGAAAGATCCGATAGTGAGAGAAGGAGGTGAACCCCTGGACTGACGCTCCTTCTATCAGCTTCCAAAAAAGAAATGCCGTTCTCAGTGTTAGGCCACTGAGAACGGCGTGCAATAACTAAAAATCAAACGAAGTCGAGTATTGGATGCCTTCTTCGTTTATTCCCATTAGCAAGGAGTCATTGCGATGACTAACTTTAACAGGTGCACCTTGGCGTTGCCCGAGGTGCGTAATAACAACAATACGAGTTTTATGGGTTCGCAGCGCCCGCCCCTGCGCATTTCCTCACCGGAGATTGCTCGTCGACGCGCTATGGCGCAGCATCCCTCGAACGGCGCTGCTCGGAAGGCTGTGAGCGAGGCCGTGTACTGGCTGGGCCAAGTGGATCATTACGCGCACCGCGTGGGGATGATTGTGGGTGTTGGTCTGCTCATGGCTTTGGTGCTGATTGTTTTCGTGCCGTTCGCCTCCTATGGGCTGTTTTTCCTGGCTGTGCTGTCTCTCGCGGCTTTGGGTCTGGCGTTTTGTTCAGCGCTCTTGGTGGTCTGCTTGCGGGATTTGCGTGCTTCGCAAGATTTTCTCAGGGTTGAGCTTGCTGTCTCTGCCGTGGATTTGGAGGTGGCGCGGTGAGGGGTTCCTCCTGCTTGGCGATGTTTCGTGGAGTGCTGATCTGGCTTGGATTGCTGGCCTTTTGTATGGGGGTGTTCGCGTTCTTCATTGCTTTGGTGTGCGTGGTCTCGGCTGCTGCTGGCTGGCATCCGCCGTTGTGGGTCTGCGTCGTTCTGGGCATGGCTCTGGTCAGCGGGCCTGTTTTGATCTGGCTGCTCTTCGAGCTGCGCAACGCCCCGGAAGCGCCTAAAGGCGTGAAGGAGCCGGAGTGATGCTGAACATGGTTGCGACGCGGCTTGTGCAGGGCTTCTTCGAGGTGCGTATCAGGGACGATTCGTCTTACGGGCTTCGCGGACGGGTGGTGACGCTGGACGAGGCGCAGGCCAGGGCGTTGCGTGATTCCTTGGATGAGGCGCTTGGCATGGATGCGGATATCAGGGCCGAGCGTGAGCGCATGCTGCGGGGCGGCATGCCGCACGGAGGCGCGCGATGAACTTGTTGTTTGTTCCGATTGTGGTGCTGCCGTTCTCTTTCGGCGCTTCGGCTCTCTGGGTCTGGAGGATGTCATGAGTTGGCAATGTACGTCGTGGGCGTTGCGCGAGGCTCAGTGCCCGAGCGCTTCGGCTCGTCTGATTCTTATCGCCTTGGCGGATAGGTGCCAGCCGGATGGCCGATCGGCGTGGCCGACGATCGAGACGCTGATGGCCGAGGCGCATTGTTCCGAGAGCACGGTGCGCCGTTCCCTGAGTGATCTGGAGGAGTCGGGCGTCATCCGGCGCGGGAACCAGAATCTCGCGCAGCGCGATGAGCATGGCCGGTATCTGGTGCCGCAGTACCGTCCTGTCGTGTGGGAGTGTTGCATGGGCGTCGCGCTCGAACCGGTCGCCCAGAAACCGGGATCGCAGGCCAGACGGGAACGCGCGGATCGCGGCATCGGGCAGCAGACTATGGAGGCTCCCGAGTTTCAGACCAGTCAAAATGACAATGCTGGAAAATCGCGGAATTCCGCCGATTCCCAGACCTGTCAAAATGACAGTGCTGGTATTGAGAATGATTCCAGCCCTGTCACTGGTGACAGTGCCGGCCCTGTCACCAGTGACAGGGCTTATAAGGAAACAAATAATTTAACAAATACCCCCTCACGGTCCCCCCACGGGGGAGGCGCGCGCCGGGTGGGGAATCATGACGTGCCGAGCGAATCGGCACGTGAACTCAACAGCATGTTCGCCGTTCTGCTCGTCGAGCATGGGCTCGGGGCTCCCCTTCGCAGCGCACGGGGGCACGCCGGTGATCTGGACGCGGCCCGCACGCTGCTGGACGGACGCCCGGCGGGCGAGGTGCTGGCCGTGGCGTCCTGGGCCATGACGGACTCGTTCTGGCGCAGCAACGTACTGACTCTGGTTGCGCTCAGGCGCAACTGGGCCCAGATCGCGCTGCAGCGTTCACGCCCCGGCAAGCCGGTCGAGCCTGGTGCGGAAGCCTCGTTCGGTCGCATGCCGACCGAGGCTACCATCATGAGCTGCTTGTCGCGCTTGGACTTCGATGATGGCCACTACCCGGCCGCCAAGCGTCACGTCGTGGCGGGGTTGAAGGCCGGTCTGCCGGACGAACGGATCATCGCTGACTGGCAGCGGACCCACCCGGACGCAGGCAAGCCATCGGTCGGGCGGCATACGGGAGCCGAGGCCGTCTCCATCGCTGGCGGGTATCACTTCGCAGGCAATCTACGCTCGGCGGAAGGAGGCGTGTGATGGCTGATTCCAGCGGTTTCCGTCGCACGCGCCCTGCGTCAGTGGGTGATTGGCGGGAGCGTGCCGAGTGCGCGCGGTTCTACGCGGCCAGCCCGCTGTGGGCTGATCGGATGTGGACATTCGAGGACTCGGCCGGCGAGGATCCCGTGGATCCGGTGTATCGGACGATGGCCCGCAGGATCTGCGAGTCGTGCCCGGTTCGCTTGGAGTGTCTGGCGGACGCGACCGCCGGCGGCATCCAGTACGGCCTGTTCGGCGGTTTCCGGCGCAATCAGCGCCGCGCTTTGGGCAACATGGCCGAATCGGATGGCGTTACGGTGTACTCGCGCTCCGGCGGGGACCTCGATGCGCGGATCCATGAGTTCAGGGACTGGCTGCGCGCCCATCCCGAGGCGCTCAAACGGGTCGAGAGCGAGGAGCGCCGGCTCAAGCAGGCGCGTCGCCGCGCGCAGCGCAGGCGCAACATGCCGGATAACCGGGCATTCGAGCAATCGACGGGCGACATCCCCGCCCTCTTCCAGTAGATGCAGCGAACGGCATTCTTTTATCTGCAAGCATTCAGGCAATCAGTCAATCAAGCAAGTCAGCAATCAGACAAGTATGCGAAAGATCAAACGAAATGGAGAGAACGATGAAACTAGCCGTGGCGAATATCAAGGGCGGGGTCGGCAAGACGACATCCAGCATGTATATGGCGCAGACGGTCGTAGACCGCGGCGGCGTGGCGACGGTGTATGACGCTGACCCGCAGTCCAGCGCCTCGTTGTGGGCGGACGCGGCCCGCGACAATGGCGATGAGCTGGGATTCGAGGTGCTTCCGGCGAATCTGAGCACGCTGTCTCGGTTGGGCCGCGATGAGCGTCCGGGCGCATGGCAGATCGTGGACGCTCCGCCGCAGGGCAAGCTGCTGCAGGCCGCCATCGAAGCGGCGGATTTCGTGCTGGTGCCCACGAGCGACAGTCCGATGGACCTGCAGCAGGCCTGGGCGATGCTCGACGAGGCCCGTGCCTCGCGTTGTTTTTAGTCAAGTTGGTTTTTTGTGGTTGGTCACTTATTTTTTTCGGGTTTCGGCGTGGAGCGTGCTGTTGGTTATTGGTTGTGGATTTCCTTGCCGAACATGAGGGCTTCGCTCACGCGCCGGCTTGGTCCGGTGAATTCGATGAGGCGGCCGTGGTGGACGATGCGGTCGATGATCGCGGCGGCGAGTTTGTCGTCGGCGAAGATCGTGCCCCATTTGCTGAACTCGATGTTGGTGGTGAAGATGATGCTTCTTCTCTCGTAGCTGCCGGTGATGATCTGGTAGAGGAGTCTGGCGCCGTCGATGTCGAAGGGCACGTAGCCGAACTCGTCGAGGATGATCAGGTCGGCGCGCGCGAGGTCTCTGAGCAGCGCGTCGAGGGCGCCGTCGCGTTTGGCCTTGCCTAGCTGGAGCACGAGCTCGGCGGTCTGGTGGAAGCGCACGTTCATGCCCTGGCTGATGGCGATGATGCCGAGCGCGGTGGCCAGGTGGCTTTTGCCCCGTCCTGTTTTGCCGTAGAACACGAGGTCCTGCGCCTTGCCGACGAAGTCCAGGCCGGTCAGTTGATTTCTGGAGTATCCGTCGGGCAGCTTCACGTTCGTGAAGTCGTAGCCTTCGATGCTTTTGACGACGGGGAACCTGGCGCGGCGCATGAGCCGCTCGTGTTTGGCGGCCTGCCGGTTGGCGAGCTCGGTCTCCAGCATCCGATTGATGGCTTCGGTCTGCCGGGGAGTGGCCCAATCGAGCGTGGACTCGATGGTGGCGCTTGATATGAACAGGGAACGTGCTCGCGTGCGGAGCAGGTCGGTGTCGGTCCTGTCGTTTTTCTGGTTCATGACGGCTCCTTGGCGAAGGCGATGTCGTATTCGTTCAGGTCGACGGGATCGTCGTAGGCGATGGACTCGATGCCGCCGGCGCGCCTGCACGCGGCGAGGCAGACGCCGGGGCGATCGGCGCCGCCGGTGGATTCGAGGATCTCGAGCATGCCGGCGACCGCGTGCTCCCACCCGCTTTCGTGATCCGCTGCCTTAAGCGTTCGCAGGCTTTCCCTGAGCGTGTCCTTGTCCTGGACGTCGAGCCATTCACGCAGCGGGTCCGGCAGCGCCTCACGGACCCGGCTGTTGGCCCACGCGTTGGGCTTGGCGCACAGAAGCTCGAGCTGGCGAGAGGGATCGTCGCTGCTGGTCGGCTTGTCGCCGTAAGCGCGCGGGTGCGTCGCGATATGCGCGCCTTTGGCGTCGAGTATCTCGATCCCGAGGGCGCGCAGGCCGACGATGACCTCGCGGCCGGCATGCTCGGGACCGGTCGAGTACCGGTGGCGTCCCTGAAGCGTGACCTGCCCGTACTTGTCCGTTTTCAATCGTTTCCAGGTGACCACGTCGAAGCGTTTGGACGGCAGGGGCATCAGCGCCTTGCGATCGTCCTCGAACAGGCCCGCCTGCCCTTCTCCTTTCCTGTAGTGCTCCCTGTCTCCCAACGCGAGGCAGCGTTCGGGCAGGCGCTCGTTGAAGCTTTCGATGTTCCATACGCTCGGCACCGGCACGAACAGTTTCCGTCTCACGGCCCCGACGCGAGCCTCGACCCCTCCCTTCTCATGGCCGGAATACGGGTTGCAGAACGAATACTCGAACCCGTAATGGGTCTGGAACGCCTGGAACAAGCGGGTCAGGCGGATCCCGTCGAACCGTTTGCGCCCCACGCCCGCGGCGTTGTCGTACACGATCCTGACGGGAACCCCGCCGAGCCATTCGAAGATATCCGATAATGCCCGGCACGTGCACTCCGCGTTCTCTGCCGGCATCAGCTGGCTCAGCCCGATATTCGAATACGGGAAATCAAGCACGAAATGACGCATGCGCGTCACCGAGCCGCGATACCGGACATCGACCTCGCCGAAATCGGCCTGGCATTCTCCCGGATGCCACACCAGATCCAGAAACCCGCTCTCGCGCTCGAACGCGAACTCGCGCTTGAGCTGCGCGACCTTTCTGGTCACCGTCGACAACGAGACCTTCACCCCATGCTCGTCTCGAAGCCGCTCCCAGACCCTGGTCGCTGTATGCCGCTGCTTGCGCCACGTGACACGATCCTCGGCGAGCCACTGCTCGATGACAGGCGTCCACTCATCAAGCATCGAGGCCCGCCCCTTCCTGACCGGCGGCCTGGCCGACAGGTCATCGACCTTCAGATACTTGCGCACCGTCGGCTCGCTGACGCCTTCGGCGCGCGCGATCGAAGCGATGGACTCGCCCTCCCTGCGCCGACGACGGATAGAATTGATTCTGGACATGTTGATCATTGCCTTTCCGGCCCTCCTCGATAGATAACGAAGCACTACCAAGGTACAGCCCGACTATGGTCAGCATGCCCCACGCCCAAACCCGAAAAAACTACCTGACCAAAACCACAAAAAACAATTGAACCAAAACACGCTGGTGCCCCACGGCCGAACGCATCCTCGACGGGTTCCATATCGTCAGCTGGG
>CALNAE010000068.1 GCA_937874315.1 uncultured Bifidobacterium sp. | reverse complement strand
GACTTGAATGTTCGCAAGGTCACGCCGGTGGCGGTCGGCGCCCACAATTTAAAGGTGGTCTTGGTACTGCTGTACGTGACTCCAAGATCGGTGCCGTTGTAGGCGTATTTGGCGTCGAAGGCCGCAGTCCGAACCACGGCTCCCACGGTGACGGTTTTGGCGCCGTAATCCTTGACACGCAAGGTATACGCCTGTGTAACCGCAAGATTCTGATTGGTTGTGATGGTAAGGATATTGCCGTCTGCCTTGACGCTCTGTATAGCGTTGTGGTCCAATCCATCGATACTGACATCATCGGTGGTGGGGGAGTAGGACATGGACTTGTTGAGCGTCGCGGTGATCGTAGTGAAACTACTCATCGTGGCGGACACCATGGACCCGTGGGCGTTGAACAGTGTGCCGTTCGTGTACACGGCCGAATCCCCTTGAACCAGCCAAATCTCTGCGGTCGCGACGCCATCCTTGACCATGGTAATGGCCGATTGAGGAATACTTCGGTTGTCTCCATTCGGATCTTTTGCTTCCCAGGCGTCGCCGCCGTATCTAACGATGAATTGTGGGGACGACATAGAACTGCCTTTCAATTGGTATGTCGAAATCAGGCCGAACTGGTCATGGCTGGTGAACGGATGAGCGGATCCGTTGACTCCGTCGGCCCAACCCCAGATATCCCAAGCTTTCGTACCGGTGCTGTTGGTGTAGTCATCGGACAGGCGATGATAGTGGATGGTGACGTCGATTTCGTTGGCCGTTTTTGTATCGGCAGCCGGGGCTTGGGTGCTTGTAGTGTCCGGCGACGACTCATCGACCCAGACTTCGGCGGTCCCGTTCGATCCGTCAATCATCCGGTCGGCGCCGACCTTGTTCCAGTCCTGTGTGGTGATGATAACGCCTATGGCTTGGCTGTCGAAGGCTCCGTCAAGCACGGTGGTAAATACCTGACCGTAGGGGTCGGTCCCATTGAAGTCATGGTAGGCGCCATTGATGGCGTTACCGTTTTTGTCCGTGGCCCAGAGGTATACGCCGCGGTTCGTTGTGTCATTGGCTGATTTGCGATAGTGAACGATCACTGTGGTTTTCGGCTGATAATTCTGCAAATCGGTGGGAACGCCTGCCGCGGCGACATGATCGTTGACGTTGGTCCAATGCCCTTGTGCGGTGTAGTTGCCGCCCCCGCTCGGATTATTCCAAGTGCCATTGCCGTCGGTGAAGACAAATTCAAAGGATGCGCCCTGAGGGTCGACGGTATAGCTCACCCAACCGTCGCCCGCATCCTGCATGAGTGCGTCACCTTGTTTGCTCCAGTTATCGAGGCCATAATGCAGATAAGCCTTGGTCCAGCCTTGCGGGAGTTTATAGTAAATCGTCCTGCTGGTGTCGCTTACCGGGTTGCCGGCGGTGTCGTAGTTGGACAGGCTGGGATCGGAGGGGTCGGACTGCTGCGTGCCTGTCCACTGACTTTGGGCGGCTCCGACGTAGAGAGCAATCGCCGAATCCTTCGCGATGGTTGCCGTGAAGGCGCCATCGGCTCCGACGGTCACGGTTTGCGAGCAATCGCCACTGGCATAAACGTTGCAGTAGGTGCCGGCGGGCAGCGATGTGGTGAAAGTCTGAGTGGAATCCTGCGCGGTATTGTTCAGAGCAAGATAGCCTTTGTTTCCGCGGGAGAATCCGAGAAGGTTGGAGCCATAGCTCTTCCAATTGGTGACGGTTGTCCCCGCGACCGCGTTGTGGAATCCTATCATTCCTTTGACGGCTGTCCAGCGTTCGGCGCATTGCCACGTGCCGCTCGTCATGGACCCATTGCTCGGGCATGTCACATTGGGAACGGAAGTGGTGGTGGCTCCGGGGGCTCCTGAATCCTTGTTGTCGAAGTAGTAACCCGAATAGATGTGGGGCTGACCATAGTCGTAGCCAAGCATAAATGCGTTGGCTAGCAGATATTTTGAGCCTTTCTTGTAGGTCAGAGCTGAGCCGTTGCGCTCGGTGTCCCAATTCGTGACGAATACCGATGCCTTGGAGGAATCCACCCAGCCTGTGCTGCCAATGTTGCTCAGGCCGTTGCTCGTGGAGCTGATGTCTCCCGAAAATGCAGTCGAAAGCTGATAGGCATATTTGAATTCGGAGACGCTGCCATTTGCTACGTAATTGCTTGGTTGCAGTGCCTGCGCCTCGCCAGAATTGTCGATGACTTCCTGTTCAAAATAAATGTCATCGGCATTTCGGCCGGATTCCTGCGCAAGTTTCGCTTTGATCGCCGCCAAATCGGCGGTCGCGATATGCTTTGCGGCATCGATTCGGAATCCATATACGCCGAGGTTGAGCAGACTGTTGAGGTAATCCGCCAGCTTCGTTTGTACGTAATTCTGGCTGGTGTCAAGATCCTGTAGCCCACTGAGCCTGCAATTTTGCACTTGCCAAGCGTTGGTATAGTCGGAGACGTTCGTGGTGCAGGTGTGGAAGTTCTGTTCGATGTAGGGAACGGCGGGGAAATTGCCGTTTGCGTCATAGGAGCTTCCTGCGGTGCCTTGTCCCGATCCCTGATCAACGCCTGTCGTATGATTGATGACCGCGTCGGCGATGATCTGGACGCCTGCGGTTTTGCAAGTCTGTACCATATTCTTGAAGTCTTGCTCGGTGCCAAGCTTGGAATCGAGTTTGTAACTGACCGGCTGATACGAAGTCCACCACTGGCTTCCTGTGATGGATTCTTGCGGTGGAGAAACTTCAACATACCCCACGCCCTCCGGTCCATAGACCTGCGCGCATTCAGACGCCACTGAGTTCCAGTTATATTGGAACGCGATCGCTATGACGTCATGAGTCGAGGAAGCCGTCTGGGTAGAGGCTGTTTGTGCCGTAGATTGCGTCGAATCTGCCACGGCCGATTCTGGGGCCACCGCTGCGAGCGCTGCGAACATCGAAATCGCGATGCTCGACACTGCCACTCGTCTGGCCAAGGATATTATTCGCTGGAATTTCATCGTTTCCTTCCACTCTCCTCATCGAGACCGATATGAACGATCGACTCCATGCCGCAACCGCGCGTGATGGACCAAATCGTCTGTTGACTGACAACGTGTGCATAGTGGTCGGCGGAATCGTACAGAAAAACAAGGTATTCCTGTAATTCCAGGGGTATACGCATACCACAAGCTTCACATTTCAACCAGCTGAATAGTAACACTTTTCCGTATCGTTGACAACGTTGGCAGTGACTACATTGGCTGATGCT
>CALNAE010000067.1 GCA_937874315.1 uncultured Bifidobacterium sp. | reverse complement strand
GCTTCCGCCTTCTGCAGGAAACTGTTCCGCCGCATTGGCAACCACCGGAATGGCGGACATGCACATTGCCAGCATGACCGCTGTTGCGGCACATTTTATTTTCCTCATTCGCTCATGTTCCATGATTTGCTTGGGCCATTATATGTAGTTCATTTCAACCGTCAATTTATTGTTGTAGCCGAAATGCATAGATGCAAACATTCCAGTCGAGTAAAAGAAGCAAAAGACGAGAAAAGAGGGCGAAACCCTGTGCTTATTTTCACCCTAACCCCCATCCCATGCCCCAATCCACAGTTGACTGAGGCATCCACAAACCGGTAACGAGACATCGGACAAGCCTAGGAAGAAAGAACCCCCAGAAAACCCGAATCCAATCGTCTGCGCTGACCGTTCCACGTCCAATCGCGGCCGATTTTATCACCAAAAGAACAACAAATCCAGCACAAGTCGGGTGTTGGATTATTCGATCGGCCATTTTCCGCCCCTCAGAAGTGCTATAGCCCGACTTGTGCAGAGAGACTCGGTCGTGCCGGACAAGTTGACCAGTGGATTGACGGAGATGAGCATTTGGATGACGTGAAGAAGGACCCGGGAACGTCGGAAAAGTTGACTGTCATATGGGTTGCTCATCTCGCTGAGTGTCTGAGACTTTTGTAGTTGTGCAAGCGTCGCACTGAAATTGGGTCTTCCGTTCGCCGCGCAACGGCGCTACCATCCGAAACTGTGAGTGTTCATTCTGATTCTGAGGGTGTCGTTTCCGATCTCGTCGATTCCGCCGGCTCTGCTGTGACTGTCGAGGCCGGCGCGACTGTCGGTTCCGCAGGGGCTTCCGGAACTCGAAGGGTCATAGCGACCGCAGTGGCTGTGGGGACTGTCGGTTCCGCAGGGGCTTCCGGTTCTTCAACGGTAACCGGTTCCGCCCGTTCCGTCGACGCGTCCAGCCGTTCCGTGCGACGGTACCGTTGGCTACGGGTGTGGGGACCCGGGCTGATCGTGATGCTGGCCGATACCGATGCGGGGTGTCTGATCACCGCGGCGCAGTCGGGTGCCCAGTTCGGGTATGCGATGGTGTTGCCGCAGTTGGTGCTGATTCCGATCCTGTTCATGGTGCAGGAGATGACCGTGCGTTTGGGCATCGTGACCGGCAAGGGGCACGGCGCGTTGATCCGAGAGCATTTCGGGTTGGGTTGGGCAATCGTCTCGGCCGGTACCTTGATGCTGTCCGTCGTGGGAGCGCTGCTTACCGAGTTCATCGGCATCGCCGGCGTGGGAGAGCTGTTCGGCGTCTCCAAATGGGTGACCATTCCACTGGCCACCGTACTGTTGGTCGGTATCGCATTCTCGGGAAGCTATCGCAGAGTCGAAAAGATCGGCGTCGCGCTCGGGCTGTTCGAGTTCACCTTCGTCATCGCCATGGTCATGGCCCATCCCACCACGCAGGACCTGGTGCGTGGTCTGGGTACCATTCCCGTGGGCAATTCGGCATACGTCTATCTGGTCGCGGCGAATGTGGGGGCCGTGATCATGCCGTGGATGATCTTCTACCAGCAGGGGGCCGTGATCGACAAGGGGCTCGGAGTGCACGATCTGGGCCGTGAGCGGCGCGACACCGCGATCGGCGCGGTGGTGACCCAAGGCATCATGATCGTGAGCGTGGTCGCCACCGCTGCCGCACTGGTCCGTACGGGAGCTCATCCGCAATTGGACACGGTCGCCGACATCGTGCATATCTTCGCCCCGGTTATCGGTTCATGGCAGGCGAAAACCTTCATCGGGGCCGCCATGCTCGGCGGCGCATTCGTGGCGGCCCTGGTTGTCGCACTTGCTGGCACGTGGGGCGTCACGGAAGTGCTGGGATGGAAACACAGCCTCAACGAGCGACTCGACCGGCGTAATATCGGCTTCTACACGATGTATACCTTGGCACATGTCATCGGCGCGATCCTTGTGCTCGCCGATTTCGATCTGGTCAATCTGGCGGTCGGCGTGCAGGTCATGAACGCCATGCTGCTGCCCATCGTCCTGGGGTTCCTGCTGCTGCTCGAAGCCAAACTGCCCAAGCGGTATCGTATGCGCGGCGTCTACAAGTGGGTGGTCACCGCCCTGTGCCTGATCATCATGATCTTCGGACTGTATATGATAGGCCCCCTCGTGGGCCTGTGGTAAAGGGCGTCTTCCCGAGTTTCCAGGTCGTCCGAGTTCTTGTGGATGTGGCGCGACGCCGCGAGAATCGTGTGATTCTTACATGACGCTCATACGCGAGGCGTGATGGAAACAAGCCGCCGGCATTGCTCGTGAATATACTGTGATAGCATCGCGCACATGATGGCTGTATCGGGATCGGGTCGGCGGTCC
>CALNAE010000066.1 GCA_937874315.1 uncultured Bifidobacterium sp. | reverse complement strand
GGCGTCCGTGGCGCTCGTGGCGGATGCCGTGGCGCTCGTGGCGGCGTCCGTGGCGGATTGGCTGGAGTCGTTCGCGGCGTCCTGAGCCTGTTTGATGAGGTCTCCGAACGTCAGCCCATGTTCCTTCAGCCACCATATGTCGTTGATGGTGGCGTCACCCTGTACGGCGTTGACTACGTCAGTGGAGCGGAGGTCGAATTCGCGAGGCGAAACCTGCAATGCGTCGAAAGCTACCGGGGAAAGATCGAGTGAATCGAAATCGGACGTGAAAAGGCCAAACAGTCTGTCTGCATCGTAAATGTCGTCAATGGCGTTTTGGATGTTCGCAACATCACCGTAGGCGCTCGAACGCACCATGATATTATCGGTATCTCCAGCGGCCTTGATGAGCGCCACTAGTTCATCGTGCAGATTCGCGAAATCAGTATTATATTTCGTGACAAAATCGGCCCAGATTTGCTCGACGCCATTAGACCATTCAGTCGCTTGCGCCTGATAGTCCGACCACTGCTGTTGTATGATACAAATGCCTTGTTTGAGTTGCTCCAAAATTTGGAGCGTACTCATGCCGTCTCTCATAGTGTACGGCTGGGTGCCACTCACTGGGGGAAACAATGGGATTGGCATGACATCCCCCATCTGACTGTTTACCATAACGAAAAACCTCCATATCCTACTGGACTCATATTATCACCACTGTCAGCCAAACCCATAAACAGCTCGGCGCAATCGTTGATTATCATCATGTCGATATTGAGCAGCGTCTGCCGGTACTGCATAAGCAACGCCGAACCGCTCAAACCACTATACCCCGTGGTGGTGGTATCACCCTTGCCGGTCTGCTGCTGGTGCGTGAAATCGGATTGCTGTGTGCCACTACTGCTACTCGACGCGGCCACATGCTCAGTCGTGTCGCGAGTGTTATCCACGTCGCCGACCTGACTCGCATAATCACCCGTATTACTCAGCACCGCGTCCGGGGTATCACTGCTCACCGTACGCTGACGTTCGTGCACGTTTCCGGAACTGTCCGTCGTACTGCTCGCGGTTTCCTCGTTTTGCGACTTGGCTGAGCTTTCAGCGGTACTATCATTATTGGAGACGCTCGCTAAGTTGATAGTTGACATGGGGTCGAATTTAAGTTGTGTGGACGAATACAACTGATTGTAATACGGCATTATTTCGGACATTTTACGTCCGAGTGCGAACCGAAATTGTTCGAAACTTTCATACCCTATTTCGCGGAAAATGTAGTGCGCCAATATCTTGTGATTGAGCGGGTCACGATATGTTTCGTCAAAAATCGGGTATTTATCGAGTCTCCATGACTCCGTGGTGTCGTAGCCGAGCGCCACGAGATTTCCCACGCGCATCGTAAAATCGCCACTCACGCCCATATTGGGGATGGCTAGGTCGGCAAACGGTGCGGTGTCGGTCGTCACGTCAGTTGTCGCCATCCGTCACCCCCAGTTCCGCGTTACCGCCGTTAGCCCAGTCCACACCCACCAGTATACCGCGCCCACCGAACATCTCGTTGATTTGGTCGCACGCCTGTTGACGCGCCTTTAGAAAACCGAGACGGAAAACGTTCGTTTTTTCGCTCCCCGCCTCAACTTCATCGGTGATAAGCCGTTCCTTTTTCTCCGTATTGCTGTTGTCGATACCCAATAATGAGATGGCTTCATTCCAAATCTGCGCTTTCGCATTGAGCAGTTTATCCACCACATATTCGTTGGCCGTGTTGATCGATTGAAATACCTGTGTTGGGTCGATATCGTTATAGGATACGATAAACGGCATGCCCTCGTTCTTTTGCTTCAGCATGTTTTCGACAGTCAATTTTTGCCCCTCGCTCGTGACTATCATCATGGGCATAACCGAGGTTTCCAAATTGACGTCAATTGCCCTATCGACTCGCGCCAATCTCGTGGCATACAAATACATGATATCCCACATATTATACCGTAGCATATTATCCCAAATTGGTACACATTCTTTTGCGCTTAATTCGTGATATGAATATCCTACACCATACGGCGTGAATTTGGTGGGATTATAATACAAATTCTGCCAACCTTGGTTACTGGTTTGAGTGACCATGTACCGTAATCTTATTTTATCCTCAAAAAATATGAGCGGCATTGACGAATTTTCGAACAATTGCAATTCGATAAAACGCTGGTCAATCCCATTCGGTAAGCCGCGCCATGTAAAACGCGATACCGCCAACTGTTCCAACATATGGAAATACGACTGCTCGATAATAAACGTGCGCGTTCTTGGCGCGCTCGTGCGCATGGCGCCCTGAGGTATCATGCACGTATAATTCCTCATATTCGCGCTAAATTTTTCTTGTCGTCTGCTCATTTTAATATGCTATCCCGTCCAGTGGTTGCTGATTAGCAAAATCAAAATTACCTATATCATCTGGATTACTCCACACGGTAACACCTTTTTCAAAAATCCCGCGTATCGCCATACGGTACGGTTGCGGGCACGTTGCGGATGTCAGATAGGTTTCGGCCATCTGCCAGTAGGTCGCGTGCGTCATGCACTGCCAATTTTCGGGCGGTGTGATAAAACGTTGCACCATGTACCCGTAACGCAGCCAATATTCTCCTATATTGCGCTCCGCTTCAGTGGACAGTTTTTTGAATTTGACGAATATCCCAAGTAGGCTGAATTTCCAGCTCATCGTCTCGCCCCCAACCTGACCGGAAACGGACGGTTCGAGCAGACTCGCGTCCTGTATTTTAGCGTTGATACCCGCAATCTGATTCGCGTAATCCCCTTGCATGGCCCTAGTCGCATATGAATTATTAAGGTCGGTTGCTTGCGTTGCCTGAGTGTTTTGCAGTGATGTGGATTGCGAGCGAAAAGAATTGTTTTGATTGGTTCGCAGATTATTAAAAGCGACATTAACCCCGGTGTTGATTGCAGTTGATGCCGCGCCGCCGACGTTGCCGCTCGCAAGATTGCCCACGGCACCCACGGCTCCGGTGACAATCGATTGTGCATTGTTGAGACCATTGGCTTGTGACGCCTGGCTGTTTTGCAAATCGGTGTTTTGATTGCGGAAATTATTCTGCTGAGCAGTGCTCGCGCTACTCTGCTCGATGCCAAGTTGCGTTTTGGCTTGGCTCCAGTCGGCGGAACTGTACTGCCATGCGATGCTCTTGCGGTTGTTGGTAAGATATGCGATGGTTGAGTTATTGACGACATTCGTGGTAGGGAAACTGTCCACTGTAATCGCCATGTCAAGAAATTCGTCGGGACTGAGATTGCCGAAAGGGTCAGAATCGCCGCCACGGTTTACGTCACCCAAATAAAACACCACTCGCTCGGGCTCATTGTAAAATGGTATTTCGAATATTCTCAAATCGTTACTATTAATTGTTTCGGGCCTGAATATAAGAGCCTGACCATTGTAGGCCGTGACCTCGATGAGCGAATACGGGTATGTGGCAAATTTTTTGAGCATGGCATATCGCCCAGTCGGTTGCAATTTGTCACGAAAATTGGTAATGCTTTTGAACAGCTTATATGTGGATGTGGTCGGCAAAGATTCCCCGGTCGCGTCGCAAATAAGCCCACTCGGCAAACCATTTGAGGTAATCCAAT
>CALNAE010000065.1 GCA_937874315.1 uncultured Bifidobacterium sp. | reverse complement strand
TGGTGGTGAACCACACCTCGGACGAGCACGCGTGGTTCCAGGCGTCCCGCGATAAGAATTCTTCATATGCCGACTGGTACTGGTGGCGTCCGGCCCGTGCAGGTCATGAGCCGGGAACGCCCGGTGCCGAGCCGAACCGTTGGGGTGGTTCGTTCGGTGGTTCAGCTTGGCAGTTTGACGCCAAGCGTGGTGAGTATTATTTGCACACGTTCTCGAAGAAGCAGCCTGATCTCAATTGGGAGAATCCTCAGGTGCGTCACGCGGTGTATGACATGATGAACTGGTGGCTTGATCGCGGTGTCGATGGATTCCGCATGGACGTCATCACTCTGATTTCCAAGCGCATAGACAGCAAAGGCCTCCTGCCCGGGGAAACCGGCGGCGAGATTGAAGACCAGCCGGCTGGCGAGGAGGGGTACTCCAGCCCATGGCCGTTCAGCATGGATGGACCAAGGCTCGATGAATTCCTGAAGGAAATGCGCCACGAAGTCTTCGACGGCCGTGAGGGATACCTAACGGTCGGCGAAGGCCAAGGAATCTCGCCCAAACGCAACGAAGAAGTGACCGACCCGGCCAATAAGGAACTCGATATGCTGTTCCTGTTCGATCATATGGGCGTCGATCAGCGGGGTGCGAAATGGAATATGGTGCCATTGCACCTGCCTGATCTGAAGCACGCGATGATCGAGCAGCAGGATGCGGTCAAATCCAATGGCTGGGCGAGCTTGTACTTCAACAACCACGATCAGCCTCGCTCGTTGTCTCGTTGGGGGGATACCTCGACGCCGCAATTGCGTGTCAAGTCGGCGAAGGCTCTGGGCTTACTGCTACATATGCACAAGGGCACGCCATATATATATGAAGGTGAAGAGATCGGCATGACGAACGCCGGCTTTACCCGATTGGAACAGTATCAGGATCTCGAATCCATCAATGCCTATCATCAGCGCGTCGATGAGGCGCATGTGCAGGATGCCGCATCCATGATGGAGTCCCTTGCCAAGGTCAGCCGCGATAATTCGCGTACGCCCATGCAATGGGATTCCACGAAGTTCGCTGGTTTTACGGCGACCGATGCGAGCAGAGAACCGTGGCTCGCGGTGAATCCCAACAAGGCGCAGATCAACGTCAAGGCGGAGTTGAACGATCCAGATTCCGTGTTTTCGTTCTACCGCAGGCTCATCGAGCTTCGACACTCGAATGACATCGTGGCCGCTGGCGACTTCAATGCGGTTGATGTCGAAGACGAGTTTATCTATGCCTTTACCCGTTCCGTTGGTTCCCGCCGGGTCCTAGTTGTGGTCAATGTGTCGTCGCAGACCGCAGCCTTGCCCGTGGAAACGAGTCTGCTGCTCGCCAACGGCATTGACGAGTCGAGAATATTGATTTCCAACGAGGACGGCAACGTCCTCACTATCAGCGTGGCCAAGGGAGAACTTTCCCCTTGGACGGCATTCGTCTATCAGATCTAGGAATGGAGAGGAATCTCATGGATGCAACCAAAGGCGGCTCGGTAACCGCGGTGAAAGACAACATCGAGGAGCGGAGGCGCGCCCCGTTCTTCGCAAGGATTGCTGAACATCTTCGGTTATATTGGCAACTGTGGGTGTTTGTGTTGCCTTCTATCTTTTTC
>CALNAE010000064.1 GCA_937874315.1 uncultured Bifidobacterium sp. | reverse complement strand
TGGCGCGCATGGGGCTGGACTATATCGATCTGTACCTCATTCACTGGCCCAACCCGTCGCAGGGCAAGTTCGTTGAGGCGTGGCAGGCGCTCGTCGATGCACAGCGAGCCGGCGTGGTGCGCCATATCGGAGTGAGCAATTTCCTGCCCGGACACATCGAATTGCTGATCCGCGCGACCGGGGCGACGCCGTCGGTCAATCAGATCGAACTGCACCCCTACTTCCAGCAGCGCGAGCAACGTGCCTACGACGACGCCCATGGCATCATCACCGAGGCATGGAGTCCTCTGGGCCGCGCGAATCAGATGCTCAACGATCCAACCATCGCGGCGATCGCTCGCAAACACGGGATCAGCCCGGTTCAGACGATTTTGCGTTGGCATGTCCAGCTCGGCGACGTTGCCATTCCCAAGTCGACGAACAGGGAGCGGCAGCGCGCCAACCTCGATCTCACGGCATTCAGCCTCGATGACCAAGACATGCGCGACATCGCCGCGATGGACAACGAGCAGGGCCGAAGCTTCGCCCAGGATCCTCGTTGGCACGAGGAGGCATGACCTGCCGAATTCGTATAGGCCAACCGACCGGTATCAGCCGACCACCGTCCAATCGTGAATGGTGCGCCCCTGATCGTCGTGCAGAACCAGCCAGCCGTTGGTGCCGCCGAAATACAGGAACAACCCCACCTCGTTGACGCTTTTCAACACGATATCGGCCGTCGTCACATAGTCCTCGTACTCACCGCTATGCTCGGCACGGATCGCCTGGGAAAATCGTGCCGAGAACCCTATCGAACCGTCCTTGTTGAGCGGAACGTCACGACGCATGACCGCCCCACGTCGGATGACCATCTCGTTGCGTTTGCGCCACAACACCGTGGCCTTGCTCTCGAAGGCATCGACATGGAATTCGACCGTCGACACCTCACGGCTCCACCGATGGCGCGCCTTGGCTCCCTTCGAGAAGGCAGACGTCGGCGTGCCGGTCGACGTGCGCGCCGGAGTACCGGTTGTCACACCCGTCGACGAAACGGCCGGCGTATCCGTTGGCGTGTGCGACAATGCTTGCGATGGTGATTGCGATGCCGGTGATTGCGATGTGTCCTGCATGTGTGTTCCCGTTCTGTTTAGGATGCCACCCTTGAAGCGGATCCTTCATACACCAGCGTACGCAACACCCCGCCTATGTTCCAGCTACCGATATTCCTGTCATTCGCGTTTCCGCTATTTGCTCTCCTGCTCCAGCCAGTAATCGAGCGCCTTCAGCGGT
>CALNAE010000063.1 GCA_937874315.1 uncultured Bifidobacterium sp. | reverse complement strand
AGTGGATTCCGGATCAATGAGTCCAGCACGGTATGCCGAATTGAAGAATTTGAGCACGCGCTGGTAGATGCCGCCCGCTTTTGTAATGGATTGGTATTGTGAGCCGTCCGCCTTGGCGAGCACGAAGCCCATCTCATCGAACCCGTAGAAGCAAGCGGGCTGCTTGGCATTGTTCATCATGTTGCCGTCCCAGTCCTTGAACAGGCTCATCGCATAGATGTTATTCTGACCAGTCTCGCTTCTTGCCTTATCCTGCATCTTCTTAAGCACCGGGATCAGATCTTCCAACGTATTGATCTGCGGGTAGCCAACAGCCTTATAATAGTCCCAACGCACATACGGACCAAAAGTTGGTTCGAGTCCTTCTCCAGCAGTAGTCGGCTTACGTGATGACACGGATCCGGGGATACCCCAGACCCCCGAGCTCTGCCCGATTGACTTATCGAGCGCTGCCGTTGCCTTGGAATACTTCTTGATATTGCTCATACCACTGAGATACGGCGTCATATCGTCGATGAGCTTGGCTTTCACCAGTTTGGCTCCACGCCCGGAACCATAACCGGTGATGATTATGTCTCCAAGATTTCCTGCGGCTGAACGCGTATCAAACAACGTGCTTCCACCGCCGGCGACATTAGGAGCCACGATGTTCAATTTGATATTGAACTTATCCTTGATGAGTTTGGCGAACCAACCTTTTTGATCGCCTTGATAGTTGGCAAGGTCGTCATAGACCGTTACCGTCATCAACGACCCGTCATCCTTTTCGGAAGCGGTTTTGCTACCGCCGCATCCGGTAAGGGCCAGCATTGCGGACAGCGCCAGCGCCACCCCAATGGTTACTTTCTTCCTGAGGGACATAACGTCCTTCCTTTCTTCTTTTCTTTGTGCTGCCTGTCTTCCATGGCAGACATCTCGCGATGGATATGTATCAGTCTCAGCCCTTGACCGCCCCGAGCATCATGCCCTTGACGAAGAAACGCTGGAAGAATGGGTACACGAATAAAATCGGCAAAACGACGATCACCGAGACCGTCATGCGAATCGAGGTAGGGGTTTGCTGCGTCGCCAAAGCAGCGACGTTGAGCGCCGTTCCCGAGCTTGCCTTGACCGATGCTGCTAGGGCATTCGCCTGATTGATATAGGTATACAAGAGATATTGCAATGAGTAGAGTTTGGAATCGGTCATATAGATCAACGTGTCTTGGAACGAATTCCACTGCCCGACTGCGGAGAAGATGGCGACCGTCGCCAAGATTGGCGTGCACATTGGCAGCACAATCTTTCGAAACACCGTCAATGTTCCGGCACCATCCATCTCTGCAGCCTCCTGGAGGCTATCAGGAATTGATTCAACGAAAGTCTTCACTAAAATGATATTGAATGGCTGAACGATGGCAGGCAGTACATATACCCAGAAGTTATTCGTCAAACCAAGATTCTTCATGGTGATGAACATCGGAATTAGACCGGCGTTGAAATACATGGTGATGACTACGAAGCGGTACCAGAACTGACGATGCCACATTTTCTTCTGCGTAAACATAAATCCAAGAAAGGCGCTTGCTATTACGGTCAATGCGGTGCCGATAACGGTTCTCGCTAAGGAAATAAAACCGGCCTGCCCCAGACCTTCGAGACCAAATACTTGCCGATAATTCTCCCAATGAATACCAGTGGGGAACCAATTGACGGAACCTGCAGCAGACGCGGAATTGTTCGATATGGAATTAATGATCAAGTAGTAGAAGGGATAGACGCATATGAATGCGAAGATGATGAAAAATGCAATGTTAAATACGTTGTATATTTCCTCACCACGAGTGCGCCGCAAGGCAGGAGCGATGCTTACTGATGTCTTTTTCATGACGATTCCTTTCACCAACGCCGGTCAGACGATGGATTCCCCACGGGTTCTCTTGGACAACCAGTTGACGACAACCAACAGCCCCACACTCACCAAGGATTTGAGCATCGAAATTGCCGTCGCCAACGACAGCGAGTTATTGCCCATACCCACGTTGTACACATACAGGTCAAGTACCTGGATATGCTGCATATTAAATGCATTTTGGAAAACAAAGTATTGATCCATGCCGTTGTTGAGGAAATTGGAGATGGACAACATCAGCAATACAAAATACGTTGGTAACAGCTGCGGTATCGTGACGTGGAGAATCTGTTGGAATCGATTGGCGCCATCGACCTGAGCCGCTTCATACAGTTCTTGGTCGATGCCTGATATACCCGCAAGGTAAAGGATGGAGCCCCATCCCAGTCCTTTCCAGAGGCCCCACAGCAACATCTTGATCCACGTCTGCGAATCCGAATCCAAGAACTTGATCGGTGACGTGATCAGATGAAGGTTTTGTAGTAGTTCATTCACCATGCCGCCTGAGGAGAACATGGCAAAAGCAACCGCGTAGACCAGCACCCAACTGATGAAATTCGGTAACGTCGTGAAAGTCTGAATAAGGTTTTTAAACCATTTCGCACGAATCTCATTAAGCGCAATAGCAAAGATCAGTGGGAAGAACGATGTGAGGATATTCAACCCGCTCATAGCGAACGTGTTGATGAGTACCTGGCCTATCGTGTGCAGCTGAGCCGGGTTTTGAACTAGCATCTTGAACCACTGAAGGCCCACGAACTGACTTTGGGCCAGCGGAATAGGCGGCTCATAATCAAAGAAAGCGTATACCCAGCCGAACAACGGCAAGTAGCTGAACAACACTGCAAGAATTAGGAACGGCGAAATGAGTAGCCACAACTTAAAACTGTGCCGTTTCGCCCCGCCGTCTGCTTTGCGACCAAATCTCGAGGACGGAGGGACTTCCTTCACTGATAGACCAGATGATGCCGCTATTCCTCGTGCAGCAGCATCTCCGGAGTTCTCGCGGTCATTCACCTTGTTCTCCTTTGACACGGTAACGTACCCATCTGGAAATACACAGTTAGTTACTCACGAAGACTCACTTCGTTGATGACTCCGCGTATAATCCTTATTGATTAGTTTATAAATAAGATAGTAAGCTCGTTTGACTTTCATGTCAACTCGTGTCGGGTATGCTTGAACGAGATCGGAAGGACGCCTCGATGCACTTCAATATCAGTGGCCCTTTTTGGCAATTCCTCAACACGTGCGTTCGGTTTTTCATCCTTAACATACTTTTCGTGCTCACCATCATTCCAATCATCACGATCGGACCTGCGCGCACCGCCTTGTACAGCACCGTATTCGCCTATACCGAAGACGACTCCATCGATCTGGGCAGGCAATACTTAAGACGATTCAAACGCGAATTCATACCATCCATCGGATCTTGGCTCATATTCCTCGCATTAGCCGCTACCATACTCTTCGCCACGGTTTTCTGGGCATCAACCGATTCGAGGATCGTCTATGTAGTCATGCCCGTCCTTATTCTCGCCGGCGTTATCACCGTGTTGACATATGAATATTTCTTCCCTCTTCAAGCCCGATACCGTAATGGCTTTGGCGCAACATGGAAAAATTCGTTCATGCTGCCATGGCATGCATTCGGCAAAACACTGCTGTTGCTCGCCATCGACACGGCGGCCATCGCGCTATTCGTCTTCACCGCTTACCTGCGGGTCGCGTTTGTGCTACTCGGTTTCTCCTGGCTCGCCTATGCGAAATCGCTGATTTTCCTGCGCATCTTCTCGCAGGCAAGCAACCGGTCCGGTCGGGAACAGGACAAACCCGACTATTCCATGCCCACCGCATCGTTGGAATGACACTCACCGGAGAAATCCGGGACTAAGCCGGGCA
>CALNAE010000062.1 GCA_937874315.1 uncultured Bifidobacterium sp. | reverse complement strand
TGTGCGGGGAGAACCTCACGCACCCCTTGGCGCCGAACCCGCTGGCGTATTCGGGGAACCCGTACTTGCGGACGACCTCGGTGCAGCCGTCCATAAGACGCCTGTTGAGATGGTCGAAATGCTCGTAGGCCGCGGGCGTGAGGACCCTCTCGAGGTTCGCGCGTGCGGCGGCGACGCACAGGGGGTTGCCGCTGTAGGTGCCGACCTGGTACACCTCGCCGCTTTCGACGACGCTCATGACCTCGTCCGTGCCGCCGATGGCGCCCATCGGCAGACCGCCGCCAAGCGCCTTGGCCATGGTCACCATGTCGGGCGTGACGCCGAAGAGCTTCGTGGCTCCGCCTGGTCCGATGGTCAGACCGGTCTTGACCTCGTCGAAGATGAGCACCATGCCGTGGCGTCGGGTGATCTCCCGGACCTTCTCGAGGTATCCGGGCTCCGGAGGCACGATGGACATGTTCATCAGGCAGGCCTCCATGATGAGGCAGGCCGGCGCATTGCCCTCGCCCTCCATCTCTACGATGCGATGCTCGAGCGCCTCGGCGTCGTTGAACGGCACCGGGACGGTGAGGGGCACGATGGCCTTGGGGATGCCCGCTCCGTAGGGCAGGGACTTCAGGTGGAAGCGGTCGCCGATCTTGTCGTAGTCCTCGGCGATGGAAATCATCACGGCGTCATGATGGCCGTGGTAGGAGCCGAAGACCTTCATGATGGGGTCGCGATGCGTGTAGGCGCGGGCGATGCGGATGGCGTCCATCGTGGACTCGGAGCCCGAATTCGTGTAGCGCCACTTGGGCAGTCCGAAGCGCTTGGAGGGCTCGTCGGCGACGACGAAGTCGTCCTCGTCGGGAAGGGCGAAATGGGTGCCCTTGGCGAAACGCTTGTTGACGGCCTCGCCGATGATCGGGTTGGCGTGCCCCTGGACCATGGCGCCGAAACCGTTGTGGAAGTCGTAGTACTCGTTGCCGTCCACGTCCCACACGCGGGATCCCTCGCCGTGATCCACGTAGATCGGCCACGGGTCGCGCAGCTGATACGAGGACGCAACGCCGTTGCAGAGATGCTCACGCGCCTTCCCGTACATCTCGCGAGACCTGACCAGCTTCGCGTCGAGCCTGTCCGATTCCTTCGCGGTCAGTTCCTTGAGTCGTGTCGGATCGATGATTCCCGTCATGGGATTCTCCTTAGCCATCCTCCATACTCCGGCATACGACCAGCCGACGTTGGAGGTTTCGTTTTTAGTGGTGTTTTTACCTAATCAGATAATTATTTCTTCTTGGTGAACTCAAAAACCTTCGAATTACATCGTCATCATGGCAGAATGCATCAATTCTCCCATTACCTTGCCGTCCTCATCTCCGAAAGACGTTCGATCCGTCCAGCCAGGTCCCCAGAACAGGGGTCCGCGCGATATCCTCCGGAGGAATCGAGGTGATGTCCCTCTCAAGAAGAACCATGTCCGCATGGCGCCCGACGTCAAGCGTCCCGCGGAACCCCTCGGTGAACCCCTGCACTGCGCTTCCCCGGGTCGCCATATCGATGGCATCCTCGACGGTGATCCTCTCCTCGGGTATCCAACCTCCCTGGGGGAGGCCCCGATCCGTCTTCCTCGTCACCGCGCGCCCGATGGCCTGGACGGGGTTGTTGCTGGAAATGGGCCAGTCCGATCCATGAGAAAGCATGACTCCGGCTTCGCGAAGGTCAGCCAGGGCATACTGTCGACGCGACCGCGCCTCGCCAAGACGAGGCTCGGTGAGACGGACCATCACCGGATCCCGCTGAATCCAGAAGGACTCGATGTTGGCGATCACCCCAAGATCGGCGAATCGTTCGACATCCACGGAATCGACGAGTTGGACATGGGTGATGACCGGGCGCCTGTCCCATCCGGGATTGTTCAGCGTCGCCGCTTCGATCGCGTCAAGGGCGTTACGCACGGCACGGTCGCCGATGGCATGGATGTGCACCTGGAACCCCAGTGAATCGGCGACGGTGACCGCCCTCGCGAGCTCATCATGATCCCACACCTCCATCCCACGCCCGCCACCGGCGTCGACGTAGGGATCAAGCATGGCCCCCGTTCCCGATTCGATGACCCCATCGGCGAAGAACTTGACGGTTCGGGCGTCAAGAAGCCCCGCATCCCCCGCATCCCGCACTTCCTGACGAGCGCGACGGAATCCGTCGAACTGACCACGCCAGTATCGCGAATCCGCCCTGAACGCCAGATTCGATCGCACGGAAAGCTCCCCGCGAGAGAGGAGATCGCAATACGGCAGGTGCATGCCCCCGTCCACCCACGCGTCCTGCATCCACGTCACACCGCATCCGTTCTGCTCCTCGCATGCGGTTCGCAAGGCGCGGTCCAGGGCTTCACGGGAGGGCACGGGAGCGACCTTCAGAAGCAGATCCACGGCCCCCCATTCACGGAGCGTCCCCTTGGGCGAACCATCCTCCCGACGATCGATGCGGCCAAGAGGAGGATCGGGAGTGTCGGCCGTTATGCCGGCAAGGGCAAGGGCCTTGGTGTTGCACCACGCGGTGTGGTAGTCATGGGCGCGAAGCCACACGGGACGGTCCGGGACGACCTCATCTATCCACCGAGCGTCGAAGGATCCCCCCTCCACGAGAGCCGGATCATAGCTGGCGGCGAATATCCAATCGCCGCCCGGATGCGAGTCCGCCCAATCCCTCAGCGCATGCTGTATCCGCGAGACGCTCGTCGCATGGGCGACGTCAGGCCCCTGGGCCTCCAGACCGCCGAAAATGGGATGGCAGTGTCCGTCGCCGAATGCCGGCAGCAGCAGACCCGAGCGCAGGTCCACCACCTCGTCCGCCTCGTCGACCAGTCCCTCCGCGGTTCTCCCCAAAGCCACGACGTCCGCCCCGCGTACCGCGACGGCGGACGTCATCACCCCCCTGCGAACCCACACTCTGCCACCACGGTAAACGCGCAGAGGATCATCACGATCAACACCGGACAACATTGACGTCTGACTCATGGTCACTCCTTGAACTGCTCCCAGATCTGGGAATATTTGTTGACGACGTCCGTGGAGCACTGGGGGACGTCCATGGGTTTGACGTCGCTGGGAGTGATGATGGCCGAATCGTTCTTCAGATCATCCGGCATCAGCTCCTCGACTCCGTCGATAGACGAGTTGTAGTTGTTGTATTCCACGGCCCTCAGCGAGTTCTTCGGCTTCATCATCCAGTTGATGAAGGTCATCGCCTGCTGAACGTTCTTCGCGCCGCTGGGAATCGACC
>CALNAE010000061.1 GCA_937874315.1 uncultured Bifidobacterium sp. | reverse complement strand
ATGCTGCATACGAACGTCACTGCGAGGAAGCCGATGCCGCTTCCCACGTAATACAGCGGCCATGCCACCAGTGAGCCACCAAGTGCGGCAAGCCCACCGGAGAATACGGTCACGCCGACATTCCAGAATCGGTAGCAGAAGATAAGGAAAGCGAGCTCGGCGCCCAATCCTTGCGCAAGCCCGGGTAGCAAGGTTCCCATGCCTCCCCACAAGCTGCCCAGTATCGCCTCGACAAAAGCTGCGACGAGCTCCGAAAACAGCGCGGCACCGGGCTTTCGTACTATGAGCATCGCCAACGGACCGGCAAAGTAATACAGTCCATCGAGCAGCGCGTTCAATCCGGGAACCACCTGAAACAAAGAGGACACGGGACTGTAGATCAGATCGACGCCCCAGAAGACCACACCCGATGCCACCGCGATAACAACCGTCACCGTGACGTCCGACACTATCCAGCGCAAGGAGGGGCGCTGGAGGAATCGGCGCTGGCGGCGCGAATCTAACGACGCGTCCGGGCCCCTGCCGCACTCAGCAGCAGTGCCACCGCGTATACCCGTGTTTTTGATAGTTCTCAACGGGTTCCTCGCTTTCTGTTATGACAAGCGGGAGCCAACAATTAGGCCATCACAGACTTCGTTCGCCGGTACTAACCGGATCACGTTCTACGGTCGGGACATTCCCTCTCAGCTCAACACAATGAGCTCCCGTGCTTGACGTGCAATATGCTAACCCCCCGGTCTGACGATGTAGGTTCGCGCCCGGGCCGCTCTCACCGGCATGTTTCTCAGGTTTTGCTCGAGCTTGTTCGTCCTTCGAGGTTGACAAGTCCCACCGCGCTTGCCGGTAGACACAACCGACAATTCGGCCAGCAATCTGGCCAGCAATCCGGCCAGCAATCCGGCTTCGGTCGGCAACTCTGCCTTGGGTGTTATACTAGAATTGTTCAAAAGGTAACATATGTGAGCAAAAAAGAACATTCAGTCTGGGGTTTCTTGACAGGCTCACAACAACCGAAAGGCCAGAACATGACAGTTCTCGTCACTGGTGGGTGCGGCTATATCGGCGCCCACGTGGTCCATGCCCTCCACGAAGCAGGAGAGCGAGTGGTCGTGGTGGATGATTTGAGCTACGGCAAGCCTACCCGTATCGAAGGGGCTCGTCTCTACGGCATGGATATCGCGGCACCCGGCGCCGGCGAGCGTCTGGGTGAGATCATGACCGACGAAAAGGTGACGGCGGTCATTCATTTCGCCGCGCGCAAACAGGTCGGCGAATCCGTCGCCAAGCCGCTGTGGTACTACCAGCAGAATATCAACGGCATGCTCAACGTACTCACCGGCATGACCAAGTCCTCCGCTAAGAAGCTCGTGTTCTCCTCATCCGCTGCCACCTATGGCGTACCTCCGGTCGACGTGGTCCCCGAGGATGTCGTGCCGATGCTGCCGATCAACCCGTATGGCCAGACCAAGCTCTTCGGTGAGTGGATGGCCCGTGCATGCGAGGAGCCATTCGGCATTCGTTTCTGCGGACTGCGCTACTTCAACGTGGCCGGCTGCGGCCCGGTGGAGCTCGAGGACCCCGCGATTCTCAATCTCATCCCCATGCTTTTCGACCGGCTCAAGCAGGGCAAGGCACCGGCCATATTCGGCGACGACTACCCGACTCCCGACGGCACCTGCGTGCGCGACTACATCCACGTCTCCGACCTGGCCGACGCCCATATCGCGGCTCTGCACTACCTCGACCGCGACGAGCGCAAGTATGATGCCTTCAACGTCGGTACCGGCGAGGGGACTTCGGTGCGTCAGATCGTAGACGAGGTCAAGAAGGTCACGGGCCTGCCATTCAAGGAAGCCGTTATGGCCCGCCGGGCAGGAGACCCGCCGCAGCTCATCGGCTCGCCGAAGCGTATCAACGAGGAGATGGGTTGGCACGCCAAGTTCGACGTGGAGGATATCGTCAAGTCCGCATGGGCCGCGTGGCAGGCCAACCCCGGACACCACATCGACGTGGCGACTTGGAAACAGACCGACTGATGCCGATCAGCCGCCGTACGCCGAAGCGTTGGAGCCTGAAGCTGAAGTATTGAAGCGATCTCAAACCGCGGATTGAGCGGGACGTGTTCAAGCAACGAACACGTCCCGCTCTCGCATTGAGATGGCCCATGTCACCGGAATGCCGAAACGGCGCGTGCCATAGTGCATCTTTCCGCACCGCACCCCATACTCGCGTAGAATGGTGCGCATGAGCAGCAATCAAGAAAACCACGGGGCACAACAGCCGCATACCGAGAACAACGGCAACCAGCCGAATCCCGTTCCCATGCACTACAACGGCTACCAGCCAGCTGCGGAACAACCGCAGTCGAGTCAGTCATATCCAGAACAAGCCTATGGCCAAACAACGAATCAACAGGGCTTCGCCGCCTATAGCCAAATGCCTTACGCTCAGCAGCCGACCCAGGCTCAACAGACCCAGCCCACCGCCAATCAGCAATGGGCCGCAGGACCGCAGACGCCCTATGGGCCATCCTACGGCCAAGCAACGAACGCTCCCGGTCAGCAGTACGGTCCCGGTCAGCAGTTCCCTCCCCAAGGCCCGTATTATCCCCCGATCGCGAATGATCGGTGGAATATACTATGTATCGTCGGTTTCATTCTCTCCTTCTTCATCGCACCGGTTGGTCTGGTCCTATCCATCATCGCACTCGTGCAGATCAACAAGTCCCATGAGAAAAGCCGAGGGATGGCAATCGCCGGCATCGTCATCGGAGCTGTCGAGACCATTCTCTGGGCCATCTTCATAGCCTTCGTGGGCTGGGGCATAAGCCTGTATATGAACGACGGCGGAATGATGAAGTATTACGACGATTCCTCGTGCGCTATCGGCGACTGCTCCGATCAACAATCGTCCGGCGAGTCGGCCTCTCAGACGATTCAATATACGTCGCACGGCTATCGTTACAGCGTTTCGCCGGAACGCCTCTGAAGCGGTCGTCGACTCAATATGGGTTCCCGGCGGGGTGTTGGACGAATCCCGGTAGGGAAACCACTGCAACGCGAGGGGCGCGCAACGACTCGGGAAATGAAAACGACACGCTGGTGGTTTGCATAGCTTGATCTTCTGAGTAATATAGCTATTCGGCTGCTTGAGAGAGTAAGCCACGGCCCTGTAGCTCAGCTGGTTAGAGCGCCGCCCTGTCACGGCGGAGGTCACCGGTTCAAGTCCGGCCGGGGTCGCTTGGATGATTACTAAGCCCGGGTTTCCGGGTTTTTAATTATTCCTGGCTCTGTAGCTCAGTTGGTAGAGCGAACGACTGAAAATCGTTAGGTCAGCGGATCGATGCCGCTCGGAGCCACCACATGAAACCCCCTCAGCCCTTGGAAACATTGGCGTGAGGGGTTTCTCGTTTGTGATGGCTTTCGTGTTTTCAAGGGCTTTTCAGGACCAACTCATCATATACTCATCACAAACACATGCATCAGATGATATTCGACAACTTCGCTTCGAGGCTTTCGGCGGCTTTCGAGCTATCCAGATTCCGCTGCATGTAAACGTCCTGCGCCATGCTTGGATTGCTGTGCCCCAGATAGTCGGCTATCGCCCTCGCGCTCAATCCCTGCATGTCCAACATCGTGGCCACGCACCTTCAGCGATGCTCTGGACGAAAACCTCATCCTCTCCATGTTGATCCAGGCAACCGCGTCCTGCGCTCTCGCCACTGCTTTGCACGAAACCGCACCCTCAGTTGACGGCTGTTGCCCGCAGCGCACGGGATTCCTCTTTCTCTTGATTCGGCACTTTCGATGATTTCTGGTCACAAGTAGTCCGTTCTTGATGGTCTCTAGTCGCCTGTCATCCGCGACATACGTCGCGCGCGTCACATCCGTCGCGGGCGATCAGAAGACCCCGGAAGAAGCCACGACTAGGATCCGGTGCCACGGAAGTGACCAAGCTCTGGATCTGGACCACTCACAGGATCGCGACATCACAAAACCCGCAGCCTCAACCACCCCCGTGTATTGCGGCAACACACAGGCCAAAACATGAAGAGGCGAAACCCACGATCACAACGATCACGACGCCTACGACGCTCACGACTTTATGCGGAACGTCCTCGGCGCGAAGCGGTATACCACGATGCAAGCTGCAAGCGAATAAAGAATGCAGAAACCTAGGCTTACCGCGCCGAAGACCATCAGCGAAGGATGGTGATAGTTAACCGCGATGAGATAGCACAAGCCATAGGTCAATCCGACCGCGATCTGATAGGTGAAGCTCTTGATCTTCGCCTCGATGGTATAAGGCTGCAGCAGGTAATACAACGCCAAATAATGCACAGAGAAAAATACCGCGATAACCAAAATTGAGAGGAAGGCGGCGAGGAACTCATACGGGCTGCGGTTAGGGTTGAACAACGCCATGGTTATGACGAGTCCAATCCCCAGCACTGTTGCCGGCAGTAGGTTAACCGCTGAGATTTCCCACAGTCTCAACCTAAACGACTCAAGTATGTGTTTCGACTGTTTATAGAACGGGTAGGTGAGCAAACTATGGTCGCAGTCAATATACATTGCCTCGGTCATCGTAGTTCCCCGGTTGATTGCATACATGACCAGCAGTAGCCATGGCAGAACGCTCACCGGGTCACGAACACGCCCCGGCATCAGCACCATGACAATGATCGCAACTGCACTACCAACGGCGCATATCGCCGAGTATTTCAGCGAAGCACCCCAAAAAATCCTTCGGTGCCGCGCGAAAAACAACGCATTGAGATATGACAACCCGTGCTTGCCCGCAACTGTATGAGACGCATCTGCCCTTTCAAACTCGATATTCTTATTCATTCGGGCACGTTTATACGAACCGTCCGTCACACTGTTCATCAACGACACAGCCTGCGTGGCACCAATTTTGCACAGTTCCGGATAAAGCCGAAATCCTAGCAATTTAGGCCATGTCACTATTATGGACATCGCAGCCACTGTCATCAACGCAATGCTAATCACCGGATTCACCGGTCGCCCAAGCACTATCAACAGCACTGCGACCGCGGCGACCGCAAGAGTTATGGGCCAAGTCAGCACGCCAAGTGGCTTGCTGGCGTCGAAACGACCACTCCGTTCGAATCGCAACATCAAGGCCATCACGACAATCGATTTCACGGCGGTAGGCATGACCACCACAAGCGGCACCATCCACCATGTAAGCCCCAATTTCAGACCGAAGAACAGTATGAACGGAATGCCGCCCACAACGGATCTGACAACCTGATAAAAGAACCCGGACAATGCACGGTTCCTCGCGTTCATGCGCATAAGCACGATCGCATAGTAATCGTTACGCGAGAAAGTGAACATCCACGCATCCAAGCATGCACCCGCAATACCGAGAAGCAAATAAGTAGTGAGGAAAGACGCGACCATCGATTGATGGTGGCTTGCCGTATTGGTCACGACCTCATAGAGCAGAAAAATGTAGACGAATTTGCCAAGGAAGCCGGAGACAACCTCCCATAGGCCAGCTAACACGGTTGCGAACGTCTTGAGCCCTGGTGAGCTCAACGCGGTACTCGTGGACCGGTGCGCCGCGGGAACCAGCTGTCGGATTCGGTAGAGGATCGTATTGACGCGGTATGCGATCTTGAGACGGAAAGAAATCGCAAAGATCTCGCTCATTCCTCATCCTCCGTCAATGATGCGATGATCTTCGTCTTGAAATCCTCATCCCCAAGTTCAGCCTGATCAACCGCGTGCAACCTTCCATCACTGAGCAGTACGATCTCATCGCACAAGTCCACGGCCAAATCGAGGATATGAGTGGATAAGATCGTTACCTTCCCCTGTTTCATCGACCGCAACAACTGTTTCATCTCCTCAGCAACGACGACATCAAGAGAAGTCAACGGTTCGTCGAGCAACAACACGGCAGGGTTTGCAATGATGCTGACCAACATCTGCATCTTGTTCTTCATACCCTGCGAATAATCCTTCAGCAGCCGGTCACGATCCTCCGGTTTGATGCGTATCTCGTCGAAATATTCGTCGATGTCTCGTTGCACGGCAATACGATCCTCATTGATTTCAAGAAAGAATTTCAAGAACTCTCTAGCCGTAAGAAACTCCGGCACCTGCGGCGTAGACAACACATAGCCGATATCCTCCGGCGACATTCCCTCAAAAGAATGCGTGTTGAGCGGAACCGGGGGCATCCCATCTCGAACCAACCCGAAATCACCAGAATCGAAGGCGATATCTCGGTTGATGCCGTTGAATAGCGTGGTCTTCCCCGCCCCGTTGCGACCGAGCAATCCATATATCTTCGAATCTTCGAAAACAAAATCGACATCCTTGAGCACCTGTTTGACCCCATAGGATTTTTTCAGATGAGACAACACGAATTGCATGGCTCTCCTTATTCGTCGAAACACCTAGTACGAAATGCAGCAAGGCACAGGCCAAAACATGAAAAACAGTTACTACAGTTGACGCTTGACCCATTCGACGATATCAGGCGCGCCATGCTCGATCTGGT
>CALNAE010000060.1 GCA_937874315.1 uncultured Bifidobacterium sp. | reverse complement strand
TCGTGATCTCGGGATTGGCGGTTGCATGATGCTGGCCGACGCTGTCTCGGACGTGAAGAACAATGGTGCTATGACCAATGTTCTTGCGATTACCAGCAATCCCGAACCCGATTCCATGACCCATGCGGTGGCGGCCGCGTTGCTGCAAGGTGCCCAAAGCGAACATGCTCAGGGCACGCTGCTAGACCTCTACGATGCCGGCTTCAATCCGGTCTACGGTCTGGAGGATCGCGAACATTATCTGGGGCATGCCCCGATTCCCGATGACCTGCGCGACATCCAACGACGGGTTGCCGAAGCGGATGTACTCGCCCTGGTCTTCCCGATCTACTGGTACACGATGCCGGCGATGATGAAGGGATTCTTCGACCGGGTCCTGTGCCGGGGATTCGCCTACGAGGCCGGCAGCGGCAAGCCCATGCGATTGGCCGGCAAAACCGTGCGCATCATCGCGTTGACCGGTGGCTCGCAGTCCTGGTATGAGTCGAGCGGCGTGGATGCGGCGTTGCGCAACCAGATCTGCGAACAGACCTTCGGCAAATACTGTGGTGTCGCCGATGCCGACCTGCTCTATGTCGACAATCTGGTCATGGGCGACGACGAACCGGATCACCGCCATGCCGCCGAATCCCAGCTGACCAAAATCACCGAACTCGGCGCTGCCGTGGTGCGCAGACTTATGCGCTGAGCCTGCGTGGCAGGTTGGCGACTGAGTTACGCAGCTGGTTGCGCGCTGAGCTTGTGTATTGGGTTGGGGTTGATCGCGGGCATTGGGTTGGGACTGAAGCTTGCGTACTGGGTTGCGGCGAATCACCTGAACACGCGGCTGCAACGGTGCGGACGCGATGAGGATCGGACCTGCGCTTCTGATTCCGGTCGCAGTTATCCATCCCTCACCAACAACTACAGTAGCCCACCCGTCACACGTCAGAGCTTGAAGAGCCGCCAAAATCTGAAGAGCCTCTGAACAGTCCCTCGTAATGCCTGCGCATCCAAGAGCTCGGTGTAAAAATGCGCTCGCCGGCGGGCAGATTGCGTGCGAAGCCGGTATACACGGTTTGGTTGTCAGGGGGAGCAGTCGCTCCAGGGGTATCGGCGTGGCCGCCAAGGGGAGCAGTCATGACAAGGGGAGTGGCTACAGGGGGAGTGGAACACCTAGACACCGCCATGGCCTCGAGTACTGCGAGCATCTGCGGACGGGAGTAGGGGTACGGGGTCGAACACCACACGGCGGTGGCCTCCAACACTACTGCTGCCTCGTCGGCGGACCTGAATGCCACCAGCACGCTCGCCTCGTCGAGTCCGCCACGCGCGCAGGCTTCCTGTGCGATACGCTCCGCCGGCCGCCGATAGGATTCGTGGAATCCCGAGGCATCGACATCCCGCATCGCTCCGATTCCCGTGCCACGGCTATCGTCGGCGGCTTCTTGAGGATCAATGCGATGTGAATAGCGCCGTGCCGTATCCATGTCGAAGATGGTGACAATCCGGTGACTTTCAGGAGGCCTATGCAAGCAATAGCCGCTGGAAGCCACGGCTTCCCCCCGATGGACCACGACATTCCATTCCTCGCTGATGCCGGTGAGGTGGTTGTGCAGCGTCAAGAGCGTATCGTCGGGCGCCTGCCGCAGATCCGTGTGCAGGGTTGCGATATCGCGCCGGGCGGCATTGAATCCCTCCACCCGACCGTCGCATAGTTGCGACCAAGGCCGATCTCCCAATTCGTCGGGGTACACGGACCAACCGCGCAGTTCCCGGGCTGTGACATTGATCATACGGCGGCCCGTGATGCGCATGGGTAGCCGCTCCATCCACCGTGGACCCGGGCTGCGCATGTTCCAAGGCCGCAGACCGTGCTGTCGTCTCCAGAAGTTGAGAGCGACCAGTGCGGCGGGGGCGATCCACAGGGCGGCGTCGGGGTCGTCATCGATGGCGGAGACCATGTCTGCGGCGGGTCGCCATAGCTCGTGGCGTACGACGCGCCATGCGTCATTTCGGTCCGCCCTCTCCTCGCCGCCGTCTATACGTGGGGCCAGTGCCTCGGCGAACGAGTCGGCGATCCACGGCATCGTGCTGATCACATGCAGCGTCCGGGGCGTTGATCGTGATTCCGTTACGCTCGAGGTGGTGATGTCTGGTCTTGATTGCGTTGTCGTCCTACCGACCTCCATCCGTCCCGAAGGGCTGCTCCTGGCGTCTGCCGTCGTCGCTTTCACTGAGTTTCCTCCATCATTATCGCCCATGATTCGCGAATGCTCGACAGTCGTCTCCTAGCCGTTCGGTACCTGTTCGTCATCCGTCCGATAACCGACGGACACCTATATTATTCCCGATAATCTCAGAGCCGAATCGTCGATTTGCATGCTCGTGGACCCTACTATTGCCCTAGCGGATCGCCACCGATCTGCATCGTCATATATCACCAAGTATTGCCTACAGAAAGGGCATGACCATGACCACCATCGCCGTCTTCGTCGGATCTCTGCGCAAGGATTCCTTCAACCTCAAGCTCGCCAAAAGCATCGAGCGTCTTGCGCCGGAAGGCACCACTTTCGTCTATGCGGATATGAACCTGCCTCTGTACAACCAGGATTTCGACGCCGATTTCCCCGCCAAGGCCCTTGAGCTCAAGCAGGTCGTCGCAAACGCCGATGGCGTGCTGTTCGTCACCCCCGAATACAACCGCAGCTTCTCCGGCGTGATCAAGAACGCCATCGACTGGGCGTCCCGCCCTTGGGGACAGAGCGCCTTTGCGGGAAAGCCGGCGGCGATCGTCGGCGCATCGGTGGGCGCGTTGGGCACGACCCAGGCACAGTCCCAGCTGCGTAACGTTCTGTTGTTCCTCGACATGAAGGTGATGGGACAACCTGAGGTCTACTTCAATGCGGCGGCAGGTTTCGACGAGAATGGCCAGCTTGCACAGTCGTCCGAAGGCTTCATCAAGAAATTCGGGGAAGCGTTCGTTCGTCACATCGATTCGAATAAGTAGTCGCTATTCGAACGCCGGTCGGTGCATGCACGTATGCACCCGCACATGCAGGCACGCACCTGCATACATACTCATGCACCTGACGAAGACAGCGAGGAACATCACATGGTAACGGAATCACAGCAAATAGCGGATATCATCGCCGCGAATAAACGACAGCGCGTCGTACCACAGCCGGGTGCCATGGAATTCGGCGTCGGCAGCGTCTCGGATGTCACCCGCGATCCGGTTCACGACTCCGTGCCATCCGAAGGTGAGCGTCTGACCGCCACGCTCGATCAGGCGGTTCGCACCGAACGGGACGGATTTGATTTCTTCGCGGTCGGCGAGCATCATAATCCGCCGTTCTGGTCATCTTCCCCGACGACGTTCCTCGCCGCGGTCGCCGCGAAGACGACCACGTTGAAAGTATCCACCTGCACCACGTTGATCACGACGAATGATCCGGTGCATCTGGCCGAGGAATATTCGGTGCTGCAGCACATCGCCCAAGGGCGCGTCGATCTTATGCTCGGCCGCGGCAATACGGCGCCGGTGTACCCATGGTTCGGCAAGGACATTCGCCAGGGCCTGCCATTGGCGCTGGAGAACTACAACCTGCTGCACAGGCTTTGGCATGAGGACGTCGTGGATTGGAAGGGTAATTTCCGCACGCCGCTGCAGGGTTTCACCTCGATTCCGCGACCGTTGGATGATGTGCCGCCGTTCGTGTGGCACGGCTCCATTCGTACGCCGGAGATCGCCGAACAAGCCGCGTTCTATGGCAACGGCTTTTTCGCCAACGGGATTTTCTGGCCTGAGGATCATTTCCGTAGGCTCGTCGAACTCTATCGTTCCCGCTTCGAACATTGGGGGCATGGCACGCGTCAGCAGGCCGTCGTCGGCGTGGGTGCGCAGACCTTCATTCGTTCACGTTCGCAGGACGCCGTGAATGAATTCCGGCCGTATTTCGACGAGTCCCCGGTATATAAGGGCGGTCCGGATCTGGAAACCATGATGGCCGAGACCCCGCTGCTGGTCGGCTCGCCGCAGCAGATTATCGATCGGGTGATGCACCAGCATGAGATCTACGGTGACTACGCCCGGCAGATGTTCCTCATTGACCATGGCGGGATTCCCAAGGATGTGGTGCTCGAGCAGATCGACATCCTTGGCTCGCAGGTGCTGCCGGTGCTGCGCAAGGAATTCGCCGCGATACGCGATCCGCAGGCGGTGCGTACACCGACGCATGCCGACATGGTAAAGGCAAGATACGGTGATGCCGAACCTCGCCAGCCACGTCCGAACGCCAACCGTGGTGACAACGTCACCGGAACGAGCCCCTACACCGATTCCGATGCCTCCATCACCGTCAGTCTGTCTGATCTGTAGTCTTCGCCATCGCTTGTGAACCGCCGTAAATCGATGCGGGTTGCTGCGGGTTCGCTATGAACCGCATCGAATCGCCATGAATAACCGTGAACGGGCGATGGATACGATGGAATCGATAGGGATGCGACGCGGAAAGGAACGCGATTGATGATGAACGAGGAGCATGCTGTGGCTGGGTTTGGCGTCGGTGCAGATGGTGGCGTCGGCGCTGGGTCATCGGTGAATGGTGACGTGGTTGCGGCCACCAAAGTGAACGGAGCTTCGGGTGCGGGTGATGGTGCGGCTGACGCTGAGGATGCCGATGTGGATGCCGAGGCGGGACAACGACCTCGAGCCGTGACGATCACGGTGGTCAGCGCGGGGGTCACCGAGCCGTCCACCACCAGCAGACTCGGCGACGCCGTTGCCTTACAGGCGTCCGCGTACCTCAAGGCGCGACGATATGGCACTCAGGTAAGGCGTGTCGACCTGCGTGATTTGGCGCAGGACATCGCCGTCGCGTCGGTGAGCTGGCATATTTCGCCGGTGCTGCAGCGCGCCATCGATAAGGTGACGACCAGCGACGGGCTGGTGGTGGCCAGTCCCATCTTCAAGGCCTCGTATTCCGGCCTGTTCAAATCCTTCTGGGACGTCATGGAACCTGACGCCATATTGGATATGCCGGTGGCGTTGACCGCCACGGGCGGCTCAGAACGCCATGCGCTGATGACCGACACCGATATGCGTTCGTTGTTCGCATTCATGCGCGCCATTGCGGTGCCGACCAGTGTGGTCGCGGCCACGAAGGATTGGGCCAGCGACGCGTTGTCTTCGCATGAGCAGCGGGCGGGAGCTGAGCTGGGGGCGCTGATCGCATCCAATGTCAGGGACCTTGTGCTCAAGGCCG
>CALNAE010000059.1 GCA_937874315.1 uncultured Bifidobacterium sp. | reverse complement strand
GTCGTCATGAATCGCGACAACGTCATGAGCTTGCCGATGATATGACGACGACGGCCTCACTGCCGAGTCCATGTCGGTCGCGGACTGCACAGTGAGTCCCGCACCTCCGAGCGACGGTGGTACGGCGCGGACGAGATGCGGGAACAACGCCAACCTGCCGTATCGGCTGCGTACCTCCGGCTCGTACCTCGGTTGCGTACCGGTCGTATGCGGGAACCGGATGCCCGGCGGCGTGACGATGCCGGACCGCTAGTCGCCGTTATTCGTCGGCCGGCACCTGAGACAGCGCGTCCAGTGCCTTGTTGCCGATATCGTGACGATAGAACATGCCTGCGGTGTCCACATGATCCAGCAACTCGTAGATGTGCTGCTGGGCGCTGCGGATATCGGCGGCGGTGGTTTCCAACAGCAGCACCCGGCCCGAATTGGTTACCAGTCCGCTTGCGTGCTCAGCCTGCGCGACGTCGCCGTCCCGGCCGTTCCCCGCGGTGGTGCCTGCGGCGGTATCGGCGGGCATGTTCACGGTGAAGCCGTCCACCGTACCATCGACCGGGGCGGCAGACCGGTTCTCGGGTTTCGGCGCCCCGGCGACGCCGGCATAATAGATATGCGTCTTGGCGTCGGTGGGGATGAGTGCTATGGGTGAGCCGGTCTTGGGGTGTGCGGGATAGCCGTCCGATGCGAGGATCACGCCGAGGGTGGTGCTGCCGGTGTCCCAGGTGAAGTCGGGATCACGGTCGTTGAGTATATCGTCGATGGCCGCCCCGAAGTCGGAAGTCAGTCTGGGCAGCACGACTTCGGTCTCGGGGTCCCCGAATCGGGCATTGAACTCAATGACCTTTGGACCGTCATCCGTGGCGATCAATCCCGCGTACAACACGCCGGTGAACGGCGTGCCCTCCTCGGCCATCGCCTGAACCGTCGGCCGTACGATCGTCTCGATGGCGGTGGCGACGACGTCGTCACCGATCTGCGGAACCGGGCTGTAGGCGCCCATGCCGCCGGTATTCGGCCCTTTGTCGCCGTCATAGGCCCGTTTGTGATCCTGTGCGATGGGCATGGGCCAGAACTGCGTGCCGTGAACGAAGCTCATCAGCGAGAACTCCTGTCCCTGCAGGAAGTCCTCGATCACCACCTTCATACCGGCGTTGCCGAAGCGGTGGTCGACGAACAGGCTGCGTAGCGCGTCGAGCGCGGCGTCGGTGTCCATCGCGACGGTCACGCCTTTGCCGCCCGCGAGTCCGTCGGCCTTGATGACGATGGGCGCACCGTGGTCGAGCACGTACTGCCGGGCCTGATCGAGATCGTCGAAGGTTTCGTATCCTGCGGTCGGGATGTTATGCCGAGTCATGAGCTGTTTGGCGAAGTCCTTCGAGCCTTCGATCTGCGCCGCCGCCTTGGTCGGTCCGAACGCCTTGATCCCGGCGTTCTCGAAGTCGTCGATGATGCCTTCGATCAGCGGGACCTCGGGGCCGACGAACACCCAGTCGTAGTCGTTGTCCTTTACGAAGTCGATGAGGGCGGCATGGTTGGCCATGCTGAGTTGGGTGATGCGGATGCCGTCGCGCGCCATGCCGATGTTCCCCGGCGCTACGGTGACCTCGTCTATGCTCTTGCTGCGTAGCAGCGTGCTGGCAATCGCGTGTTCGCGTGCCCCCGAACCAATGATCAGAACCTTGATACCCATATTCCCATGTCCTTATCCGCCGTCTGGCATTCCATCACGGCAATCGTTGGCGAGTGTCGTAACCACGCACCGTCATCGCCAGCCGGCATTCCTTCCGTCTCTACTCTAGGCCTACGGATGACTGTCCGAAGACGACGCGATCAGAGCCCTGCTGGTCGATGATGCGGCCGATCACCGCAGCTGGCTCATGGTTGGTGGCCAGCGTGGCCAGTGCCGTGTCGAGCTGCGCCGGATCGACCGCCAACACCATGCCGATGCCCATGTTGAAGACATTGAACATCTCATGATGATCGATGCCGCCGGCTTGTTCGATCAGCTTGAAAATCGGAGGAATGGCCCACGTTCCCATATTGATCTTCGCCGCAAGACCCTCGGGAATCATCCTGGGAATATTCTCGATGAAGCCGCCGCCGGTGATATGCGCGACGCCCTTGACAAGCTGTGCCTGGGTCAGCGGCCGCAGCGCCGAGACATAGATCGTCGTCGGCGTGAGCAGCGTGTCCCCGACCGTGGCGCCGCCCAACAGACCCGGGGTGTCCGTGACGAGGTAGTCGCCTTGCTCAAACAGCGCCTTGCGCGCCAGCGAGAAGCCGTTGGAGTGGATGCCGCTGGACGGCAATCCGATGAGGATGTCGCCACTGGCGATCGACGAGCCGTCGATCACCGTCGAGCGTTCCGTGACGCCGACCGAGAACCCGGCGAGATCGTATTCATCCGGGTCGTACATACCCGGCATCTCAGCGGTTTCTCCGCCGATCAGCGCGCAGTGCGCCTGCTCGCAGCCGTCCGCAACGCCCGAGACGACTTGCTCGAGCATGGCTGGATCGTTTTTCCCGCAGGCGATGTAATCGAGGAAGAACAACGGCTCGGCGCCTTGTGCGGCGATGTCGTTGACGCACATGGCGACGCAGTCGATGCCTATGGTGTCATGACGGTTCATCATCTTGGCCACCATGAGTTTGGTGCCGACGCCGTCGGTGCCGGAGATAAGCATCGGTTCGCGATATCCCAGCGATGCCAGATCAAACAGTCCGCCGAACCCGCCGATGCCTCCGACCGCTCCGGGGCGTTTGGTTCGGGCGACGTGCGAGGCGATGCGTTTGACGACTTCATATCCCGCCTCGACGCTGACTCCGGCTGCTTCATAGGCTTTGGGCATGGTGTGCTCCTTGGTGCATAGGCATGAATGGTTGATGAGTTGGTGCTGATGGAATTTGGTTATGCGAGGGTCGGCGCGGTGATCGTCGGGGTGGATTCGACCGTAGGGGCGGCCTCGATCGTCGGGATGCGGGTGGTGCTGAACTCGTTGTGTTCGTAGATACTGGTTTCGCGGGCGTACTCGGTCAGTCGGGCACGGTCCTGCGCAGTGAGCGAGGCGAGGAACTCCTGCTCGTAATCATCCAGCGCGGTGGGGTAGTCGCCGTTGAAGTAGGCGACGCACAGGCCGCCGTAGGGGGCGTCCTCGTGCAGCCCGATGGCGTTGACAAGGGAGTCCAAGCTGAGGAACTTCAAGGAATCGGCGCCGATATAGTCGCGAATCTCATCGACGCTTTTCTTGGCCGCGATAAGCTCTCTGGTGGTGGAGATGTCGATGCCGTAGAAGCAGGGGTATCGCAGCGGCGGGGAGCTGATGCGCATATGGACCTCGGAGGCTCCGGCCTCGCGCAGCAGTCGCACGATGCGTTTCGAAGTGGTGCCGCGAACGATGGAATCGTCGATGACGATGACACGTTTGCCCTTGACCACGCCGCGTACGGCGGACAGCTTCATGCGCACACCCTGCTCGCGCAATTCCTGGGTGGGTTGGATGAAGGTGCGCGCCACGTACTGGTTCTTGATCAGGCCCATCTCATTGGGCAGACCGCTGGCCTCCGCGTAGCCCGAGGCCGCCGACAGCGAGGAGTTCGGCACACCGATCACCATGTCCGCGTCGACCGGCGCCTCCTTGGCCAGCAGCGCGCCCATGCGTTTACGGGCGGAATGCACGTTGATGCCGTAGATATTGGAGTCTGGGCGGGCGAAATAGATGAACTCCATCGAGCAGATGGCCAGCTGCGTATCGTCCGTGTACCGTTCGATCCGGTAGCCGTCGTCGTCGACTATCACTATCTCCCCGGGGCGGATGTCCCGCACCAGCTCGGCGCCCACGGTATCCAGCGCGCAGGTTTCCGAGGCCAGAACGTAGGCACCATTGGTCATGCGCCCCAACGAAAGCGGCCTGAACCCGTTGGGATCCAACGCGCCGATCATCGCGTGCTCCGTCATCAACAGATAGGCGAACCCGCCATGCACGGTGGTCAACGCGCTTTTCAACCGCTGCATGAATGTGGGTAACTGCGAACGCCGGATAAGATGCATCAGCACCTCGGTGTCCGAATTCGAATGGAAGATGGCGCCCTCGTCCTCCAGGCTGGTACGCAGCGAGACGCAGTTCGTCAGGTTGCCGTTGTGGCATAGGGCGATGTCTCCATCGTGGAAACGGAATAAAAAGGGCTGGATGTTGTCGACGCTTTTCGACCCCGCCGTCGCGTACCGCACATGACCAATGGCGCGGTTTCCCGTCAACCGTCCGATCTCCCGCTCATCGGAGAACACCTGCGTGAGCAGCCCGAGACCGCGGTGTCCAATGAGCTTGCCGCGATCGTTGGAGACGATGCCCGCCCCCTCCTGACCACGGTGTTGCAGTGCATGCAGGCCAAAATAGGTCAGACGCGCGGCGTCGGAGTGTCCCCAGACGCCGAACAGTCCGCATTCTTCATGGATATCCTCGAGTTCAGCCGACAAGTCAAAGCTCCTTCCCCACAACCTGAGTGATATTGCATTCGCGTGATTTCACAGTAGCAATGAAGCGCTACACCGGTCGGCGATCATCGCGGCGTCAAGACTTTCGAGCAGACCGCCGTTCTCGCCGGACCGGGTGCGGTCAGGCGCTGAAATAGCGCACGCCCGCCTCGAAAATGGGTTCGTGGGTGTTGCCCGGCACGTTGCGGTACAGGTTTGCACCCGCGCGCTCCGAGTGCCCCATCTTGCCGAAAACGCGGCCGTCGGGACTGCAGATGCCTTCCGTGGCGAGCATGGAGCCGTTGGGGTTCACATCGAGATCCATGCTCGGCTGGCCCGACTCGTCGACGTACTGGGTGCAGATTTGGCCGGACTGCGACAGTCGATCAAGCAGCTGCGAATCGGCCACGAACCGTCCCTCGCCGTGGGAGATGGCGATGGTATGGATATCGCCGACCTCGCTGTGCGCGAGCCATGGCGACAGATTCGACGCCACCCGGGTGCGCACCAGGCGACTCTGATGCCGACCGATTTCGTTGAAGGTCAGCGTCGGGCAGGTGTCGTCCATCGGCACGATGTCGCCGTAGGGAACCAGACCGAGCTTGATCAGCGCCTGGAAGCCGTTGCAGATGCCGAGCATCAGACCGTCGCGGTTACGCAGCAGATCACGCACCGCATCGCTGACGACGGGGGAGCGGAAGAAGGCCGCTATGAATTTCGCCGAGCCGTCGGGCTCGTCGCCACCGGAGAAGCCTCCGGGCAGCATAACGATCTGGCTGTCTGAGATCCGGCGAGCCAGCTCCTTGGCGGATTGTGCGACGGCCTGCGCGCTCAGGTTGTTGATCACCAGCGTGCTCGCCCGTGCGCCCGCACGCTCGAAGGCGGCGGCGGCGTCATACTCGCAGTTGGTTCCGGGAAAGACCGGGATGATGACCTTGGGTTTGGCGATGCCGGTGCCGTGATACCGGTGCGGTTGCGCCTGCACGCGGTTGATCGCCGGCACGCGCTCGCCCTGATGACGATAGGGGAAGACCGAAGCGATGCCATTTTGCCATGTCTCCTGCATGTCGGCGAGATCGATTTGCTCATGCGCCGCACGCAACGTGAACTCGGACGTGGTGATGCCGATTTCACCCATGCATACGTTGTTGGTGACGGCCGGCAGCTTGGCGTCGTCGGACAGTTCCACGAAGAAGGAGCCGTAGGCCGGTGCGAAGAGATCGTCCACGGCGATATCGGAATGCATCGTCAACCCGATGCGGTTGCCCACCGTCATCAGGAACAAGGCCTCGGCGCTCGCGCCATAGCCCGGTGTGGACACCGCCAGCGCGTCACCGGAATCCGTGAGACCCTCGACCACGCTCATCGCCTCCAGCAGGCCCCGCGCATCGGGTGTCAGCCCGTCCGCGGCATAGCGTGGCGCGATTCGCACCACGCGGTGACGGGTCGACTTGAACTCAGGGGACACGGCGTGCTTGGCATTGCCTAGCGCGACGGCGAATGAGATCAGCGTCGAGGGCACATCCATGTCCTCGAAGCTGCCGCTCATGGAATCCTTGCCACCGATGGCGCCGACGCCGCAGTCGATCTGCGCCTTGAGCGCGCCCAGCATCGCCGCCGTGGGTTTGCCCCAGCGTTCGGGATCCTCGTGCAGCTTGCCGAAGTACTCCTGGAAGCTCAGGTAGGCGTCCTCGCGGCGGAAGCCGGCGGCCACGAGCTTGGCCAGCGATTCGACCACGGACAGGTATGCGCCCGTGAACTCGTTGCGCTCCATGATGTATGGATTGAAGCCCCAGGCCATGGCCGAAGCGGTTGTGGTTTCGCCGAATACCGGGAGTTTGGCCACCATGGCCTCGCTGGGGGTCAATTGCGTACGGCCGCCGAAGGGCATCAGCACGGTGGCGGAGCCGATGGTGGAATCGAAGCGTTCGGCAAGTCCCTTGTTCGAGGCCACGTTGATGTCGCCGACCAGCGTGCGCATGCGCTCGTGCAACGAGCCCTGACGCCACGGGGTGGTGTAGGACCCGCCGTTGGCGACATGGACGACCTGATGCTTAGGCGCGCCGTTGGAGGCGAGGAATGCGCGGGTCAGATCGACGATGGTGTTGCCTCGCCACGTCATGCGCATGCGGGGCTCCTCGGTGACCGTGGCGATGACGGTCGCCTCGAGGTTTTCCTCGCGGGCATAACCGAGGAAGGTCTCGACGTCATCGGCGGCGACATCGACGGCCATGCGCTCCTGGGATTCGGAAATCGCCAGTTCGGTGCCGTCCAGCCCCTCGTATTTACGCGGCACGCGATCCAGATTGATCGTGAGCCCATCGGCGATCTCGCCCGTGGCCACGGAGACGCCGCCGGCGCCGAAATCGTTGCAGCGTTTGATCAATCGACAGGCATCCTTGCGCCGGAAGAGCCGTTGGAGCTTGCGTTCGACCGGGGCGTTGCCCTTCTGCACCTCGGCACCCAGCTCGTCGAGAGAGTCCACGTCGAGACTTTGCGAGGCTCCGGTGGCCCCGCCGATGCCGTCGCGGCCGGTGCGGCCACCCAGCAGAATGATGTTGTCGCCTGGGGTGGGCGTCTCGCGTCGCACGTGATCTGCGGGCGTCGCCCCGACCACGGCCCCGACCTCCATACGCTTGGCGACGTAGCCGGGGTGGTAGATCTCATGAACCTGACCGGTGGCCAGTCCGATCTGGTTGCCGTATGAGGAGTAGCCGGCGGCGGCGGTGGTCACGATTTTGCGTTGGGGCAGCTTGCCCTGCAACGTCGTGGACACCGGCACCGTCGGGTCGCCCGCGCCGGTCACGCGCATCGCCTGATACACGTAGGAGCGTCCCGACAGAGGGTCGCGGATGCAGCCGCCGATGCAGGTGGCGGCGCCGCCGAAAGGCTCGATCTCGGTGGGGTGGTTATGGGTCTCGTTCTTGAAGAGGAACAGCCAGTCCTCGTCGTGGCCATCGACATCGACCTTCGCCTTGACCGTGCAGGCGTTGATCTCCTCGGATTCATCCAAACCGGTGAGACGTCCCTTGGAAGCCAGCCATTTGGCGCCGACCGTCGCCATATCCATCAGGCAGACCGGCCGGTCGTCGCGCTTGAGCTCGCGGCGCATATCCAGATACTGCTCGAAGGCCTGCTTGACCGCGTCGTCGTCGATGGTGACGTCGTCGAATTGCGTGCCGAAGGTCGTGTGACGGCAGTGATCCGACCAGTAGGTGTCGATCACCTTGATTTCGGTAATCGTCGGCTCGCGGTGTTCCCCCCTGAAATACCGTTGGCAGAACCGGGCGTCGGCCAGGTCCATGGCCAGCGCGCGATCGGCGATAAATTGCCGCAGCTGATCGTCGGTTTTGTCGGTGAAGTCGTCGATCACCTCGACGTCGGCCGGTATGGCCACGGTGGTGTGCAAGGTGTCGACCGGCTTGAGCGAGGCCCGACGCGCCTCGACCGGGTTGATGACATAGGAGGTGATGGCGTCGACCTGCGCGTCGCTGAGCTCGCCTTCGAGCGCATAGACGGTCGCGGTGCGCACGGTCGGGCGCTCGCCTTGGGAGATGAGCTGGATGCATTCGCTGGCCGAATCCGCTCGCTGATCGAACTGGCCGGGCAGATATTCCACGGCGAAGACCTTCGCGCCGGACAGATCCGGCAGCGTGTGGTAGGTCAGGTCCACCGGCGGCTCGCTGAATACGGTGGAGACCGCGGTGTCGAAGAGCGCGGCGTCGATGCCTTCGACGTCATAGCGGTTGAAGATCCGCACGCCGGTCAGTTCACTGATGCCGAGAATGGAGTTCAGCTCGTTGCACAGTTGGTGGGCCTGGATATCAAAGCCCGGTTTCTTTTCCACATAGATGCGAAAAACCACTGTCGTTCCTGCCTTTGTCATGAATGCGTATGGGAAGTAAGGGAATGAAAAGAATGAAGAGAATCAGT
>CALNAE010000058.1 GCA_937874315.1 uncultured Bifidobacterium sp. | reverse complement strand
TGCGCAACGACGCCGAAGCGGAGCACACGCTGGCCAATATCGCCTCGTATTTCGTCTTGTCCAACACCGACGACTATCTGGGCGCCAATGCCAAGAAGTTCGAGATAGGACGACTGGAACGCGTTCGGTGTGAGGTCCCGTTCGAGGCTCATATCGACCTGCGCGACATCCTCGCCGTCTGCCAAGGAGCCGAAGGCCTTGCCCTGATGACGTTGGACGACCTGTACGGCATCATGGGCGCGTTGGTTGGTGGTTGGCCCGAGGGCATGGACCCGGATCTGCGCATTCGCCTATCCGGGCGCATCGATCGACTGGAGACGCGGCTGTCGTCGGATGGCGTTCGTCGATTGAGGATCATCGACTACAAGAGTGGAGCCAGCAAACCGACGGTGAAGCATATGCTCAACGACCTCCAGCTGGTCTGCTATCAGTTGGGGTTGCGTTTCGAACACCGGCTCGGGGCCGAAGACGATATGAGCGCCACGCGCGGCTCCAGGGTGCGCGGCTCCGGAGTGCACGAATCAGACGTCGCCGCGGCTCCGGCTCATGGGGACGCGAGCGTTTCCGACGCTGATATCCTCTCCGCGCAGCCGTCGCCGTCGATTGAGCAAAGCGAGCTGTTTTATATGCGCAACAGCGCCGCCCCGGCGATGTCTCGTGATCCCGAAGGGCTGTATCAGCCCGCGCTGTTCGTCGACGGGCATATCAACGACCGCGTCTTTACGCCAAGAAACTACATTCCCCGTCCCGATAACCTGGAGGTGCCCGAACTCGCAGACGAGCCGCCCGCGGGTGTCAGCGAACGGACGTGGCGGGCGCTGCTCGGGTTGCGCGGAACCCAGGCGATCTGGACGATCACCATGATCGCCCGCGTATGGTATGCGGCGGCAGCCAGCCGCTCGAATCTCCTGATCGCCCATCCGACCTCCGAGCATCTCGGGTTCTGCCGCATGCTGTCGGTCTGCCCGGCCTGCGCGGGGCACAGCGAGACCATCTTCGATATGAGAAAGTCGTGAACCGCATGACCACTGGCAAGAACCGACCCATTACGGACAGCCCCGAGCAGGCCAAGGTCATTCAATCGCCCGTCGACGCCGACGCCCTGGTGGTGGCGGGTGCCGGAAGCGGCAAGACCTACACGATGACCAGACGCATCATCACGCTGATCGAACAAGGGGTGGCACCGGAACGGATTCTGGGCCTGACCTTCACCAGGAAGGCCGCGGCCGAGCTGATGTCACGCGTCTCCTCGGCCGTGCTGAACCATGAAGCCGCAACCGCGTCCGCGACGGCCGACGGAGCCGCGGCCGCTGTCGCCAACCGCATGTTTCTCAAGCCGGAGGTGCTCACCTACGACGCCTTCTTCCAGACCATCGTGCGTCAGTATGGTCTGCTGGTCGGTTTCGACCAGAATACCCAGCCGCTGAGCGAAGCCGGGGCTCGCCAGCTGGCCGCGGACGTGATCGAAGATCATATGGATCTGCTCGCGGGACGGGATTTCGGCGCGTTTTCCACGGTCGTCGGTCAGGTGCTGACCCTGTCCAATGCGATTGGCGGGTCGGTGGTCGGCCCACAGTGCAGCACGATCGCCGCGGCCATCGCCCGGGTACGTGAGTGGGATGCCGCCATGCTGCGATGCGTCGAACGTGATATCGGCGACGAAGCCGTACCGGAGTCGGCCGTCTCGATCAAAACCGGTCCGATAAAACGACGCGCAACCGAGAATGACGCCAAATACGCGCGTCGTGTCGCATCGGCTCGGCAGGACCTCCGGCAATATTGGCATGTCAACAGTGTGTTCAATGCCGCAAGGCTTCGTGACACGATCGAGCAGCGGGAGATTCTGCTGACGTTGGTCGAGGCGTACGCCGAACGCAAGCAAAGCGTGGGAATGGCGGAATTCAGCGATTTTACGCTGGCGGCGTATCGGCTTGTGACGCGATTTGAGGCCATCGGGGAACGATATCGGGCACGATACGGTCACGTGCTTCTGGACGAATACCAGGACACGTCCACCACGCAGTCGATGGTGATTGCCACGATATTCCACCCTCAGACCGTTCGCTCGCGCAGCTCGGTGACCGCTGTAGGCGACCCCTTCCAATCCATCTACGCCTGGCGTGGCGCCAGTCCGGGGGCCTTCCGCATATTCCAGCAGGATTTCGATATGGATACGGCCGTTCGCCCGTATTCCCTCAGCGTCACGCGCCGTAATGCACGCGTTATTCTCGACGCGGCCAACAATCTGACCGCCCCTCTGCGACGGGGCAATACGCCGCGTATCGCCAGCAGTTCACCCATGCATGAGGTCGAGGCCGAGCCATTGACCGCCATGGACAGCGCGCCGGTGGGAACGCTTGGAGTGCTTGGATACGATACCTTGGGTCAGGAGATAGACGGGGTCGCCAGATTCGCCAAGGCCGCCATCGGCCGGCACCGGCAGTCCGACAACAAGAATGGCGACGAGGGCTCCGAGCGCGACCGCACGCCGCATGTCGCCGTCCTGTTCCGCAGCAAGGCCAACATGCCATACTTCGTCGAAGGGCTCGAGCGCGCGGGGCTGAGCGCCGTCACGGTCGGCTATTCCGCGCTGTTGGAGAGACCGGAGATCAAGGATGTACTGGCCCTGCTCCATGTCGTCGCCGACCATAGCGATACCGCGTCGTTGATGCGTCTGCTGGCGACCCCGCGCTATGCGATATCCGTCAAATCCTTGAACGCCTTGGCCTCGATCGCTGGGGAGGAAAACACCGAATTCCAGTTCCGGGCCTTGGTACAGGCGGGACTTGCCGATCGACAGACCCCACGACCGGAACGTGCGGCGGCGGTCGCAGCGCATCGCGATGACGTGAGCAATGGCGTGTTCCTCGCCGATATCCTGACTCGTCCCGATCTCGGCGCGTTGCTCGCCCATGCAACCGCCATCGATCCGGAGGAACGGCGCGTGCTGACGCGTGCGGCGCATGCGATTCGGCAGGTGCATGAGGTCATGCACCGTGCATTGGATGAGGTGGTGCGCACCGCGATCCAGGCGTTGGGCATCGATATCGACACCGTGGTGGCGCAGGCGGTCGATCAGGTTCCGATATCCGCCTCGCTGGCGCACGCGTCTACGGACGCATTGCTGGGATTGATCGACACCTATGCCAACGAGATCGCACCGGGACAACGGCCGAGCCTGCGCGGTTTCGTCTCATGGGTGGATTCCCTGACCACCTTGGACGATGCCGCGGCACCCGTGTCCGACACCGACGCGGACGTCGTGCTCATGACGATCCACCAATCCAAAGGACTCGAATGGGATGCCGTCGCCGTCGTCGGCATGCAGGAGCGTTCGTTCCCCAGCAGCGTGGGCGACTCGTTGAGCATCGCGTGCGATGAGGATCATCCGGGTGGATTGCACGAGGGCAGGTGGATCGCGCCCGAGTATCGGGAGCGGGCCAAGACGTGGTTGGAATATCCGGATGCCGTACCGGTGCCCGTCCGCGCCGACGCCGGGATACTGCCGCGATTTCCGCACGATGCCTCGGATATTGCACGGTTGGATTCGGTCGAACGGCTGAATGCCGAAATCAACGGTGACGACATGCGCGTATTCGATCGTAACAACGGCGTCGGTGTCGACGGCGTCGATGGCGAGGGCGTCGACGATGCTCCGCCGTTCCTCAGCCAGCATGAGGAATACGGACGTCGATTGCATGCCGATGAACGCCGGCTCGCGTATGTGGCGTTGACCCGTGCGCGGGAGGACGCGATGCTGAGCTATCACTGCTCCAGCTCGCTGTTGCGCGATGCCACGAATGAACAGGTGGGGAAGGTGAAGGATCGCCCCTCTAACTTCTGGCAGGAAGTGCACGACTCCTTGGCGCAGCGCGGGGATCGGGCGGACGTGTCGCCGTTGGACGGCGCGGTTCGGCAGGAACCGGGCTGTCTTGCCACGCTCGAATCGCCGTTGCCCCGGGGGTTCTTCGTGGGGGAACGGGCCGACGCGTATATGAGTGCCGTGGTGCATGAGGCATGGACGCAGCCGGTGGATGAGCAGTCGGATGCCGATCCGCTTGCGTGGCCCATCACAACGACTCCACGCATCCGCGCCATGCTGAAGGCGAGCGCTCGCACCGTTCGTGAGGCCATGCGCAGAGAGGCTCGGCATGCGGGGGAGACGCAGTCCTGCGAGCGACATGGGCAGCGGCCGTCCAGACTTCCGGTTTCCGGGCGCCGTTCGCTGCTGCTCAGCGCCGGTATGCTGATCGATGACGAGTATCTCATGCCGTGGAGCCTTGACTCCGACGACACCACGGCGCATGGCCTTGACGCGGTCGTTCGCGAGCGGGGGGCCCGTATTCTGGCTCGGCAGCGCCACAACGTCACGGCGTTGCAGGCCCGTTCCGGCCTGATGGATGCGCGGCAGGAACACGCGTATTGGATGGGGTTGGTCAGGCCGATTCCACAGGTCGCGTCGCCATCCGCTCAGGCGGGAACCCGGTTCCATGCCTGGGCCGAGCGATTCATCAGCGCCTTCGGTGACGATGTCGAGGCCGTGTCCGGCGACGGTTTTGCCGACGCATCCGACGAGGCCGTGGCTGGTTCCGGACGTCTTGAGACGCGTCCGTCGATGCTGTCCGAACTCGGCGAACTCGAGCATGCGCTCAATCGGGTTGATGACACCGAAGAAGGCAGTGGTGATGGTGATGGTGATGGCGACGGTGATACTCGCAACGCCGATATCGGAGACGATGACGACAAGTTCGAGAGCGGCGGACGAGAGCGGAAGGCCGCACAGCTCGCCGACGAACGGAAATTGGCGTTGTGGGAACGTCGCTTGGCCCAATCGCGATGGGCGTCACGTAGACCCGTGGACGCCGAACGCCAAATCGTGGTGGCGATGCCGCAGCTGGGTAATCAGATCGTCGTGGGCAAACTCGATGCGATTTTCTATGGCGGGCTTGACGACGATGCGGCGGCGGACGAGAAGCGCTTTACCATCGTCGACTGGAAAACCGGCGTGAAACCGCACGACAGCCGTGATGTCGCCGTCAAATTGCAACAGCTCGATATGTATCGGCTTCTGCTCGCAGCTATGGAGCATGTGCCCTTGGCCAGCATCGACGCTACACTGTACTATTTGAGTGAGTCCGACGAGGACGACCGCGAGCTGCGTGCCCGCGGTAAGACAGAAGAAGAGATCGTGGCCGAGTTGAGCTCCGGCATTCCACAATCATCCGATAACGACTGAGGCGGCTGGTATCAGCAGCAGGCAACTGAAAAACGCGTTGCCATGTCGTTGCAGTGGATGCCGCGACCCTTGTGCTTACATGTGTGGGCGGGCATACGTGTTGAACGCGACGGCATGAAGGAGCGTGCAACATGAGCGCGGCGGCAGACGTGCAGACGACAAGGGTGCAGTATCGGCCGATGGTATGGAGCGATATCGACGCCATCGTCACGGCATTCGACGATACGTGGGGAGGCGGGGACTCTCCAGCGGCGAGTACGCTTTCCCGGCAGATCTCCAGGCATTTCGTTCTACATTATCTGACACCCAGCACGCGAGGGGAGATCGCGCAGCTCGATGGGCGGTTCATGGGCGTGACGTTGAGCCGGATTTCGGGGCGTCCCGTACTCTTCGCCCAGGCGGAGGATTCGTTGCGCGCCATCGATGCGGCGCTCGCGGATACCGCCTCGGGATCGGCCGCGCTGCGTAGCGTGCGATATTGGCACGACGTCGAGCGTCATTTGGAATCCGACTGCGGCGTTGACGACGACGCCTATGCCGAATTGGAACTGTTCATGGTGGTGTCGCAGGCTCGTGGGCATGGCGTCGGAGGCGGCCTATGGAATCGCGTCCTCGACGATTTCGATCGGCAGGGCATGCGGCACTGCTTTCTGCATACCGACAGCGAGTGCGATGTCGGCTTTTACGACCATTACGGGATGCGGCGTGCGCTTGCACGCATGTCCGCGGATCATCCCGAGGATGTTCGGCTCGGGGGAGAACGGCTCGATGACCTGTTCATCTACACCGCGCAGCCGGGCGCAATGCTCGAGAACCTGCGGGGTGCCGCCGCCGTTCGGGCCGCTTCATCCGATCTTGGAACTGTTTCGCAGACGGGCGCGGGCCCGCACGGTGCAGGCTCGCAGTCTGGTCTCCGGCGATGAGCACGCCGTATCGTGAGCTGTTTTCGATCCCCGGTGCCAAGGCCTTCTGCATTTCCGGAGCCATAGCACGACTGCCGATTTCCATGATGAGTCTGGGCATCATCCTCGCCCTGAATCATCTGTACGGCGATTGGACGGTCGCCGGTGTGATGAGTGCGGCGTACATCCTCGCCGTGGCCGCGGTCACGCCGTTCTATGCTCGACTGTTCGATCGTTTCGGTCAGCGTCGGGTGGGCGGCATCGTGCTCGGAGTCCAGGTTGCCTCGATGTTGGTGTTCGCCTGTGCTGCGCTTTGGCATGTTTCCCTCGTGGTGCTGTTTGTGCTGGCGGTGGTGATGGGGCTGACCCAGTTTTCGTTCGGTGCCTTGGTGAGAACGCGTTGGGCCTACGCGCTGCGCGGATCGAACCACGAGCATGAGCTCAACACCGCCTATGCGCTGGAGTCTGCGATCGACGAGGTCGTGTTCATCCTTGGCCCCATTCTCTCGGCCTTTCTTGCGACGTCGGTGCATCCGGTGTCGCAGCTATTCGTGCCCACCGTAGCGTGCGCCGTGGGCGGGGCGGTGTTTTTCTCGTTGAAGGACACGCAGCCACCGGTGATGGAAGTCGTCGAGGTCGCTGCGGCAAGCCATGATGATCTCGACGTGCGGGCGGCGGTCGATGGGCCCAAACGCAACTCGGCGCCCGTGGTCGGCGTCCGTCCCTCGTCTGCGGTCGAGGAGGATACGCTTACCGTGCATCAGCTTCAGGTGCGGGTCCCCAAACACCGCAACGTGATGCGCTATGGCGGTGTTTTGTCGCTGATGCTGATCTTCGTCGTGTTTAACATGAGCTTCAGCGCCTTCGACCTTTCCGTCACCGCCATGATGAAAGACATCGGGATGCAGTGGCTGCTGGGCATCCAGCTGGCCATGTTCGCCGTCGGGTCATGCATAGGCGGACTACTGTTCGGCGTCAGGGAGCTCACCGGATCGAACTGGCGACAGATGGTGGAATTCCTGGCCTTGTTGACGGTCGGCTACGTGCTTATCCGGCTGTTCATGGACAACCTCATCATGCTCGGGCTGCTGTCCGCGCTCTCCGGCCTGTGCGTTTCGCCGGTGTTCGCCACGGGTAACCTCATCGTGAAAAAGTCGATTCCCTCTCGCCAGCTGACAGAGGGGCTGTCCTGGTTGACGACGGCCGGTCAGATCGGCGGTTCGCTCGGATCGATTGTCGCGGGCGTCGTGCTGGACCATGCCGATTATCATGTGGGGCTCGTCCTGCCTTGCGCCACCACGGCTTTCACTCTGGTACTGGCGATTCTTGGATGGTGGATGGCGCGGCGCGAGCAGTGGCGAGCGGGATTGGCGAAGTACCACGCGCCTCACTTCCGGGGCTTTGGCAATGCGATGAAATGAAATCCCGGTGTTACTCTCGAACGAGACGAGTTCTGTGTCGGGCTCTTGGCGGTTGGCTCGTATGTCGAGCGAATGGAAAGGCGGGAATGTGATGATTCGGGTTTCGGTGGTAGGGGCGCATGGTCGAATGGGGTCAACGGTCGTCGAGGCGGTGAATGACGCCGAAGGACTTCGGCTTTCCGAGACGTTGGATCACGGGCAGGACCTTGCCGCCATCAACCCGGGGAACACCGATGTGGCCATCGAATTCACCGTCCCCTCGGCTTCGTTGGACAACGTGTTGGCATTGGTCGGACAGGGCGTGAATGTGGTGGTGGGCACCACGGGCTGGACGGAGGAAAGACTTGCGCAGGTTCGCTCGCTGCTCGCCGAGCCCGAACATCGGGGCCAGTCGGTATTCGTGGCACCGAATTTCGCCATCTCGGCGGTGCTTGCCGATCATTTTGCCGCGCAGGCCGCCAAATATTTTGAATCCGCGGAAATTGTGGAGATGCACCATCCTGATAAGATCGACGCGCCGTCCGGCACCGCGATTCACACCGCGCAGGCCATAGCCAAGGCCCGCCGGACAGCCGGCATGGGGCCGATGCCCGACGGCACGCGCACCGATGACGGCTCTCGAGGTCAGGTGATTGACGGCGTGCATGTGCATGCCGTGCGGTTGCGTGGCCTCAACGCGCACGAGGAGATTCTTCTGGGCAACCCCGGGGAGCAACTGGTCATTCGTTCCGACTGCTTCGATCGTGCGTCGTTCATGCAGGGTGTGCTGTTGGCTGCGCGCACAATAGCCTCTGGCCAATATCCTGGGCTTACCGTCGGTCTGGATACCCTGCTCAATCTGTGAT
>CALNAE010000057.1 GCA_937874315.1 uncultured Bifidobacterium sp. | reverse complement strand
CACCTATCGCGCATCGCATATCTCACTTGTCAGCGAATATGAAGCTCACGAGGCGTACCGTTACATTGGAACCATCATTTATCACCACGACAACGTATCCACCATATCCAACGCCGGCCGCGGCTAGAGAGGAAACCAGATGAGCACCGTTCTCGACTACGTCAGCACAGCGACACAGACCTTTGCGCAACGCCCATTCAACGCGGTCGACGCGCTGGCGCTGGCATGCCTCTCTTATCAGAATATGCCCGGCATAGTGGCCACGCTAAGCGACACCACCGAACGATACGGCACGCTGGGCAGACGCCTGCGGCACCTCGACTTTCACCATCCCGCCGGGCTGTGGAAATCGATTTGGACCGCGCCTTTCGACGGCCCGACCGTCACGCAGCTCAACGAATATCTCAAACACCACGATTTCATCGAGCGCCATGGTCCCACCGGCTTGGCCGATCCGCATCTGACGGAGCGACTGTACGACGCGGCCGCGCAAAGCCCGCGGTTTGGACCGCTGATCGTCTGCGCCTTCGAACGAAGATTCAGCGTCGAGCGACAGACTCAATTCGCAGCAGAAACATTCCTTCTCCCGGACGGCACGCTGGCCATCGCCTTCCAGGGCACGGATGATTCCTTCGTGGGGTGGAAGGAGGACTTCAACATGGCCTTCCAATACCCCGTCCCCGCACAGGAATCCGCCCTGGACTATCTGGAAACGGTGGCTGGCCTCTGGCGAGGCCCCATCATCCTGCTCGGCCATTCCAAAGGCGGCAATCTGGCCTTCTACGCCGCGCTGAACGCCACCGACGACACCCGTGCCCGCATCTCCCATGTCTATTGCCTCGATGGCCCGGGGTTCCCCGAGACCGTGGTCGACAGCAATCGGTATCGCGACATCATCGGCGTCGTCGACAAAATCGTTCCGACGTCCTCCATCGTCGGCATGATTCTCGAGACGCCGGAGCCGTGCATCGTAGTGCAATCGACTCAGCGCGGCATCATGCAGCATCTGGCGTTTTCGTGGCAGGTGGAACAGGATCATTTCATCCAGGTCCCCTCGGTTTCGCCGGGATCGCAATTCTTCAACAGACAGCTCAACCTATGGCTACGCGGCATGACAACCGAGCAACGACAGCAATCCGTTGACGCCCTGTTCTCGATTCTGGCGGCCACCGGCAATGACGGCTTCACCTCCATGATGACCTCGCTGCCCAAGGCGATCCCCGAGATGTTCAGCTCCTTCGTCGGACTGTCGGAGCAGGACCGCCGCAATATCAGATACGTGGCGAATCTGCTGCTTCGGGTGAGATTCGGCATCTTTCCAGCGGACGGCGCGCCGACCGCGGCGGATGCTTCCCGGCCCCGCGACACGTCCGATACGGCTCCCCCGGCCGATGCCGACGACCATACGGCCGCCGAGACCGACGCCAACGCCACGCTCGGCGACACGCCACGGACGGGACCGGATACGACGTCCGGCACCTCAGACACATCCGGCGCATCCGGCGGCGGTCTGACCATGACCACAACCTGACTACACTGGTCAGCATCCACTACACGATTAACATATAGGCGATGCCTTGACCGCACACCATACCATTGCTTTGGAAAGGTCCTCCTATGACCACAACCAATACGCCCGTCGACACCCGTGGCCCCATCGACGACACCGTCCGCGCCGCGATCCGCTCGATGCCCAAGGCGGAACTTCATCTGCACATCGAGGGCACGCTGGAACCAGAACTGGCATTGCGACTGGCCCGCCGCAACGGCGTCACCCTGCCGTGGAACGATCTGAGCACATTACGGCAGCAGTACGATTTCAGCAATCTGCAGTCGTTTCTCGATCTGTATTACCAACTGATGGCGGTGTTGAAAACCGCCGATGACTTCCGCGACCTGATGCTGGACTATCTTGCGCACGCGGCTGCGGACGGCGTCAGGCACGCGGAGATCTTCTTCGACCCACAGGTTCATATGGGCAATGGCATCGCACTCGACACCGTGATGGATGGCCTGCTTGAAGGGCTGCGCATCGGGCGTGAGCGCTATGGCATCACCGGCGGTCTTATCGTCTGCATCGTCCGCGACATGCCGGTCGAATCGGCACAGGCCCTCATCGAGCAGATCGCCCCGCGAGTGCATGACCTCATCGGTATCGGCCTGGACTCCGCCGAAGTCGGCTACCCGCCGTCGCTGTTCACCGAGGTGTTCGCGAAGGCGCGTGCCATGGGACTGCACGCGGTGGCGCATGCAGGCGAGGAAGGCCCGGCCGACTATGTGATCCAAGCGCTCGATCTGCTGCATGTCGAGCGCATCGACCATGGCTGCCATGCCGCCGACGACGACGCTCTGGTGGCACGGCTATGCGCGGCCAGGATACCGCTGACGATGTGCCCGCTGTCGAATCTGCGACTCAAGGTCGTCGCCGATCTGCATGACCTGCCGATTCGGCGGTATCTTGACGCCGGGGCCACGATCACCATCAACTCCGACGATCCCGCGTATTTCGGCGGCTATATCGCCGACAATTACCAGGCGCTCTACGACACCGGTTACAGCTTGCAGGACCTGGCGAGCTGGGCCCGCACATCCCTCAGCGCGAGCTTCATCGACGACGCGCGGCGTCAATCCATGCTCGAAGAGTTCGAGGCGTGGCAACGGCGCCACTGCGAACTGTAAACCACCATGAGTTGTAAGGAGACACCATGTCCATAGCGATCACGTGGTTGCAGGCACATCTGGACCGGATCATCTTGCTATTGGTGATCGTGGCCGTCGCCGCGGTGCTGACCAAAATCGTCCGCCGGGTGCTGCAACGCGTTCTCGACCAATCGCAGATCCCCAGCGCGTCGATCTTCATCAATCTGGCGCTGGCGATCATATGGTTCATCGCGGTCACCGTCGGGCTGGAACCGGTGTTCGGCATCAATCCCACCACGCTGATCACGGCTCTGGGAGTCGGCGGCCTCGCCCTGTCGCTGGGACTGAAGGACACCATCGCGAATATCATCGGCGGGTTCGGACTGATGCTGGGCAAGGTGTTGGTTCCGGGCGACACCATCACGATTTCCGGCATCACCGGCACCGTCACCGATATCACCTGGCGGCAGACCGTGATGCGTGAGCGCGGCGGCAATGAACTGGTGATACCGAATTCCGTGCTCAACACGTCGTCGTTGGAACGCATCACGCCATTGAGCGAATCCTGCGTGCTGGTGCCATTCACGGCCAAGGCGGGGAGTGATCCGGCCGAGGTCTCCAGAACAGTGGTCGAAGTGGTCGGCGCGTCCACGAGCACGCTGACGCTGTCCACCCCGAAGCCCTCGGCGGTGTTCACCGGATTCTCGCCATATGGTCTGGAAGGCAACGTCATGCTGTTCGCCAAACCGGACGTGCCACTCTCAACCGTGCGCGACGCCGTCGTGCGCGCCCTGGCCGATGCCGATTTCATCGAGCAGCGAGCAGCCATCGGGCAGTGAGCACAGCAATCTGGCATGAAATATATGGGCACAATGAGGTCATGCCAATGACGTCGTGATGCCCGGTAGGCACCAAGACCAAGCGCCACACGCCATATGGAGTATGGCATATGGCATATGGCATACTCCTTACAGAGCGGTTATGCGACGAACAGCGTTATACCCATCACCACGAGGCACACCACGACATATGTGATCATGCCCGGGTTGGCCATCGTCGTACGCAGTCGAGTGCCGCGCGGCAGCTCCTCGGGTGCCTGATACCATTCGACACGACGGCGGTTGGTGATGAGCAGGACGATTCCCGCGATTATCAGCGCGATCATCGCCATGCCGTACACGCCCAGCGTTATGATCCCGGCCCCGGATTGTTCGATAAGCTGCTCGTTGCCCTGCAACGAACCGGATTGCAACTGTTCCAAGGTCTTCGTGTCCACCAGCGACAGGACATGCGGGGCGATCACGCCGCCGTTGAGGTTGATGATCATATGCATGATGATCGAGTACCGCAGTCGCGACGTCCGCAGGTAGACGTAGGCGAACACCAGCCCCAGCCCGAATGCATAGAAGAACTGGAACAAATTGAGATGGAACAGTCCAAATGCCAGAGCGGATATCAACGCCGCCGGCACCTCGCCATAGCGTCGAAGCCGATCGATCAACTGCTTGCGGAAAATCCATTCCTCGAATACCGGGGCCACCAGCACCATCAGCACCGCGGCGCTCCACGGATCCGATGAACTCGCGAGCTCAGCGATCGGATTCTGTGCGGAATTCTGAGACAACACGCCCGAGAGCAGCGAACCGACGATGCTGCCGGTGTACATGATCGGCAGACAAATCAGCAATATCGCGACGAAACGGCCAAACCCCAAATTGAACCGTCGCGTCGGCACCACCGGAACCGAATGCATCATCAACACGGCCAACGGCATGGCTAACACATATAGCGGGCCATTGCCCATCGCCAACTGCAGCCACGTCGGCAGCCCATTGCTGTCAATGCCTTGGAATCGCAACACTCCGGCGACCGCCAGTTGCAGGCCGACCCAGACCAGCAGCATCGCGGTCAACGCGAACCCGACGCGCGAGCAACGCCGACGCGTGACGAGCCACCAGTCGCGTACGGTATCGTCGTTGAAATTCACAGCACCCCTTCGATGAGATCGGTCAGCAGATCGCCGTACTCGATTCCAGTGGCCTGCCAAGCCTTGGGATACATCGAGATCGGCGTGAATCCCGGCATGGTATTGATCTCGTTGACCATCACACGCCCCTCGGCATCGACGAACGTATCCACACGGCTCAGCCCCGTGCCGTCAACGGCCTTGAACGCCTTCACCGCCACCTCACGAACCGCGTCAAGCGTCTGACGCGGCAGCTTCGCCGGCACCTCGACATGGGACGCCTTCGCATCCACATATTTACTGTCGAAATCGTAGAACCGATCGGCATCGGCGGGGTGATCCAACACGATCTCACCCGGCAGGCTCGCCCTCGGCTCCTCATCGGTCTTCGGCGCGAACACCGCGCACTCGATCTCACGAGCGTCAATGCCTTGCTCGACCAGCACCTTCCAATCATGGTGCGATGCCTCGAGGACCGCCGCGGCCAGCTCCGCGGCATCGTGGGCGTGTTCGACCTTGCTCACGCCAAAGCTCGAACCCGCCCGGGACGGCTTGACGAACAACGGATAACGCAATCCGGCCCGCTCCACGGCGCTCAAGATGGAATCGGCATTCGGCCGGAAGTCGTCCGCGGCGTCATAACCCCGCGTATCCAATGTGACGCCGGGAGCGACGGCGATGCCGGCGGCCTTCAACAACACCTTGGTGAAATGCTTGTCCATGCAGGCAGCCGACGCGAAGACGCCGCAGCCGACATAGGGAACCCCCATCATCTCGAGCAGACCCTGAATCGTGCCATCCTCCCCATACGGGCCATGCAGGACCGGAAACACGGCATCGACATGCCCCAGCGAAGCCAAGGAACCGTCGGCCCGGCGCGCGAAGAATCCATCGGCTCCGGCACCGATATCCAACACCACGGGTTCACTGTCCGGGGTTCGCTCGACCGTCGGCATCGCGGTGCCGGTCATCGTGAACGTGCGAGGATCGGCGCCGTTCGTCAGCCATTGGCCGTCCTTGGTGATGCCCACCGGAACCACGACATATCGGCTCATATCCAATGCGTTGAGTACTCCTGCAGTGGAGATGCAGGAGATGGAATGCTCATCCGCTTTTCCGCCGTACAACACTACGATCCGTTTCTTCGCCATATCCGTCCTTACCAGTCCTTCGGTCTTCGACCGCGTCCCACCCGCTTCCCACGGGCGATCTGCAAGACAGATTACTCGCACGGGTCAAACTTCGGCCCGCGCGCGACGTATATGCGCAGGGACCGCACACCCGCTGACGAGCCCTGTCCGAGGCTCAGGCTGGACAGGTTGACCGCTCAGGGATCTCACGCCCGTTGACGAGCCGCTCCCAACCGAACCGATTCGCGACGGATGGGCCCTATTCCATGCCGATCGGCCCGTCGAACAGCTGCTCCAACATCTGCTGACAGGTCAAACCCTCATCCAGCACGCGGCTCATTGCCTTGGCCAACGGAGTAGGTACTCCCAGTCGATCCCCCAATCGCACCACCGCATCGGTGGTTGGAACGCCTTCGGCCACGCCATTGCTGGCCTCGCTCGCCTCGGCGACGCTCATGCCCTTGCCCAGATTCGATCCGAACGTGTAATTGCGACTCAACGGGGAGCCGCACGTGGCCACCAGATCGCCGACCCCCGCCAAGCCAGCAAAGGTCCTACGCTGCGCACCGGCGGCCTCGCCCAACGCGGTGAGCTCCGCGAGTCCACGCGATTCGATCATGGCCGCCGTGTTCTCGCCGTACCCGGCCCCGCGCGCCATGCCGACGGCAAGCGCCACCACGTTCTTCAATGACCCGCACATTTCGATGCCGATCACATCGGTGGAGACGAAGGCTCTGAAATACGCGGTCGTGCAGGCGCGCGCGACCAGCTGCGCACCCTCCAGATCGCTGCACGCGACCACGGTTGCAGCGGGCTGGCGGTCGGCTATTTCACGGCTCAAATTCGGCCCGGAGACCGCGGCGAATCGTTCGGCGGGCAGATTCAGCGCCTCACAGACGACTTCATCCATGCGTTTGCCGGTGGAGCGCTCGATGCCCTTCATCAAGGAAACGACCATGCAATCGGCAGGAAGTAACGAGGCAAACCGTTCCAAGGCCACGCGGGCGAACTGCGCGGCAATCGCCACGACCACGATGCTCGCGCCACGAACGGCCAACGCCGGATCTCCCGTCGCGCCCATGCGCTCAGGCAGACGTTCAACACTTGGTAAACGAACCGCGTTGTGGTGCCTCTCCTGGATATCCTCGACGATCTCGGGTTCGCGGGCCCACATCATGACGTCGTTACCGGCATCAGCAAGAACCTGACCAAAAGCCGTACCCCACGCGCCAGCTCCCAATACCGTGATTTTCATCGCTGTAGCTCCTTTGCCTTGCCGTGTCGTCGTCATTTATGCGGTGCATGCCGCGAAGCCGCGCACGCTACGCATGCTATGCATGCTATGCATACCGCACATGCAATAAACCGCGTATCGCGGGCACCGCCGCACGAGCCATGCTACCGCCCGCCTTGACTTTGCCGTGAATTCGCCGTGGCTGCGCCTTGACTGTGCTCGCGTATCCCACGGTATCCGCACAGGACCCTGTGGCGCCCCACACTCCACTCGCCGGCACTGAGCAGCACGCCGGCCGGCACACATCGGCGGCAGCCTTGCTCATCGCAAACGGTCAGCCGTCCTGGCCGTAGTACTCAACGCTCCACTCATCGGATCAGATGGATGTTGCCACGTGGTCGAAGTGTTGTAGCCGCGACGCGTGCGCGTCACTCATCAGCACCCATCGGAAGCGACCTGCTCATCGTGCGATAATCCCAGTACCCGCTGGGCGGATCCTCGCCACGAATCTCGGCCATAACCGTCTGCATTCGCTCACGCACACGCGTCGTCAGCTCATCGGCCAATTCGGTGGGCGGCTCTGGACCCCATTGATCCATATGCTCGAGCAGATCCGCATAATCAAGCCGGTCATCGTAACGCATCACCACATTCTTGCGCGGCCAGGGCCACCAATGATTGATGCTGCCCGCTCCCCATGTCACGGCACAGAACAGCGGTACCTGATATCCCAACCGGCGCGATGACTCCAACGCGATGACTCCAACCCCGTTCTTCATGCTCATCGGCCATTTGAGCGGATCGCGGGTCACCGTGCCCTCCGGCCACAGTGTCAATGGCCGGCCGGAGGTAAGAATCCGGATGGACTCGGCCTCAATCGCCTTGGCCTTGCCACTGCGTCTGGGAACCGGCTGCATCCCCACCAGCTGGAACCACTTGCCCAGGATCGGCCAGTGTCCCAACTCCGCCTTGGCCATATACCGCGGTCTTCTACCCATATGGAACAGAGCCATCATGGGAATGAACACATCGAACATGGTCACATGCGTCGCCGCAGTAATGAACACTCCGGTTTCGGGAACATGTTCCAGCCCCCACGCGCGCGACTTGCTGTGCCACTTCACCATCAGCGTGGCCCCGGCGAGCAATCGCTTCGTCGCCTTCGGATTCTGCTCGTTGATTTCCTCGATGTTGGGATTCCGCGGGCCTGTCGGGTAATATCTCGTCGGATCGACAAGATGATGCCTCTTGTCCAAACGCTCAACCTGCTCATCACTCAATGGTCTGACCGCTGAACGTGGCGATGGCTTCCCTTTTGATGTCATGGTCCTATTGTCGCACCATTCCACCGGACGCATTTTGATCCAAAGCCAGCCCGGTCGCTTTTGCGCGGCAGATCGAC
>CALNAE010000056.1 GCA_937874315.1 uncultured Bifidobacterium sp. | reverse complement strand
CGCGGGGTGGAGCAGCTCGGTAGCTCGCTGGGCTCATAACCCAGAGGTCTCAGGTTCAAATCCTGACCCCGCTACCAATAAAGGCTAGGAATCGCAAGATTCCTGGCCTATTGTATATCTTGTATATCAATGCGCCCACGCTGGAATCCAGCATAGAAGCAACTCGGGCGTACTCGATTGCCGGATACCCGAGTTGAGGGAAGAAACGCCGCTCTCCAGATGAGTACGGGCCCTTCGTGATATGAGTTGCCGCAACCGGTCATACCCGCAGCACATCCATGTTCAACGCCGGCGGCGGAATATCCACGCCGCCCCCCTGCACTCCCGAGCATCTGGCCGCCACACTCGTGACGGGTAGGTTCTACACTGGCGATGTGCTTATTGCAACTCATAACGGTAAATTCCACGCCGACGACGTCTTCGGCGTCACCCTGCTACTCCAGCTCTACCCAGATGCGACGGTGATCCGCACCAGAGATCCCGAGCGCCTAGACTCAGCCGACATCGTGCTGGACGTCGGCGGCGTCCACGACGAGGCCACGTTGCGCTTCGATCATCACCAGAACACGGGCGAGGCCAGAGAAAACGGCATCCGCTATTCCGCATTCGGTCTGCTCTGGCGGCGGTACGGCTTGCAATTCTGCGACAACGACCGCAGCGTGTGGCAGCGTATCGACCTCAAACTCGTGCAGGTCATCGATGCGATCGACAACGGCCAGGACCTCTACAGCACCTCTGATTTCGGCGTACAGCCGCTCACCATCTCCGATCTCATCGGATGGTTCAATCCCCTGACGTCCAGCGGCTCGGAGCAGGCCGACGACCAATTCTTCGTGGCGGTCGCATTCGCCAGGCAGCTGCTGCTGCGCACGCTGAAGAAGACCCGCGACGCCGTCGAAGGCGAGCGCATATTCCTCGACGCCTATCACGCGAGTCCTGACACCCGCTTCGTGGTGCTCGACCGGTTCGTTCCGCATGCGCATATCGCGACCAAGCAGCCGAAACTGCTCTACGTCGTCTTCCCAGACATGACCGGCAGCTGGCGGCTGCAGACCGTCCAGGTCAACGACGGCAGCTTCGAATCACGGCAGTACTTGCCCAAGGCCTGGCGGGGACTTTCGGATGACGCTCTCGCACAGGTGACGGGCGTACCCGACTCCGTATTCTGTCACCGTACGGGATTCATCGCAGGCGCGACGTCCAAGGAAGGCGTTCTGGAACTGCTACGTCAGGCGCTTGCCCAAACCGACACCGCCGACGCCGACGCATCGACATCACGCCACTAGCGCGCGTATCGGAACCCCTGATCCTGCGTATCGGCGCGCAGCCGAAATCGTAACGAATTCTTACCTTTTCGGTTGCGTTTACTCCGAGCCTTGGTCCGCGATGCTTACGATGCCCTCGTGCGAAGCATCCCAGACCTGCCGCCATTTGCTCGCCAGCGAGTCGACGGTCTCGTGGGCGTTGAGCCCACTGGGCTGTGGAACCACCCAGAGCGCACTGGACGTGGGCCATCCGTTCAGATCCGAAGTGTCCTGCAATCCCATGCGGGCATGCGGACGTCGGAAGGCCACGCGAAAGGCCGTTATCCCCACGATGGCAACCGTTCGAGGACGAAGCGCGGCGACACGTTCCACCAGCGCTGCACCACCCGCTCGAAGCTCTTCGCGACTCAATTCATCTGCGCGGACCGTCGGACGAGCCACGAGATTCGTCAGACCAATTCCTCGCCGCACCAGAGCGTCGGCCTGACGCTGGCTCATCCCGCGTGACACATCGACGTTTTCGTCGATCACGCCGGCGCGCGTCAGTGATGGCCAGAACCGGTTGCCCGGATGGGCGAATGGGGCATTGACCGCCGCCGTCCACAATCCCGGGTTGATGCCGACGATCAACAGGCGCAATGGCCCCTCTCCCGACGGCAGGATATCATCAAGACCGATCTGCGGATGACTGCGGAAATAATCCAGATCGGTCTTCGTAGGACGTCGTCCTTCCAACGGCGAAGGTCGTCGCGGCATGGCCTCAGATGCGCACGTAGGCGGCCCCCGAAAGTTCGGCTTCAACAATCGCCGTGACAGCCGCCGGAACCGTCTCCACACCACTCGGCAGAACGCTCGCATCGATACCGCGCTTGCACAAGCCGAAAGCGCATGCCTGAACATGCACGCCTTCCGGGGCGGCCGGCGCCTCGGGCGCGATCAGGCCATCAAGAGCCGCACCATTGACGATCACACGAATGTTCAGCTCAGGATGCTCCGCATGCAGGCGACGAGCCGCGTCTACCGCCCGGACCACATCCTTCGCACCCTCGGCAGCGTGCAATATCACCGTCCTAGCCTCATTCATCACATTCTCCTTATACGTTATACGTTCCGAATACGTTCCTACCTTGTTTGGTCCAACGATCGCTATATGTACCGTACAGCGTTATACAAGGACGAGACCCATATGACACCTACGTAAACGGAAAGATTATGCGATGTTCATCACAGTTCCGCATATCAACCATGACGCCCCGGTGGTCATGCGGCGCGATATGCTCGGCAAGGAACGGTGTTTCGAGTTGCTCCCAACCACACCGATCTCGGAGCCCAGAGCCACGGTATGCTGTGAGGAGGCCAGGTATGACACAACACGGGGGATTATCGTCGGACCGTAGCGAGACCGATTTCCTGCGTCATCTGTTCGTGCCTGTGTATCTTCCCGCCATTCTCTTTGCCACCGGTGAAGGCGCCCTGATTCCCGTGGTGCCGTTGACGGCACGATCGCTTGGCGCCAGCATCGCCGCCGCCGGTATCGTTTCGGGACTGCTGATGATCGGCGTGGTGATAGGGGACCTGCCCAGCGGGTTCGTCGTGGCACGCTGGGGAGAGACGGTGGCCATGCGAGCGGCGGCCATCATCGCCATCGTCTCGGCAATCGTGTGCTGGCACGCGCCGAATCTCGTGATGCTGGCGGGCGGGGTACTCATGATCGGCATCGCCTCGGCCACATTCAACCTGGCCCGGCAGGCCTTTCTCACCACGTGGACGCCTCCGTGGTATCGTGCGCGGGCCATGTCGCTGCTGGGAGGGACCACACGAATCGGTTATTTCATCGGACCGTTCATCGCCTCGCCGGTCATCGCACTTGCCGGTTCGCACAACGTGTACTGGATTCACGTCGTCGCCTGCGTCGCGGTTTTGGTAGCCCTGCAGGTGATGCCGGATCCCGAACAGGTCCTGAGCAGAAATCGGGCGAACGCCGAGTCACGCCGACGAGGATCTGCGACGCGACACGATCTGCCGACGCTGGGTGTCAATCATGCAAGCCTTCCCGCAATTTCCTCCACGACCGCTTCGGCAGCCTCGTCAACTCCGGCGCAGCGACACCGTTTACCCATCTTCACCTATTTCCCCATCCTAGTCAGGCTCGGCACCGCCGCCGGCATCCTGCAACTCATGCGTGCCTCACGGCAGGTCATTCTGCCCCTGTGGGGCGTGCAACTCAACATCTCGGCCTCACATATCGCACTCATTATGGGTATCGCCGGAGCCGTCGATCTGTCGCTGTTCTATACTTCAGGCCAAATCATGGACCGTTTCGGGCGTCGCTGGGCCGCGGTTCCAGTGCTGGTGGGCATCAGTCTCGGGCATCTGCTCATGCCCTTCGCCACCGCCGAATGGGGATACATCGCCGTCGCGGTTTTCATCTCGATCGCCAACGGTCTGGGCAGTGGCATCGTCATGACGTTGGGCGCGGATCTCGCCTCGCGCTATGCACCTGACGCCATGCCCAGTTTCCTTGGAGGTTGGAGAACGTTTACCGATTCGGGGTCGGCCGTAGGCCCTCTCGCGATTTCGGGCATGACCGCGTTGGCCGGCCTGCCTGCCGCCGCCGTGCTCATCGGCTGTTGCGGTCTGGTCGGAGCCGTTATGATGCAACGCTATATCCCCCGAATTCTCGGGAATAACCCGACTTCCAAGGACTGATTCGCCCGGCAGACCCCGACGTCGTCGATGCCCGGCAATCCCAGCTCAAGGATGCTGAAATGGTTGGCGGCTGCGACGAACCCAAGCGTGCTCGTCGACAAGCAGGGCATGGTGCGTTGGGCGAGGAATTATCCCAACATGTGGGTCTCTCCCAAGGATCTTCTTTCGCAGATTCGCGGTGTCTGACGCACTGGCTCCGGGCGTCGAGACGACTTGGAATGCTGTCTCGATTCGCGTCGAGTCAACGCAAAACCGAGACAGCATCCTAGTTGCGAACGTTCTCACCGTCTAAGCCCAGCCCAGCTCAGCCCAGTCCAGACCAGCCCAAGCAATGTTCCACCCGATCCATCGCGGAATCGACTACATTCTCGAACGCCTGCGAATGGCTATCAGCATGACGACGCCTGTCGTCATGGCAGCCATCGTGACGCCCACCGCCACGGCCACCGATGCCCCGGTGGAAGCCAGTTTGGGACGTTCGGGAGTCGGAGCCGGAGGCTGTCGAACCGTAACGATCTCGCCCGGTGCCCCCAGCTCATGAGTGGTGAGCACGTCGCCTTCTCGGCTCAGCACCGTGGCCTTCCAATAGACCAGGCCGGCTTTCGGCGAGCGCGTCTTGAGCGAACACACGGTCTGTTCGCCGCGCCCCTGGTCAAGTTCGGCACGGGCCCGATCCAATAATGGCGTGCTCGACCCGGGTTCGGCATTCGGCTCGACCGCGCCATACGCAGTGAATTCCACGTAGGCGCCCTCATCCAGATCGCCGCGTACCGTCGCGCAATCACGGAATTCCTCATCGATACCGACCTTGTCGGGATCCACCCGAGTGGTGATCGACGGCGCTTTGGGCACGGCGAATTCCTCCACCCGTGTGCGTTCCCATGCGTCATCGTAGCCGCTGGCCGCCGGCATCACCCGATCATCGCCCGCAAACGACCATACGAACACATACCAGCCATGGTCCTTCGCGACAATATTGACCGGATTGCCGTGGGCGTCCTTCGCGCCGGCGCCGACCCTGATCGTTGCGTTCTTCGCCTCATAATCCCAACTGCCGATCAGCCGGTGATGGTCGTCCGCGGCGGGTTCGGCCGCGGTCTCAGGCCGATATCGTGCATCCTGAGTTTGGTCATCGGCATCACCCGACCACCAGACCCTTACCTGCGCCAGCGGCTCGTCGGCGCCGAAGCCGTACTGCTCATCGCCGGTGAAGGAACCATGATCATCGGGAAAACCGGTGACGGTGATGGTGTCGCTCAGTTCGGAACCAACCGTTGCGCTGTGTTCGCTCACCGTCGACTGCACGCGAACGACCCCGCGATGCGTGTTGGTCTCCTTGCGCTCCGGGAATCCGGTGACGGTATCGGCCAGCAGGTAGGACTTCGCCTCATCGCTCTGCTGAATGCGTTCGAAGGCCCATACCCATGTCCCAAATCCAGAGGTATCCGGAGTCAGGTAGTCTTGGCCTCCATTTGCGGACATAGTCGCCTTGACTTCGACTTGCTGATCCGGCCCGGTGAAGGTGGCGGTACCGAACGCCGCGGGTCGATAGCCCGATTCCTTGAGTCGTTGAAGAAAACCGGATGCGCTTTCCTTGGCATTCGGAGCGATCGGGTGGTTCATCGCCGCAGCGGGCAAAGCGTCGAAATACCACCCCGTCGCCTTCAACGCGAGACCGGGAACCCAGTCGTCATCGGCCGAACTCACCCCTGATACAACGACGTCACCGACCGTCTGCCCGGCATCGACCTTCTTCGCACTGACCTGCGTGGATATCGTGGGTGCAAAATCCTTGCGCACGGTGAAGCGCGCCACCTCACCGGCGCTCTGTTTCATTCCCGCGAATCGTACGAAATCCTGCAGGCTCACGATATGGTCCAATACCGCACGTTCATAGGTCACCGAGGCGCTCACCTCACCGGCACCGGTTGCCACCCACGCGTGGGAAATCGATTCGACACCGGACACGCCCGATACCGACGTCGATCCGCCATCAAAAGCCGCGGGGCCTTGCAACGACACGGTATAACGCACCCCCCGGGCCGGCTTCCCATCGGCGTTGCGAACACTCACCTCGACATTGCCCTGCCGCCGGCCCTGAATGAAATGCTGTTCGACGGCGGCGGACGCCGGCGCGTGTTCCCCGGCCTGTCTCCAAAGCTCGTCGGCCCGCGCCTGAAGGCCCGGATAGGTCTGCACGATGATCGAACGATGCCGTTTCCACATGCTCTGGTCACGATCATACCGATCATGTGCCATCATGCCGATGGCGGCCTGCGCCTCCTTGTCGCCGCCGTCTCGATAGTGGTCCATAAGCCACGCGAGCCGCCGGGCATCATCGGAATCGGCGATGGCCTTGACTTCTTGAATGCCGTAGTCCACCGGCACACCGGCCTCTATGCAGTAATAGTTTTCACCACTATTGTCCTGCGTGACCACGCCGATGAAGAGCTGTTCGCCATCGACCCGATACGTCAGATAATGATCCGATCCGGCCAGATGCAGATCCGCCGCGTTTGCGGTCCCGGGAAGAGCGATAGCCATCAGCATCGCTGCCATCACGGCAAACAGCGCGGTGATCCTGTTGCGTAACGCTGTATTCATGGTTGTCCTTTCGTTGGTAATACGCCCGGACCCGTCGTCATGACGTATGTCATGAGCCTGACATGTCGTCGAGGATTCGAACCACGATTTGCGAGGTTGTGGTCGAAGGCCGGGGTCATCAGCGTGTTGTGCACAGACCCGGCAAGATGCACAATTCGGCGTTTGACACCCCTACAATGGGAGGTATGGCAGCCAGAAAACGCGCCAGTAGGCGCACCACGCACACCATTCACCCGTCATCTTCCACAAGCGCGGCCGTGTCGCCCAATAAATCCGACACCGCGATTGACGCCCCACGCGATATTCAACCCACACCGGATAGTCGACACGCATCAATGCCGACGTCAGGCTCGAGCTCGGGCCCTTCGCCGCATCGAACGGCCAAGGGAAAGAAGACGACCCGAACGAACCATCCGCTGCCCACCCGCACGCGGCGCGCGGCGACCTCTGACGGCAATGAGACGACGCCGCGGTCCGCCACGGTCCGTGCCGCGTTCACCGTCGATGCCCCCGCGCCCAGCCTTGCCGTGAAGGAACCGGGACAGTTTGGACGCGTGGTGATCATGGACGTTACGCCCAACGTGGAGAACGACCGTTTCCCCATGCGCACGGAGCTGGGTGAGCCATTCGACGTCTCGGCTCAGATATTCGCCGAGGGCCGCGGAGCAATAGGCGCGACCGCGGTGCTACGCAACACCCGGGGCCGTGAGATGCAACGGACGGCGATGACCTGTGCCAACCCGGGGCTCGATCGGTGGACGGTTCAGCTGCAGGCCGGCGAGCACAGCGACACCAAGCCATGGCAGGGCGCCTGGCCCGCCGTCAAACGAGAATTAGGGGACTGGACCATAGCCATCGAGGGATGGCAGGATTCCTATGCCACGTGGCTGCACGACGCACGCATCAAAGTGACCATGCATGACGATGCCGAAAACGCCCTGCAGTCCGGGGCCAATCTGCTACGGCGCTGGGCCCGGAGCGATGATTCCGGGCTGCATGTGCGCAATCGTCGTGCGCTCGAGCGCGCGGCCTCCGTCCTAGCGGACGAAAACACCGACGACGGCGCTCGTCTCGCAGCTGCCGAGAGCGACGTCATCGACCAGCTGCACGACACCCACCCGCTGCGAGACGCCGTGTCCACCTTCGTCCGGACTCTGCGCGTGCAGCGTCCGAAATCAAGTTTCGCCGCTTGGTATCAGTTCTTTCCACGTTCCGAAGGCGCACGACAGGATCCCGATACGCACACGATTACCCAGGGCAATCTGCACACCGCGATACGAGGTCTGGAACGCGCGGCGGACGAGGGCTTCGACGTGGTCTATCTGCCGCCGATCTTCCCCATAGGCACCACCAACCGTAAAGGCCGCAACAACACATTGGTCGCGGGGCCGAATGACGTGGGTTCGCCATTTGGCATCGGTTCCAGCCTGGGAGGTCACGACACCGTCGATCCATTGCTCGGCACCATGGACGATTTCAAGGCATTCTGCCGCAGGGCGCACGAGTTGGGCTTGGAGGTCGCGCTTGACTTCGCCTTGCAATGCTCACCGGATCATCCGTGGGTGAAACAACATCCGAACTGGTTCCTGCACAAGCCCGACGGCTCCATCGCCTTCGCCGAGAACCCGCCGAAGAAATACCAGGACATCTATCCCATCGATTTCAACGAGGATATGCCCGGCATCGAGCGCGAGGTCGAGCGAATCATGGACCTCTGGGTCGCCGCCGGCGTCACGATCTTCCGTGTCGACAATCCCCACACCAAACCCGTGCGCTTCTGGCAGGACGTCATCGCGGCCGTCACCAAACGACACCCGGAAACGCTGTTCCTCGCCGAGGCCTTCACCCGCCCGGGTATGATGCGGGCGCTGAGCTACGCCGGATTCACCCAGTCGCACTGCTATTTCCCCTGGCGCAACACCAAGGAAGAACTGGGCAAATACCTTGCGCAAACCAACGGTGATGCGGCATTCTATCAACACAACACCTTCTGGCCCACCACGCCCGACATCCTTACCGACTATATTCGCGACAACGGCATCGCCGGTCACGCCGTGCGTGCGGTGCTCGCCGCCATGGGCTCACCGTCGTGGGGCATCTACAACGGCTACGAGCTGATCGAAAACCGGCAGCGACCCGGTTTCGAAGAGCAGCTCGACAATGAAAAATACGAGATCAAGGTCCGGGACTGGCGCGACGCCCCACGGTATGGCATCGCCGAGCTGCTCACCTCGCTCAACTCGATTCGCCGACGCCATCCGGCGTGCGCGAGCTACCATAACCTCACGGTGTTGGAAAGCGACGACCCGAATATCATCGCCTTCGCGCGGCACACTCCGGCGGCGCTTACCGGAACCGGCAGACCGGACACGCTGGTGGTCGTGGTCAACCTCGACGGGCATGACGCCCATCAGTCGATGGTTCACCTCGAATTGGGTGACTACGATCTGCCCACCGATCACGCACTGATCATGCGCGACGAATTGACGGGACGCGAATTCCAATGGGGCTGGGACAACTTCGTCTCACTCGCGCCATGGAGCGACGTGGCCCATATTCTCAGCGTCGAATACTGATGTGTTTCGGCATACGGCGGGGCATCCATCGACGTGTCCCACGGCGGACGAGCGGGCGTTGGCCTGTGCCCGCTGGCGGGTATGCTGGGAGGCAGGGTTTGGGCATCGCGCCCGAAACCGGATTGTTCGAGACAAATCGGCAATACAAAGGAGCATACAAATGGCAGAATCATTCAACGTCGTCGTGGAAATCCCCCGTGGTTCCAAGAACAAGTACGAGGTCGATCACGACAGTGGCAAGGTCTTCCTTGATCGCACGCTTTTCACCGCGATGGGATACCCGGATGATTACGGTTACATCGACGGCACGCTGGGCGAGGACGGCGATCCGCTGGATGCCCTCGTCATGATTCCGAACTCGGTGTTCCCCGGCTGCATCGTCAAGTGCCGCGCCGTTGGCCTGTATCATATGGTCGACGAGGCCGGCGGCGACGACAAGGTGCTGTGCGTTCCCGATGACGTGCGTTTCAACGACATCAAGGACATCGACGACGTCAACGAATTCCACAAGGCCGAGATCAAGCATTTCTTCGAGCAGTACAAGGCGCTCGAACCCGGCAAGGAGGTCCAGCCTGGCGATTACTGGACCAGCGTCGACAAGGCCGAGCAGGCCATCGAGGAGGCGCGCGAACGACTCGCCGCCCAGCAGTGAGCGTGGCATAACAAACGCTTGTATGGTGGGCGGGATCCGGTACGGGTCCCGCCCACAGCTGTATTATGCTGCAATATCACCGGTCGTCGCAGCCTACAGGGTATTGACAAAACGGACCGAACGCTGGTAGGGTTCACAACAACAACCAACGACATCCGAACGGCATTTCGCTTGGAATTCAAAGCCGGCATACAGACCGGCAGTTCTGTGTCGGTATCCTAGGCGTAGGCGGGCGAAACCGTCGAGGCCCATCCCACATGGGATGAACCCAGCGAATACCGAATATGATCATTGCACTCATAGCCATAGCTATTTCCGTATCTCTTGATGCCTTTGCCGTATCGATAGGCAAAGGCATGACGGCGATACACATCAAAACCGGTGACGCACTTGCCACCGCATTATGGTTCGGCGGTTTTCAAGCCCTGTTTCCCCTCATCGGCATCGCTATCGGCACCGAGCTGAGCGCGTATCTCGGCGCCGTGAACCACTGGATCATCTTCGTCCTGCTGACCGTGCTCGGCGGCAACATGATCAGGGAGGCGTTTCGAAAGGACACGGTCGATACCCGCGATTCGCAATTCGATTGGCGGCATATGCTGCCGTTGGCGATCGCCTGCAGCATTGACGCCCTTGCCGTGGGAGTGAGCCTGGCCTTCATGAAGGTGAGCGTGTGGCTGGCCGTCAGCCTGATCGGCGCGGTTACGGCGGTTCTGTCCGTAACCGGTCTGCACCTAGGAAAGATCGTGGGCATACGCTGGCAAAAACCGGCGCAGGTTGCCGGAGGCGTTGTACTGATACTCATCGGGGTGAAAGTGCTGCTCGAGCATTTCGGCATGCTCCCCTAGCGTCTCGAATACCTCATCTCGCGCCGATATGCGGACACCCGCACAGCCGCGCCATCGGCCATCCGGCACCGGTACTCGCCAGCGTGGCGCTCATCGCCTCAGACG
>CALNAE010000055.1 GCA_937874315.1 uncultured Bifidobacterium sp. | reverse complement strand
ACGCTCACCAGCATCGACGGCGACATCATGATGGCCATCGCGAAGGAGAACGGCTGGAAGGTTAAGAACTCGGTCACCAGCTTCTCCACGCTCATCGCCAGCCTGAACACGAAGAAGATCGACATCAGCAACGATGCCATGTTCATCACGCCTGAGCGCAAGAAGCAGGTCAACTTCTCCGATTCCTTCTATGTGCTGCATGACGCCATCATCGTCAAGAAGTCCGAGACCTCGGTGAAGACCTACGACCAGCTCAAGGGCAAGCCGCTGGGAACGGTGACCGGCACGGCCTATGCCGATCTGCTCAACACGCTTTCTCCGGGCAAGGTCAAGCTGTTCGACTCCCAGGCGACCATGGTCCAGGCGATCGTGAACGGCGACATCTATGGAGCGGTCACCGACCAGCCCGTCGCGGCATACAGCCTCAAGCAGAACCCGAACCTGGACATCCGCGTCGTCAATCCCGAAACCCCGCATTACAGCAACGAGGTCGCTCCCTGCGTCCGCAAGGACGACAGCGATCGGCTGGCGGCCATCAATTCCGGCCTGAAGAAGATCAAGGCGAATGGCACCTACGACAAGATCATGAAGAAATGGGACATGCCCGCCAGTTCCTACATCAAGTGACCAGCGACTTGCCTCGCCTATGACCTCGTCACTGTCATATCGTCCATGTCGTCGCGTTGAAAGGTAGCTACGTTGGAATTCTTACGTAACACGCTGTCGATGATTCCGCTCCTGGCCTCGGGCATTCCGATGGTGCTCAATCTGACCTTCTACTCCCTTATTCTGGCGGTAGTGGTCGGGTTGGTCCTCTCCCTGGTCAGGATCGCGCACATCCCGTTCCTCAATCAGGCGGTTGTGGTGATCGTCGAATTCCTGCGCGGCACTCCGCTGCTGGTGCAGCTCATATACATCTACTATGTGTTCCCCAACATCGGCATCCATATCGATCCGATCGCTTCGGGCATCCTCGGCTTGGGCCTGAACTACGCGGCGTATGTCTCCGAGGTCTTCCGCTCGTCGATCAATTCGATCGACCGGGGGCAGATGGAGGCGGCGCTTTCCTTGGGCTACACGCCGCCGCGCGCGATGGCGAAGATCATCATCCCGCAGTCGCTGCGCGTTTCGGTGCCGCCGCTGGGAAACTACGTCATTTCGATGGTCAAGGACACGGCGCTGACTTCGGTGATCGCCGTGACCGAGATCCTCAAGCAGGCCAATGTCGTGGCCACCACCACGTTCCAGGTCACCGAGGCCTACACCGCGGCGGCCATCATCTACCTGGCCATAAGCCTGCCGCTTTCGGGATTGGTCAAGCTCGCCGAATGGAGGGTGAACCGCAATGTCGCCAAATGACAGTATTGATATGGCTGATAATCCCGATAAGACCGACAGGCCGTTCATCATCGAATGCAAGGATGTGCATAAGAGCTTCATGATTCCGCTCGAGCACCCCACGTTCGGGCAGCGGCTCCATCGCGAGCGGCGGGCCAGGGAGGTGCTCAAGGGCATCGACGTGGCGGTGCGCGAGGGCGAGGTGTTCGCGCTGCTCGGGTCGAGCGGTTCGGGCAAGAGCACGCTGCTGCGCTGCATCAACCACTTGGAGATACCGGATTCCGGAGAGATCGTGGTCAATGGCCGCGAGATGGGCATGCAGTCGATCAACGGCGTGAACATGCCGGCGAAGACGGGCGAACTGGCCTCGCAGCGTTCGGAGATCGCGATGGTGTTCCAGCATTTCAATCTCTTCGCCAACAAGAACGTGATCGGCAACGTCATGATGCCGCTGCGCGACATCCGCGGACTAGGGCGCGACGAAGCCCACGAAGTGGCGGTGGCGAGCCTCGACAAGGTCGGGATCGCCGAAGAGCTGTTCAGCATGTACCCCGACCGGCTCTCCGGTGGCCAGCAGCAGCGTGTCGCCATCGCCAGGGCGCTGGCCATGAAGCCCCATGCGATCCTGTTCGACGAGCCGACCAGCGCGTTGGACCCGGAGCTGGTGGGCGAGGTGCTGCAGGTGATTCGCAGGATCGCCGACGAGGGCACCACGATGATGATCGTGACCCATGAGATGGCGTTCGCGCGCGGCATCGCCGACCAGATCATCGTCATGGACGATGGCCGAATCGTGGAGCAGGGCCCGGCGCAGTCCGTGTTCGACAACCCGCAAAGCGACAAGATGAAGGCCCTGCTCAAGGAGATCTGAGGGCTGGGGCCGCAAGGCTTCAGGTACAAGGCTCCCGATACACGGGTTCCTAGGTAGCGCAATGCAGTACTCAACGCAACTTAAGACCAATCGCAATCCACATAATTCAAACAGCGTAGCGATGCTACGGAAAGGCAGAATGATAACGATGGCACAAGATACGGCAACGCTTGCTCGACCAAGCGTGACGGCACTCAAGGATGTTCCCCGGATCGCGCGCAAGCTGGTGACCGAGATTCCCGGGCCGCGCTCGCGTGCGCTTATGGAGGAGCACAGGCAGTATGTGAGCGCTGGCGTGGGCGCGGCGATGCCGATATTCGCCGAAAGCGCGTCCGGGTCGGTGATTACCGATGTGGATGGCAACCGCTTCCTTGACTTGGCGGCGGGCATCGCGGTGACAGGCGTGGGCAATGCGGCGCCCGAAGTGGTCGATGCGGTGCAGAGCGAGGTCGCCAAACTGACGCATACGAACTTCGCCACGACGCCGTATACCGGGTATGTCGAGGTGTGCAAGAAGCTGGCGGAGCATACGCCGGGCGATTTCGCCAAGAAAAGCGTGCTGCTGAACTCGGGTGCCGAGGCGGTGGAGAACGCGGTCAAGATCGCTCGGCGCTACACGGGCCGTCCGACCGTCATCGTGATGGACAACGCCTTCCACGGCCGCACGAATCTGACGATGTCGATGACCACGAAGGCCTCTCCGTACAAGCGCGGCTTCGGGCCGTTCGCGCCGGATGTGGTCAGCGTGCCGTATTCATACCCGCTGCGCGACAGCTTCGGGGCGGACGGCGTCGCCGCTGCGAAGGCGAGCATCAAGCGCATGGAGCTGCTGGTAGGCCACGAGGATATCGCGGCGCTTATCGCCGAGCCGGTTCCGGGCGAGGGCGGCTTCATCGTGCCGGCGGATGGGTTCCTCAAAACGCTGTGCGA
>CALNAE010000054.1 GCA_937874315.1 uncultured Bifidobacterium sp. | reverse complement strand
ACATGCGGCGAAGTTCCTTCTGCTGCCGATCGGACAGCTTGGGCTTTTTCCCGCGTAGCTTGCCCTTGGCGCGCGCGACCGCCATCCCTTCACGGGTTCGAAGTTTAATGAGGTCCGCTTCAAATTCGGCGAAGGTAGCAAGAATGTTGAAAAACAGCTTTCCCATCGGATCGGACGGATCGTGGACACTGGCACCGAGTTGGAGCTTCACGCCACGAGCGGCCAGGCTGTCTCCGATCGCACGTGCATCGGGCACGGACCGGGCGAGCCGGTCGAGCTTTGGCACGACCAGCGTGTCGCCGTTGCGCACCGCCGCCAGCGCCTGGTCGAGACCGGGCCGGTCCCGGTTCGTCCCGGTGAATCCCTTGTCAGTGTAGATCCGATCAGCCGCGACGCCGAGTTTGAGCAGAGCGTCCTGCTGGGCGGCGAGATCCTGCTTGTCCGTCGAGCAGCGGGCGTAGCCAATCAGTGTGTGCGTCATGAATCAGACTGTAACGTATAAGGCCCCATGACTGCAATTTATATGGTACCATTCATATGAGACTCGGTGGGTGGCTGTTTTCCGTGAGTTGCGCCACCTCTCAACATGAGTCCGTTTAACGACCCTCTATCGGACAGGGGCGATCACCATGGCAGATGATCGAGTGCCAGGAACCAACGGCACCGAGGTAGCAATGCGTATGGCCGTGTTACGACCATATCTGATTGATAACGTGCCGTTGACGAAAGTTGCCGTGGATGCTGCCATCTCGATCCGCACAGTCCGGCGCTGGATTGCACGCTACCGTCTTTCCGGTCCCGCTGGTCTTATGCGTCCGATGCGGCCTGAGGCTGGCACGCGCACCTTCCCTAAGGAAATGGTCGAACTGATTGAGGGAATGGCACTTCTCAAGCCACCGTCATCCATTGCAGCTATCCATCGACGTATCGTTATACTGGCCGCCGAGCAGGGGTGGCGGAAACCATCCTATGGTAGCGTTCGGAGTATCGTGCGCGAAATTGATCCGGCGATGCTGACCTTGGCACACGAGAGCAGCGCCGTCTTCCGGGACAAATATGAACTGGTGCATCGTCATCGGGCTTCCCGGCCGAATGCGATATGGCAGGCCGATCATACCCAGCTTGATATCCTGATTGTCGATGCGTGTGGCAAGGAAGCACGGCCATGGCTGACAACGGTCATGGACGACCATTCGCGGGCGGTTGCCGGCTATATGGTGATGTTGGGTGCGCCTTCTGCGCTCAACACCTCGCTCGCACTTCGGCAGGCGATTTGGCGCAAGGCCAATCCGAGATGGCCAGTGTGCGGTATTCCAGACGCGTTGTATGTCGATCACGGGTCGGACTTCACCAGCCTTCATCTCGAACAGGCATCGGCGGACCTTCGCTTTCGTCTGATCTACTCAGGCGTTGCCCGTCCGCAGGGCCGGGGGAAGATCGAACGGTTGTTCCGTACCATCAATACCGAGTTGTTGCCCGAACTTCCGGGCAATCTGTGTCAAGGCAAATTGTCTTCGCCCCCTCGTTTGTCACTCGCCGAACTGGACGCCACGATTGGGGATTACATCGTCTCAACGTACAACACTCGACCACATAGCACTATCGGGATGGCCCCTGCCAAAGCGTGGTGTGGCGATGGATGGCTGCCCCGTATGCCCGAAACGGTGGAGGAACTGGATACGCTACTGGTCATGGTTGCCAGACCTCGCACGGTCCATCGGGACGGCATTCGTTTCGAAGGACTGCGATACTTTGATCCGACACTCGCAGCCTATGTCGGCGAGACCGTGATGATTCGTTACGATCCCCGCGATATGGGTGAGATACGGGTTTTTCACCGCAATACCTTTCTCTGCCGGGCCGTGAGTGCAGATCATGCCGGGGACAGCATTACCCTGAAAGACATACAGACTGCCCGCATCGCCCATCGTCGGCATCTACGAAACCGGATTGCAGAAAGAAAGGCCCGCGTAGCCGACTTTTTCCCCTCTCCTGTCTTTCGTCCTACTCAGCCAGCGGTGCCGGTAACATTGTCCGGCACCGAAGCCAAAGGACGGCAGAAAGGAAGACGTCTGCGCATCTACAGCGAGGGGGACTGATGCGCACAGCACGTACTACCAGCTTCATCGCGACCCAGGAGCATCGTCGCTTCAGTGAGTTTGCAGATGCCGTTCGCAAACATCGCTATATTGGCCTGTGCCATGGACCTGCCGGGGTCGGGAAGACACTCTCCGCCCGTCGATACACCCATTGGCACGTAGTTGGGAAAACTTTGGAGGAATGGGGACCGCGCGGATCAGATCAAGCAAAGGTCAATGCTCACCTCGCAAAATCCCGAGCTATCTTCTTCACTCCCACGGTCAGTTGCAGCGTGCAGGAGTTGAGACATGACGTGCCGGCACTTATTGCCCGTGCCGAGATCTGCATCGATGATCATGTACGTCCCCATGTCCAAGGCCAAGAGAGAATCATCGACCACACGACCCGCTATATTGAACTGCTAATCGTCGATGAGGCGGAACGGTTGAGCATGACGGCGCTGGAATGGTTGCGTGACCTGTTCGATCGACAAGGTATCAGTCTTATCTTCATCGGTATGCCCGGGATTGACAAACGAATGGCGCGCTACCCACAACTTTTCAGTCGGGTGGGCTTTTCCCATCATTATAGACCCCTGCAAGAGAAGGAACTGACATTCGTGCTGACAAGACGTTGGCGCGACCTTGGTCTTTCACTCAACGATGCTGATTTTACCGATGCTCAGGCGGTCGCTGCGATCGTGCGGCTGACCGGGGGTAATTTCCGGCTGTTGCATCGTCTTTTTGTCCAGATCGAACGCATCCTGCGCCTCAACGAGCTGACCGTTATCACTGAAGATGTGGTCGAGGCTGCCCGTAGCACCCTTGTGATCGGTGTCACTTAGCACTGACA
>CALNAE010000053.1 GCA_937874315.1 uncultured Bifidobacterium sp. | reverse complement strand
GGAGTGTGCGGGTGCGCTGGTTGCGTTCCTTGTCGGTGTTGTCATGCTGTTCGGCCTGCACTTTTGGTCGAGTGGTCACGTCGTCGTAATCGTCATAGTCGAGATGCTCTCCGGAATATCTCACATCGGCAGCCTAACTCGATGATCAGGACCTTGACTTTGCTCCGAATCAGTTCGATGACCTCATCATATGCTTCATCTCTGCCGCCCATCGGATCAGGTATATCCCACTCGACAAGCAGCGCACCTGGTACGTATGGGCAGGCCACGCCACACCCCATGGTGACCAGCACATCGATTCCGCCCACCTCATCCAAACGTTTGGGATGCTTGCCGGACAGGTCGATGCCGTGATTCGATCTCATGATTCTTACGGCACCAGGATCGACCATCTCATCAGGATGGGTTCCCGCTGAGACAACACGGATGCCCTCTGAGGCATACTTGTTGGCCCACGCTTCAGCTATCTGGCTGCGACATGCGTTGTGTGTGCACACGAACGCCACAACGGTCGAATCCTGCTGCTGTTCATTGCTCATATCCAACAGGATACGAAACCGCGTGAGTTAACACCACGAGCAGAACGCAGAAAAGGCCCCGCCCTCGGCGTGATGCCGGTAGCGGGGCTTAAGGGTAAATATGTACGAATTCGTATAAATTTAATGGGCTTTTCGCTGTTTGGTGTGGGTGGGCTGGTCGGGTTGAAGTGAACTGCACCCCGAATGTTGGACTGTGATGATGTGGGTTCGATAATGGGGAGGTGCAACTATTGTGTCTGAGAGCGATGGGCGTCGACGGTATGACGCCGTGTTCAGGAGTCGAGCGGTGGAGCTTATCAGAGATGGGTATGGCCAGCATCGGTTGGCGCGGGAGATGGGCATGCCGTGCCAAACTGCGGAGGAATGGATCGTGCTGTTCCGGTCCGGCGGTCTGGAGGCGGTGATGGGCGCGGGTGGGAAGCGATCGTATTCGTATGAGATGAAACTCGCGGCCGTGCGTGATGTCATTGATCACGGCATGAGTCTGACCCAGGTCATGGCTAAGTATGGTATCGCGAGCAGATCCCCGGTGACCCATTGGTGCAGTAAGTACCGCACCAATGGTGCCGGGGCGTTGCGCGCGAAGCCGCAGGGAAGGCCTAAAGGTTCGAGGAGCACGGTGCAGCCGGAATCCGCGGGTAGTCAAGCCTTGCGCGACGAGATCGAGTATTTGAGAACGAAGGTCGCTTACCTGGAAAAACTCCAGGCCCTGCCGGCAAAGGACACGTCACGAACCGGATCTCGAACCGTTGATCGACGAGGTCCGGCATCGGTGCCCGAACGGGTGCGGGCACCGGCAGATCCTTGATGAGCCTCCTCCACGAGTTCGGTGTGCGGGTGTCCGCCACGAGCGTGTTGAAGGTCATGCGACGCATGGGCCTGCACTGTCGGATCCGTGCCAGGAACCCGTGGAAACATTACAGCTCATACCGGGGTGATACCGGTGTGCACGTGCGTAACCTGTTGAAACGGAACTTCACCGCCGGCACGCCATTCGAGAAACTCGGAACGGACGTCACCGAGTTCAAGGTCGCCGCCACGAAGGCCTACCTCGCACCCGTCTACGACATGGGAAGCAAGGAGATCATCGCCTGGGACATCTCCCGGCATCCCGATCTCGCCCAGCAGCAACGCCTCCTGGCCATGCTGGAGGCCCAGATTCCTCATGACGCGCACCCGATCCTGCATTCGGACATGGGCTGGCAGTACCAGCACCGCTGGTGGAGGCAACGGTTGAAAGCACTCGGCATCCGCCAGTCGATGAGCCGCAAGGGCAACTGTTTGGACAACGCGGCCACCGAACAGGTGTTCGGCCATCTCAAGGACGAGTTCTACACGGGACGCAGGTTCGATTCGTTCGACGAGTTCAAACGGGAACTCGACGGCTATATCGTGCACTGGAACACCAGACGCCGACAACAACAACTCAACGGCCGCACCCCCATCGAATTCCGGGAGATGACCCTCACCACCTGAGGATGTATTCTTATAAACCAAGTCCAACTATCGGGGTGCAGTTCA
>CALNAE010000052.1 GCA_937874315.1 uncultured Bifidobacterium sp. | reverse complement strand
CATATTCGCGAGTAAGTTTACCCGCCTCACCGCGAACAAACTCACTCGCATCACCGCTGGCGAGCCCGCCCTTATCATCGCCGACGCCGCCAACAGCACCAACGGGTCCGCCCGCCGCAGGCTCACGCTCGGGAAGCAGCAAATTGATCTCGTGCGATTGCGCCCCCAGCCGCAGACCATCGGCCAATGTCACCGCTTCCCGCTGCACCCCTTCGGCCGACCAGGAACCGAGCACGTCATGTGACAACGCGCCGGGCCCAACCAGCGCCACCGTGGTGGTCCTGCGCAACGGCAGAATATCGTCATGGTTTGCCAGCAGCACGATGGATTGGGAGCCGATGGTTCTGGCGGCCTGACGATGCGCGTCACACATGATTACCCGGCGTTCTTCGTCCTCGTCGGCCCCACGCAATGGGTGTTCGAAGAGGCCAAGATCGTTCTTCAGCGTGAGTATGCGCATGGCGGCTTGGTCAATAAGCGCCTCATCGATTTCACCGCTTCGCACCAGATTCGGCAGCGCGCGCATATAGCAGATGCTCATCATCTCGATATCGACGCCCGCGCGAATGGCAAGCTCGGCGGCCTCACGGTCATCTGCAGCGACCCCATGATTCTCGAGTTCCTTAACGGCGTTGAAATCGGAAATCACCACACCGTCGAACCCCCATTCATTGCGCAGGATATCCCGGAACAGATGGCGATTGCCAGTCGCCGGTATACCATCGACCGTGTTGAACGCGGTCATAACCGTCGCCGCACCCGCGTCGACAGCCGCGCGATATCCGGGAAGGTACATGTCTCGCAATTGGCGTTCCGACATATTCACCGTGTTGTATTCACGTCCACCGACCGGCGCGCCATACGCGGCGAAATGTTTCACGCAGGCGGCCACTCGGTGCCGGTCATTCGACAGATCCTCCCCTTGGTATCCATGTACGAAGGCCCGTGCCATCATGGCGTTGAGATATGGGTCCTCGCCCGTCGACTCCATCACGCGACCCCACCGCGGGTCACGGACAAGATCGACCATAGGGGAGAAGGTCAGCGACAGCCCGGCCACGGAGGCCTCCCGCGCCGAGATCTCGGCGGCGCGTTCGACTGACTCAGGGTTCCACGAGCTGCCGAGTGCCAATGGTATCGGGAATATGGTGCGATACCCATGAATGACGTCCGCCATGAACATGGTGGGGATATGCAGGCGGTTACGCTCCATATAATCCCGCTGAATTCTTCGACATTCCCCGGCCCCCGATACCCCGAGAATGGTCCCGACATTACGCAGTTCTTCGTCGCTAACTCCGAGTTGCGCCATCGGGCCGGTGCGGTCATCGGCCTTGTCGGAATAGAAGTCCCCGGTCAGTTGGACCAGCTGGGCGACTTTCTCCTCTAGGGTCATCGAAGATAGCAGGTTCGTAAGTTGGCTTCGTTGCATGACATGATCCTCTCAGACGATCTCTCGTGCGTTCTTTCAACCGGTTTTCTCAACCGATTCTTTCGGACAATTTCTCAAATAGGCTTTCGGACGGTTCTCGCAAACGGTCTTCCAAACAGGCTTTCAGAGATGTTCTCTTGACTGACTCTCCTGACAACCGCGTGCGCCGACCCCCAGGCAGCAAGAAAGATGGGGAAACGGCGCATACTGTTAGCGGCGACCGCCGACCGTCACTTCGATGTGCTGCGCATCCGCCAGCTCTCGCGCGGAGACGGATAGTCCACCGCGTCGATACGGCAAGACCTCGTGACGCCCGCTTAACGCCCTCCCGTCGGCGACCACGCCGACCAACGAATCATCGTCAGTCACGTGATAGCGAACATGGCGCATGGCGCCAAACAACATGACGTCGACAGTCGTTCCGTCATCGTCGATCTCGAGAATCGGATCGAAGACGACACGATCGACATGCAGCTGAATGCCAAACAGATGCTGCATCATCTGCCGCAGATAAATACCCGGCCCGGAGGAATACACTCGCCATCCTCCTCGCACTCCCACCGGATTCTCGGCGTCGGCGCGCAGACGGCTCCACTCACGTGCGGCAGTATATCGGTCGGGAAAATCGGCGTCGGACGAGGCGAAATAGCAGTTGCGCTGTCTGGGTTCACTCATCGCCAGTCTCGAGAATTGGCCGACGGGGCTGATGCGGAGCAACTCGTCGCCCAAGCGTTCGCGGCCAAGCGCAGCAAGCGCTTCAACGTAACGAATATGGGCATGGGTGTACATCAACCCGATCTCACGCCCAACGTTCGCCGCCTGCTCGGCTCGTTTGAACACCGTGGTCACGCCATCGTGGAATGAGGCCGGACTACTCATCAACCGAACGCCGTCAGGATAGTGCAGATGTCGCTCGATGATGACCTCATGCCGCCGTGTAGCGGATTCATCGAGCAATCCCGCGATAATCGAACGCGTCATCGGTATCAGACGATACTTGATGCCGGTTCGTTGATCACTCGGGTGGATCATCGGCGTGGGTTTGCCTTGCGGGAACGAGACATATCCCGCCAGCACGCCGTCGAAGATGAAATCTTTAGTGAAATTCGAACGAATAATCGCCGCTTCGTTGGCAAAAGCCGTGGCGAGCGCACCGAACCGTCGCGAATCGGCCTCGTTGAGCAGACCGGCAAGCGTGTGGGCCGCCTGGTACAACAGCGCGATTGTCCATGTCGATGCCATATCCTTCTTCATCGATTCCTGCGCCGGCTGCAGTGTGTCGTCCCAATCGCCCTCGCCATAGCTGAAGAGCTCGGTCCCGGGTACACGATGAGCGCGGATATATGAAAGCGTGCGCTCAAGATGATCCCCCACCGTCGGCGTGAACCGAGGCTCGCCGGCACGCCGAAAAGCTCCCGCGCTGCCGTCGAGAGTCTCCCAGAATCCGGCCTTCGCGTCGAGAATCGACCAATCCGACGTCGCATCCAGATATTCTCCGACCGCCATCAACGGCCACACGGGGATGTCTCCGTGTGAATCATGCTGATACATCGCGGCATATTCGTCGAACATGAACCATTGCGGCAGTGAGCCGTCGCTATTTTGATGCCGGAACACCTTGAGCAGAATCATCCGCGCGACATCGTAGTGGCCGAAGGCGAGCGCCGATTCGAACGGCCCCTGGCACACATCGCGGGTGCCCCAGGCGGCGCCGGAATACTGCTCCAGACCGTGCGGGGAGAGGAAATGAACCAATGCGTTCTGGACGAACCAGGGCACAACCAGATTGAATTCACGTAGCCGGTTGTTTCCATGGACCCGCAACCGCTGCGAATACGCGTCGATGATGCCGAATTGACGCTGCAACGTGCGGTCGCGTTCATCCTCCATCGACCGCCGGGATTCATCGATTTGGATCAAGCGCTCACGTACCTGCTCGCCCAGCCGCTCCGGGCCGTTCATACCGCCGGCCATCAC
>CALNAE010000051.1 GCA_937874315.1 uncultured Bifidobacterium sp. | reverse complement strand
TATGCCCTTCGCCCGAAGCCCAAGATGCCCACGGAGCCGGGATTGTATTTTGACAACGCGAAAGACGTGTGGACGATGCACTGCGACGGCACTTGTAACCTACTGCGTCGGAATGGACTATACATCGAATGTGGCTATGGCAGAACAGGCCTCGACCCAAAGTATGCCCCATACTCTCGTATCGACTTGGAGGCCGACCATGAGTGAGCTGATAACCAAGAACATGCCGGAACCGGAGTACCACGGGCGTCAACGTGAACTGTATCTGGTACTCGACCCGCCGAACCCGGATGTCATATCCTTCCCCCAGCTGCTCGTACACGAGTCGGGCGGATCCGAAGAGACATGGGGCGTGGCCTACGACGAGTGGTACACGTGGCAGTCCATCACCCGGGTATTCGAAGGTCGCACCATCGAATCCCTGTCCGACCATGACAAGCGTATCCGGCGCGACGCGCTAAGCCTTACGGAAGAGGAGCGGAAACAAGCCGACAGAGTATCCATTGAGTGCGGTCGCATGGCTACTGGTGGATATGTGCTGGACTCCCAGCTGTTTTATCTCGCAAAGAGCCGGGAGCGTGAATCATGAGCATCACAAATGATGTGACGACGTTCTGCGGTGACTGTCTCGAGGTCATGTCTGACATTCCCGCGGACTCGGTGGACATGGTGCTCTGCGATCTTCCCTACGGAACGACCGCAAACAAGTGGGACTCGATAATTGATTTCAATGATCTCTGGCGCGAGTACAAGAGGGTAATAAAGCATCAAGGGGCAATCGTCCTGTTCGCAGGCGGTCAATTCACCAACAAGCTGATAAACTCATGCTCGGATCTGTATAGATACAAATGGATCTGGGTGAAGACAAAAAAGGGTAACTTCGTCAACGCGAACAACCGCCCGCTAACATCCTACGCGGATATCTGCGTGTTCTCGAAAGGCGTAGCTGCGAACGTAAGAGACGCCAGCCTGAAGATGAAATACAATCCACAGGGTTTGATCGAGGTCAACAGAATGATGAAGCACAGCGAATCTCAGTTCGGAACCATGGCAGGCAAAAGTCCCTCGCAGAAGAGAGAGACTATTCAGCGGTATACAAACTACCCGTGTGACGTGCTGAGCTTTGGCTCCGTGGGCAGGCCGCAGCACCCGACGCAGAAGCCCGTGGACCTGCTTGAATATCTCATCAGAACCTATACCGACTCGGGCGATTTGGTCTTGGACAACTGCATGGGGTCCGGCTCGACCGGCGTCGCTTGTAAAAATACAGGAAGACGCTTCATCGGCATAGAAATGGACCCTGGCTATTACAAGGCGGCGGTGGATAGGATCGAGGCCGCCGACAACCCATACAAAAGCAAGGAAGCATGAAGAAGACAATCACTCGTGCCGAAAGAGAAGGAATCATGAACCATATCGAAGAAGCCAAGAAGCTCTTCAGCTCAATCAAAGGCGGGTACCGACTCAACCCAGAGGATGAGGCCGAAGTGCATGCGCTCATCGCCATAGCCGAGCAGCTGCGCATCGCGAATCTCATTGCAATGCGTGCGGCTTGGACTCCAGTAGAGGCAAGACACTCTGCAGACATGCAGGAATTCTATCACATCGGCAATCAAATTGATGCCAACATTGCTGAGGCTCTTGGAATCAAGGAGGAATCATGAGCGACTATGTGCCGGGCATTGCTGATTTCACAACTTGTCGGTTGCCGAAAATCGGGCGGCTGGATGGCGGCAGACTGGCTCGCTGCCCGTATTGCGGTTTGTGGTGGCATGTGAAGTTCCACGGCTCGCATGACTGGGTCGACTGCTACGTCAGCTGGGAGCACGTCGGATGGCTGCACCTCCACACGAAATACCGAAACGAATACAAACATTGGAAAGCAATGAAAGGAGGTCGAGACCATGAGTGAGCTGATAACCAAGGAAATGTCAGAACCGAGCAACACGCATAGGCCGATGCTTCCCGATCTGCAACGGGTGCGCTCCTACATCACCGAAGAGTATGGCGACGAGTATGGCACCGCGTTCGACGCACTCATGGTCGAGCATGACGCGCGTATCCGCCGTGAGGCGTTGACGGCGACTGACGAGGAACTGGCCGTCATGGAGGCAGCTTTCGACGCCTCCATCGAGGAGCGCGAAGACGACGGGATAGGAGCGATGGGCA
>CALNAE010000050.1 GCA_937874315.1 uncultured Bifidobacterium sp. | reverse complement strand
CCCACAGCCAACGCCCACTGAACGAAAAATACGCCCACTGAACCGCATTGGCACGGCAGTGAGGACAGGGGCAGAGGAGACAGAAAAGACAGAGTCACGGTTCCATGGCACGCAACGCTACTTTACGCAGTTCCGAAGCGACCAGCACCGCCGCCGCAAGGCCCAAGCATTCCAGCCACGCCCCGGCAGTGAGCGGAATCGTGCCGAACGCCAGATTAAGCACCGGCACGTAGATCACCAATACCTGCAACAGGGTCGACAGCGCGATCGCCCCCCACAACCAGGCGTTGGAGAACAGACCGCTGAACGCACTACGCAGATGCGAACGCGAGGCGAGCGCGTTGAACATCTGTGCGAATACGAGAATGGTGAACCCCATGGTCCTCGCCTCAAGCATCTGCGCCTCATGACCGTTCATGCCAACGCTGCGGTCGGTGAACAGGCCTCCGGAAAGGTGCATATCCATACCGATCAACGTCACCGTCGCCATCACGAGCCCGGTGAAGATGATGTCGTTCCACATCGGCCGATCGATGACATTGTCATGAACGCCGCGCGGCCTGCGATTCATCACATCCTCGGCCGAGGGGTCAACGCCCATGGCGAGGGCGGGAGCGGCGTCGGTGAGCAGGTTGATCCACAACAGCTGCGTGGCCAGCAGCGGCACCGTGACGCCCTGGGAGCCCGGTTGGGTGATGCCGAGGAACCCTGCGAATATGACCCCGCCGAAGACGGTGAACACCTCACCAACGTTCGAGCCGAGCAAATAACGCAGGAACTTGCGGATATTGTCGAAAATGCCACGCCCCTCGCGCACGGCATCGACGATGGTGGAGAAATTGTCATCGGCGAGGATCATCTTCGCCGCTTCCTTCGTCACCTCCGTGCCGGTGACGCCCATGGCCACGCCGATGTCGGCGGCTTTCACGGCTGGAGCGTCATTGACGCCGTCTCCCGTCATGGCGACGATGTTGTGCTGTCGCTGCAGGGATTTCACAATAGTCAGCTTGTGCTCCGGCGCGACGCGCGCATACACGGAGACCTTCGCGGTGACCTTGTCCAAGGCGGCATCGTCGGCGAGCGCATCGAGTTGGTCGCCGGTCAGCGTGCCTCCGTCCCGGTCGGTGATTCCAAGATCGGAGGCGATACGTGCGGCGGTCAACGGGTGATCGCCGGTGATCATCACCGTTCGGATACCGGCACGGTGCGCCTCGGCTATGCTGTCGCGCACCTCGGTGCGTGGAGGATCGATGATACCGACAATTCCCGTCCATATCAGCCCGGACTCGACGACGTCGCTCTGCTCGGCTATATCGGCAACCTGTCCGGCGGCATTCGCGCGAATGCCCGGAATCTCAGTCATAGAGCGCGTCTGAAGCGGCCGATACGCCTGTCCGAGCGTACGATACGCCTGCGAGGAAAGCCGTTCGACAGCCGCGAGGATATCGGCGCGGTCGCCATCCGTGAGCCGGCGTACCGCACCGCCGACGACGATGCGCGTGCACCATGAAAGCAGCACATCCGGTGCGCCTTTGGCAAACACCGTCAGCCTATTGTCATCCGAAACATCCTTTGCGATGACCGACATGCGTTTGCGCTCGGATGTGAAAGGCACCTGCGCAACACGTTGGAAATTCCCATATTGCCCAGCCGCGCCCACTTTGTTCGCGGCGACGAGGAGCGAAACCTCCGTCGGGTCGCCAATCGCCTCCCAGACGCCGGATTCCTTACGCAGGTCACCATCGTTGGCCAAGGCGCCTATACCCAACGTCGACAGTACCTCATGACGCACCGTGGAATCGACGTCCTGCGACCCATTCGCATTCAGCATCCGGCCCTCCGGGCGATATCCGGTACCGGTAAGCCGTATCTCGCCGCTGGCCGTGACCACGCGCTCGACCGTCATCTCATTTCGGGTCAGCGTTCCGGTCTTATCGGAACAAATCACCGAGGCCGAACCGAGGGTCTCAACCGAGGACAGTTTCTTGACGATGGCACGATGCGCCGCCATACGCTGCACGCCGAGAGCGAGCACCACGGTAAGAATCGTGGCCAGCCCTTCGGGGACGGCCGCTACCGCCAACGAAACGGCGAGCAGCAGAGAATCGATTACATCCTGAACGTCACGGAAACCTTCCGCCAAGGCGAGGGCCGCCAGCACGATCACGGCGATGATGCATACCGCGATGCCGAGAATCTTGGACACACGACCCATCTCGCGCTGCAGCGGCGTCATTTCATCCTCGGTACGAGTCAACATCTCGGCTATATGCCCGACCTGCGTGCGCATGCCGGTCGCGGTCACGATGACGCGCCCCGTGCCTTGGGTCACGGCAGTGCCGTTGAACACCATGTTGGTGCGGTCGCCAAGGGCCTTGGCACTGTGCAGCGTGGCGATCTTCTTGCCCACAGGCACCGATTCTCCGGTCAGATTCGCTTCGGCGATCCGAAGGGAAGCGGCTGATGCCAGACGTCCATCGGCGGGCACTGAATCACCCTCGGCCAGAACCACGATGTCGCCTGGCACGATTTCGGCCGTATCGATACGCACGATCCTGCCGTCACGCAGCACCGAACTCTGGGGTGCGGTCATCTTGGCGAGCGCATCAACCGCCTGCTCCGCCTTCGTCTCCTGCAGATAACCGAGCACTGCGTTCACTACCAGAATGAGCACGATGACAATGGCATCGAACGGCAGCTTCTCCGAGGACGCGCCGGTCTCGCCGCTGATACGCTCGATAACCCACGCCGCCAACGAGATCACCGTGGCGGCAAGCAGCAGATAGACAAGCGGGTCACGGAACTGCGCCAGGAAACGTCTCCAGCGAGGCGGGGGCGGCACGCTGTCCAACTCGTTACGGCCGAACCGTATCAGCCGTCGCCGCACCTCTGCCGTATCCAGGCCGTGCTGTGGATTGACATCAAGTTCATGCGCGACGTCGTCCACGTCGGACAAAGAAGGATCTGCGGCATGCTGTTGCAATCCGTTCCGCGTGGTTTGTCTGGTCGCGGACGGCACTCTCGTGCTTCGCGCTGTTCCGGATTGATCGTCAGATTGACCAACCATGATAACTCCTCGATTGGCCGCGAAGTAGTCAACTGCATGCACTACGCAGCTGCGCGGTTAATGGGCGCCGGGACGCGTGATCATCGGCGCTTTGCCTCACAGTCCATTATGGCATAGCCAACGCACCCGCATCAAGGCCGGCACGAATTCCCCACGGCCTGACACGGCGTATCACCGCCGAGCTATCAGAATATGCCTTCTCGCGCCGCGCACGAACCCGCGTATGAAGTGACAGCCCACAGACGAAGTTTGCCAAGGGGTGCTGGGACAATGGCCACATGACAAAGAAGAAGGGTCCGACCAAGGGGTCGGGCGGTAAGCATCGCAACGCGCTCAAGGGCCGGGGCCCGACCCCGAAGGCCGAAGACCGCACATATCATAAGGCATATCAAGAGAAGAAAACCGCCGAACGGCGCAGGATCTCAGATCCGCGCATCGCCGCTCGACGGCGTGTGGCGAAATTCACCTCCGCTTCGGACGACCTGGTGATCGGACGCAACGCCGTGCTTGAAGCGCTGCGCGTCGAAGTCCCGGGCACTCAACTGTACATTGCCAGCCGCATCGAACATGATGACCGTACCCGTGAAATCGTGCGCCTTGCGGGAGCGCAGGGACTGAACCTGCTCGAGGCCGACCGACTCGAGATGGATCGGATCGCGCGATCCAGCAATCACCAAGGCGTGATCTTCAAGGCCCAGCCCTACCAGTACTCCTCGTTGCAGGATCTGGTGGAACATGCCGACAAGAAGAATCAGGCGATGCAGATTGCCGATTCCGAACAGGCGCGGCTGTCGGCACGCCCGCTCTTCATCGCACTCGATGGCGTCACCGACCCGCACAACCTTGGAGCGGTGATCCGTTCGGCCGCCGCCTTTGGCGCCAATGGCGTCATTCTTCCGGAACGTCGTTCCGCATCGGTTACCGCAGCCGCCTGGAAGGTATCGGCCGGAGCCGCGGCGCATATGCCGGTCGCCCATGTCGTGAATCTGACCAAGGCCCTGGAGAGTCTGAAGGAACGTGGCTATTACGTGGTAGGGCTCGACGGGGGCGGCAGCAGCTACGTGGGGGAGACCGGATTCGAATCGGATCCGCTGGTCATCGTCTTGGGATCCGAAGGCAAGGGACTGAGTCGGTTGGTCCGGAACGTCTGTGACTCGATCGCCGGTATTCCGATCAGCTCACTAGTGGAGTCGCTCAACGCGTCCGTAGCCGCCGGAATCAGCCTCTATGCCGTATCCCGCGCCAGACGCGAGGCGGCACAGCGCAAATAGCGGTCAGCCGGCCCACACCGCCGCATCGGGGTCATCGTCCGGGTGATAATCATCGTCTCCGAAGGTCGACTGCTCATCCATGACGCCGGAATCGGCTTCCTCGTTAAGCTCGGCGACGGCCTTCGTGTCGAGCTTATACTGCGGCAGAACGTTCTTGATATAGCTCTGCACGGCCTCACGCATCGGTATGTCGTGCCCGGCCTTCTCCGCAAGGAACCACCGATGATCCAGGATCTCGTGGAAGAACTGCGCGGGTTCGATTTGGGAACGGTATTCCGGCGGGATCATACGTACCGTCGGCTCAAACACCTCGCGCATCCAATCGGTCGCCACGATTTCCAGCGAATCATCGTCACGCCATGTCGACGCCCGGTAGGTGTCCAAGTCGTTGAGCAACCGCCTCGCCTGATTCTCCTGGACGTCGAGACCCGTCAACCGCAGTAGCTTACGCGAGCAGTACCCGGCGTCCACCACACGAGGACGCACCAATACGCGATTGCCGTCCTCCGACGTTTTCACCTCGAGCTCATCGACATCGAAACCGAGCTGGTTGAGCGTATTGACCCGCTTCTCGATCTTCCACATCTCGTCGGGGCTGAATTTTTCGGTGCCGGTAAGCGTCTTCCACAACGAATGGTACCGTTCCACCAATCGATCGCCGACTTCGACCTCATCGACATTGCTCGGCAGCAGTTCGCCGGAACTGAGATCCATGAGTTCGCCGATGATATTCGTACGCGCCAGGTCGATATCATATTCGCGCTGGCCGTCGGTGAGCTCAGCGTGCAGATCGCCGGTTTCCGCATCGACGAGGAACGCGGAGAAGGCCTCGGCGTCGCGCAGGAACAACACGTTGGATAGCGACACGTCGCCCCAGTAGAATCCAGCCAGATGCAGCCGCACCATCAGCACCGCCAACGCATCGATCAGCCGATCCGCGGTATCGGGGCGCAGATTGCGGGCGAACAACGCCCGATACGGCAATGAGAATTTCAGATGACGCGTGACCAGAATGGCCTCGAGCGCATCGCCGTCGCGGTCATGGCGACCAGTCACCACGGCGATGGGCGTGACGGTGGGCAGATCGAGCTTCTGCAGCCTACGCAACAGGTCATATTCACGCTCCGCCACGGCCTGAGTGATTTCCTTCATCGCATAGATCTCTTCGCCCACATGCACGAAACGCACCACATGCCTAGAGATGCCGCGGGGCAGATTGGCCAGGAGATCCGCCGGCCACGTGGCCAGTGGGCGTTCCCATGGCAATGTGAACATCTTGGGGTTGGAACTTGCGGCGGTGATGTTCAGAGCCCGGGGCCCTTCGTCGCCGTTATGGGCAAAAACACCCGCGGCACCCAGCTGGTCCGCTGCGAAATACCGTGATGGTTCAGTCGTCGTCATACTGCAAATCTACCTTCCGGCTGCGAAATGCAGGAAAGCCCCGCGGCTGCGCAGGGCTTTCCTGACGAGATCAAAGAGAGGAAGAGGCGATCTCGTTAATGGTTGACGGGGCCTACGCCCCGCCAAGACTAGTTCAGACGCAATTCGCTCGATGGGGAGAACAGATGCATCTTTGCCGGGTCAATCTTGATCTTGACGACCTCGCCGACTTTCGGCAGCGAGCGCGGATTGACGCGGATGGTGGTCAACTTGTTCTGGTCGGACATCGTTGCGGATGCCTCCGACGCCGAGTTATCGGTGACGATATTGCCATAGATATAGCCGTCGGAACCAAGATCCTCAACATTCACGACTTTGAGCGAGAAGGCGTTGGCGTCCTCGCTGGTCGCCAAACCAGCATCCTCAGGACGGAAGCCGATCACGATCTGGCCATTATCCTCAGGTGCCAACTTGGACACGACATCAGCCGGGAGATCGATGGTATCGCCGCCGATCTGCGCCTTGCCGTTGACCACGGGATGAGTGTTGAGATTCATCGACGGGGAGCCGATGAAGCCCGCGACGAAGACGTTGGCCGGACGATCATACAGTTCGGTCGGCTTGCCGACCTGCTGCAAAAGACCAAGCTTGATGACGGCGATGCGATCGCCCATCGTCAGGGCCTCGGTCTGATCGTGAGTCACGTACAGGGTGGTGACACCGAGCTGGCGCTGCAACGCGGCGATCTGCGTACGGGTCTGCACACGGAGCTTCGCGTCGAGGTTGGACAGCGGCTCATCCATGAGGAAGACCTTCGGCTCACGCACGATGGCGCGGCCCATGGCGACACGCTGGCGCTGGCCACCGGACAAGGCCTTCGGCTTGCGATCGAGGAACTCGGTGAGATCGAGGATCTCAGCGGCCTTCTCGACGCGCTTGCGAATCTGGTCCTTGGGCGTGCCTGCGATCTTCAGCGCAAAGCCCATGTTGTCGGCGACGGTCATATGAGGATACAACGCATAGTTCTGGAAGACCATAGCGATATCGCGGTCCTTGGGTTGCATCGTCGTGACGTCCTTGCCGCCGATGACGATACGGCCCTTGTTGACCTCCTCCAGGCCGGCGAGCATTCGCAGCGTCGTTGACTTTCCGCAGCCGGAAGGCCCAACGAGTACCAGGAATTCACCATCCTTGATGTCAAGATTGAGATCATCCACCGAGGGCTTATCGTTGCCCGGGTAAATACGAGTCACATGCTCGAATACTACTTCTGCCATAGCAGCCATTCCTTTCATCGGCAGGTACGTGCCGAACGATCCGTTGTGAAGGGTCTGTCTCAATCCACGTCCCCGACTTCGGGCCGAGTGGATATCGACATTCTGTTTTTCGGCCATTGAAGGTTCTCTTCGTTGAGCCATCCACTACTATACACGGTTCGCCCTAGGCGTCAACGCGCGTGGCGAACACCACGGACGGGTTCCGGCGTGCTCACCGGCACGCCACACATCGAATTCAGCCCGCCGGCCACCGGCAACCACGATCCCACGTACAGTACAGATTATGTCCCGATAGCAACAATCCATGTCAACGCATCCGCGTTCGGGACCCTCATCAGCTATGATACTGTTCCCACCATCGAAAGTAGGCGATGCGATGAGAACCATGCATATCGGCGTGGTCGAAGACGACCCGAAGGCCTGTCAGACCGTGCTCGACTATCTGAATCGCTATCAACAGGACGAGCATGAGCGTTTCACCGTATCCGCTTTCAAGGAGGCGCAATCACTTCTTGAGCGGTATCGGCCGGTCTATGACATTCTGCTGCTCGACATTGAAATGCGCGGCATCAATGGTCTCGACGCCGCACGGGCCATCCGCAAACAGGATACCGATGTCGTCATCATCTTCATCACGGCGGCACCTCAGTACGCGATCAGCGGCTACGAAGTGCAGGCGCTGTCATACCTGCTCAAGCCAGTGCCCTGGTTCGCGTTCCGAGAGGAGCTGCGCCGCTCCATCGAAGTGGTCCGACGCCGGTCGGATGACGCGATGCTGGTCGAAATCGAATCACAACAGCACCGCATCGATCTGGCCAACGTCGAATACCTGGAATCCAACCGACACACCATCATCATCCATCTGCAAGATGGCAGCCTGGCGTTGCCGGGCACCTTGAAGGCGTTCGAGCAGCGGCTTGATGGCCACGCCTTCTTCCGTTCGAATTCCTGCTATCTCGTCAACCTTCGCCACGTCACCGCCGTCGACGAACAAGACTGCATCCTATCGAATGGCGCGCGTCTTCGTATCAGTCGGCCCCGGAAGAAGGCGTTCCTTACCGCGCTGACCAACTATATGAGTGGTGACGCACGGTGAGCACGACCATAACCAATGCGCTGCCCAACATTCCGCGGCTCTATACCGCCATCTGCGAATGGCTGGCATGCCTCGTGTATTTGCACGTGGTCTATCGCAGGACGACTCGCCGGCGCATGGTGATCGTCTTGATCCTGGGCATGCCCGTCATGATTGCCATCCAATATCTCGATGGCGTCATGACCGAGCAATTCTGGATACTGGGCATGCTGCTTGCGTTCTCCGGCATGGCCATGATGATGGCCGCCGGGTCCGGCTCGCCTGGCAGAGAGACCCTGTACAACACCTCACGAGCGTTCGTGCTGGCGGAACTCGTCGCATCGTTGCACTGGCAGGTGGCGACCTTCATGGATCTGAACGGCCCTGTCAATCATGCCTCATGGTTATCCCTATGCGTGCTTCTGCTCACCTATGCGATATGTTTCGCGCTGGCCTGGTTCGTCGAACGTACCAATTTCAACTCCACGGCTCCCGCGACCCCCAGCGCTTCCGCGGTGACGGCCACGGTGGCCATCACGGTTGTCACGTTCGCCATGAGCAACCTGAGCTTCGTGTCGACCAACACCCCGTTCTCGGGCAAGGTCGGGCAGGAAGTCTTTTACATCCGCACGTTGGTCGACTGCTGCGGCTTCGCCGTACTCTATGCCCAGCAGGAACAGGCACGCCGGATCACGGCCAACGCGGAACTCGCATCCATCGATGCGCAACTCGAAAGCCAGCATCAGGAATACCTACAGTCGAGGGAAAACCTCGAGGCGCTCGGCAGGCTATCCCACGATCTCAAGCATCAGATCGCGGCGTTGCGAGCCGAATTCGACCCGAACCGCGTCGCGCAAGGTTTCGAGCAACTGGAAGAATCCGTGCGTCTCTCGAGCGTCCAACAGCATACGGGCAATCCCGTGCTCGACGTTATTTTAACCAGCAAGACACGCATCTGCACGAGACGACATATCACTTTTACCGCCGTGGCGGACGGCAAGCTGCTATCCGGGTTGTCATCAATGGATATCGCATCCCTCTTCGGCAACGCCCTGGACAATGCGATTGAGGCGACATCCCAGTTGCGCGACCCCCAACAACGGCTCATCCGGTTGGCGCTGTATAAGCACAGCAGCTTCGTCGTCATGCGGGTGGAGAACTACTATGGCGCAAACCTGCGCACCGACAGCGCCGGGAATCTGCGCACCACTAAAAAAGACAGCCATTCCCATGGATACGGAGTGAAATCCATGCATCATATCGCACGGCAATACGGCGGAGAGATGACTATTCAGACGGACAACCACTGGTTTACCGTGACCGTCATGTTTCCCGTCGCATCAGCCACGGCCGCCTAAGAGCACGGGCATTCCCCGGCGCTCGGCTCTCCAAGGTACCGTGCTCCGGAGCACGGTACCTCACAGTCCTGGCCCGTGCGACCTGGACCATGAGACACATCCGACGTTGCCCGCGGCGAGACCCGCGGTGAGGCCTCTGCGGAGGCATTGGCTGGAAGTCGCGGCTACGCCGATAATGTGCAGGCCGGTCACTTCGGCATGATCCAGAATTTCAGCAACGGATAGCTCACCACCACCGCAAGCAGCGTGTTGACCACCGATGCCACGGTAGCCGCCAGGCCGGCACCCATGCCCCAGCCAATGCAGGCCGCCGTCACGTAGCCGGGCAGCACGAGATTGACCACGACGATCAGCACCGCCAGCATGGCGTATTTCCATGCCGCCTGCGAGAACGAGGCATCGGATTTGAACACCCACTTCATCTGGACGACGAAATTCACGACCTGCGCCAACACCTCGGCGCACAGGAAGGTCAGAAAGCCGCCGATGCCGTGGGAGCCCGCCGAAGTGTAGTT
>CALNAE010000049.1 GCA_937874315.1 uncultured Bifidobacterium sp. | reverse complement strand
AATCAGACATTCTTAATCAGGTATCCGACAGTCAGACGCCCGCACTCAGCTACCTATGATCAGACGCCCACGGTCAATCGCGCATCAATCAGCCAGACGAAACGGCATGCGAAGCCGGCCGCGGGGCGCATTGCGACGCAATGCCGGGTCAAGCCACTTCGAGAAAGTCCAACGGGTGGTCGATAAAGCGTCGCAATCCCACTTCGGCAGCCCCCTGCAGCGCAGGCTTCGTGTTGATATCCGGCATAAGCACGTGCGCCTGTACTTCTGGGAATCCGAGGATCTGAGGACTAAGCCGGTCTTCGATTCTCCGGGCGAGCGATCCGCCGAAACGCTCCCACAATCCGCCGAGTATCACGGTGTCCACATCGAGTATGTTGATGGCCGACGCCATGCAGGACGCCATGGCGGTCATGGCGGTATCGACGACGTCCATGGCTCGTTGATCTCCCGAGTTCCAGCGTTTCAGCAGTTCGTCGATCGCTTCGATCTGGGTGGACTGACGCCCCATAGAGATACCCGCCGACTCGACGAGCGCACGGCGTCCCGCGTAGGATTCCAAACACCCGCGCCGCCCGCACCGACATACCGGTCCGTCGAGGGAAACCGACACATGCCCGAGTTCCCCGGCGAATCCGTGATCACCGTCGACCACCTTGCCCTGACGGACCACGGCGCCGCCGATGCCCACATCCGTGGAGATGTAGATGAAGGAGTCGGAAGGTCCGACGATGCCACCTTGTCTGCGCTGCGTGGCGTAACCGGGAATCTGGGCCAGCGCGGCCATGTTCGCCTCATTGCCGGGAACCGGATGAAGCCTTCGTACCACGTCGAATGACAGCAGATCAAGCTTCTCCCATCCCAGATTATGCGCCGTAAGCAGCCTCATATCGCCGGTGACCAGACCGGGAAGAGCCAGTCCCGCACCCGCCACACGCATGCCGCGGTCACTGATGATCTGCTCACCCTCTCGAACCAGATCATCCAGACGCATGAAGATGTCATCCGGGTCGCTCTCCCCCATGGCCTCGTCGATCCATCGTTGCGCGATGGTGGAGCCGGCCATATCGAGCACGGTGAATCCATATCCGTCAGTGTTGATCTGCAAGCCGATACCGCAGAAACCCAGGCCTTTGATCAAGAGCGGCGTGCTTGGACGTCCGTACGCGGACATGGCCGACGGGATTCCCTCGCTTACCGCCCCTCCCGATATCAACATGGGAACGAGCAACGACATGGTCGCCTTCGTCAATCCGGTTGCCTTGGCCAGCTCCGCGCGACTCATCGGCACGACCGAGCGCAGCATGGTGTCAAGCACGACGGAAAGATTGTGATTGCGTAGATCGTCCTGATTGATGCTCCGTAATGAAGCCATGGTGATCCCTTCCCTCGGTGATATCATCACTGTATCAATGTTTCGGCTAATCGGGACTCATTATGAGCAACGAATCGAAGGCTGAACGAAACAGTTTTGCGTATCGTGCTAGACTTTAATTATTCATCGATTTTACTAAATGGTTGCAACTCGACGCTTTCGTCATGATCTCGTCATGATGCGGTT
>CALNAE010000048.1 GCA_937874315.1 uncultured Bifidobacterium sp. | reverse complement strand
CGACGCATTCACGGTCACGGACGCAACGACCGGATTCGTCGTCGGCTGCCCGCAACGCCACAGGTCACGCCGCCCAACCGTCGTCAACGACCCACAGCGGCCGCGATGACGGTTTCGGTGGCGACACCATCGGCTTGTTCGGCAGGAATAGGAGCACCTTCGCGCGGCGATATCATCTCACCCGTCGCAGCAAGCTCAGACGCCTGGCCGAAATCGCAGGTATCGTCAGGCGTTTCGACGTCTTGCATGGGCTGACTCCGGTCAAGCTTCGTCTGATGTTGGAGGCTTTGGGTCCCACCTTCGTCAAGGTCGGGCAGATCCTGTCCATGCGATCGGAGATCCTGCCACAGAATTTTTGCGATGAGCTCGCCAAGCTGCGCGCCGATGCCGATCCGATGCCGTATCTCACGGTGTTGCAGACGCTGAGTCAGGAATACCGGCGCCCGATCGAGGAGATCTTCGACCACATCGACGCCACGCCGCTCGGCTCGGCGTCGCTGGCACAGGTGCATCGGGCCACGTTGCTCAGTGGCAGGGACGTCGCGGTGAAGGTGCAGCGCCCCGGGGTGCGTGAGACGATGGCGCAGGATGTGTCGATCATGCGCTCGCTGGCGAGAATGGCAAGCAGGGTTGTTTCCAGCGCTCAGGTGGTCGACTTGCGCGGAGTGGTCGAAGAGTTGTGGGAAACCTTCGAGGCCGAAACCGATTTCCTCCTTGAGGCGCGCAATCTCGCCGAATTCAAACGGTTCTGTGCCCCGTATCGTTACATGGACTGCCCACGGCCGTGCATGGAATTGTGCACGGAGCACGTCGTCGTGATGGATTACGTCGAGGGCATCTCGGTGTCCCACACGCGCGAACTGCGTGAGGCGGGGTACGACCTCAAGGAGATCGGCACCAAGCTCGTCGATAACTTCGCCGCCCAGATTCTCGATGCCGGGTTCTTCCATGCCGACCCGCATCCGGGCAACATCATCGTCGCCGACGGCCATATCGTGCTCATCGATCTCGGTATGGTCGGCAGACTCAACCAACGTACGCGCTCGGTGCTGCGTGAAATGATCTTCGCGGTCGCGTCCCAGGACTCCCCCCAACTGGCCGATGGTCTGTTGCGATTCTCCGGTTCGAAAACCGATCCGGAGGATTATTCCTCGTTGCTGACCGATTTGGACGACATCGTCAAAGAATTCGGCACGGTCGAATTGGGGGAACTTGACATCGCCCAGTTCCTCGCCGCGCTTACGCAAATGGCGCAACGGCATGGCATCGAGCTGCCCAGCACCATCACCACGGTTGGCAGAGCCCTGATCACCTTGGAGGGGTTACTGGACGAATTCATTCCCGACGTCAACATGATTGAGATTATCTCGAACCATATCGCGTCTTCCAGCGGTGCGAAGGACACGGTGAAGAGTGAGTTGACGTCTCTGGGCGTGCAAGGTCGCCGGGCCCTGCATGGCGCGCTGGAGACGTTGTCGGAAAGCAGAACGGCGATGCGGATGCTCACCCGTGGCCAGCTGCGCGTGAACATGGAGTTGGTGGGCTCGCAGGAGCCCTTCGCCATGCTCTCGGACATGGTGAACCGGCTGACCATGGCGTTGATCGTGGTTGGCCTGTTCGTCGGATCCTCCATCGTCTACTTCGCCGGAATGAAGCCGATCGTCTTCGGCATCCCCGTTGTGGGATTCATGGGATACGTCGTTGCCTTCGTTCTCTCGGCCTGGATCGTCTTTGATATCTATTTCAAGGGTCGTCGCAAGAAGCGGCATTAGGCATGAACACGGCTGGGCATGAACAGTTGCTGAATAACGACCGGGCATCGGCGTTCGCGCGGTATCGTTGAGTACGATGAGATAGGAATCGCCGCGGAGCTGTCGGGAAGGCGTCGCGGATCATGCGCAACGTGCCACGCAATGGGAAACGCGATGCGAACGGAATGGGATATGACTATGTCGAATAAGACGGATAACGGATTTATGAAACGGTTGGTCCTCGGCTCAGTAGTGGCCGGTGCGGCGGCGCTGTGGGCGATGGGCCCGCGCAGCGCGTTCGAGCGTAAGCAGCGAGGCGTGCGTGTGGTGCCGGACGTGTTCTATGCCCATCGTGGTCTGCATGACGCCGGTTCCGGTCTGACTGAGCAGTATGCGGCGGGGAGCGGCGAATATGTGGCGCTCGCGCGGCGTATGGCGCTGCGCGCCGGGTATGGCACCGCCGATCATGTCGGCCCGATAGCTCCGGAGAACTCGATGGCCGCCTTCGCCGCCGCTTGCGAGGCGGGCTATGGCATCGAATTGGACATCCAACTGACCGCCGATGGGCAGGTGGTGGTGGTCCATGACGGGGATCTGCTGCGTGTGGCTGGAGATGGCCGCGCTATCGCCGATCTGACCTACGATGAATTGTCTCGTATCGCGTTGTTCCCTGCCCCCGCCAAGCCCGGCGACGCCGCCGTTCCACCCGTTGAGACGGCGGGTGCTGGAAATGCTCAGACCGCTCTACATGGGGATGGCGGTGTAAGCGTTGCTAACGGTGCTAACGGTGTCAACGGTACCGAGGATATCGCCGAGAATATAAGGGGTAGGTCGGTCACGGCCAAGGGTGCCATGCTGAACGCGTCGAAGGCGCCGCAGGGCTATTACCAGCACGTGCCGCTGTTCGCGGATGTGCTGCGCATGGTGCATGGGCGGGTGCCGATCATCGTTGAATACAAGTTCTGCGACTACAGCTGGGATGATCGGCACATTGAGCTTATGAAGAAGGGCGCGGCGCTCCTGGATCGGTATCAGGGCGCCTACGTCGTCGAGTCCTTCCATCCGATGGCGATGGAATGGTATGCAAAGAACCGACCCGAGGTCTGCCGCGGACAGTTGGCGGAGGATGCCGCGCTGGCGCAGTCGGGCATCAAGGATTGGGCTGCCGGCAAACTGCTGGGTAATTGGATGTCCCGCCCCGACTTCGTGGCCTACGATTGGCATGGCGGCAACAGCGCTCAGCTGCGGCTGGTCAAGGCCATGGGCGTCACCGCGGTGTCGTGGACGGTACGGAGTCACGACGAGCTTGACGCATGCTCAGGTTGGTTCAATCGGCATATCTTCGAATCGTTCGTTCCCCAACGCTGAATCGGTCAGACTGGTTGGTTGGTGGGCTGATTGAGTGGTGGGTAGATTTGGCTTGCCGGGCTGCTTCGATGATTTTTCATCACCTGTCGTTCGCGACACACCCAGGTTTCCCTACGCAAGTCGGCCGATAGGTGTTTTGAACGGCCATTTTCCGCCATCGCGGATCGCTATTGCCTGACTTGTGCAGGGAAACCCGCGCGTGTCGCGCGTATTGTGGGCGGGTGTGATCATGATCGGGACCCAGCCCCCTAATCGCGTCCATACTGCAGGCCACAGGTTCCACGTGATACCCGCAATCTGGCCCCTAGGAAGGCTTTCGCGGCGGGTTCTCAGTGACCCGCGAACAACAACAACATGAAAAGCCGATTGACGCACCGTCGCGTTGAGCGTTTGATCGATAGCCGATAGGCTGACGAGCCGATAAATCGAGAGGGTCGTTGGATCGATAGCCGATAGGTCGGTTAGTCGATAAATCGCCAGGATTGTTGGATCGATAGGTTGTTGGGGTCGACTAGCCGATTATCGATAAGGCCGTTGGGCAGTTGAGTCGTTGGATCGATAGGTCGGCTAGCCGAAATTGGTCGAAATCGTTGGGTTGACTAGTCGATGAGACCGTAGAGCCGATCACCGGCATCGCCGAGACCCGGGACGATATAGGCTTGATCATTGAGCCTTTCGTCGACGGCGCAGACGACGACCTTGAAGTCGATGCTGGGATCGATGGTCTCTTCGAGCTTCTTCAGTCCTTCGGGCGCCGCAATGATGTTGATGGCGGTGATGTCCTTGGCGCCACGCTCGGATAGGTAGTGCGTGGCGGCCACCAGCGTGCCTCCGGTGGCGAGCATGGGATCGAGCAGGAAGCACTGGCGCCCGGTGAGATCCTCGGGGAGTCGGTTCGCATAGGTGATGATATCCAGAGTGCTCTCGTCACGCTTCATACCGAGGAAACCGACTTCGGCGGTGGGCAGCAGTTTGGTCATGCCATCGAGCATGCCCAAGCCCGCACGCAGCACCGGCACCACCATGGGGCGGGGTGAGGCGAGGTGTTTGCCGACCATCGGGGCGATAGGCGTCTCGATCTTGCGGTCCACCACGGCGAGGTTGCGAGTGGCTTCATACGCCTCGAGCGTAACCAGCTCTGATATGAGTTCACGGAAGATGTTGGAAGGTGTGTTCTTATCCCGCAGCACGGTCATCTTATGCTCGACCAGCGGGTGATTCAAAACGTGAAGTTGCATGCTTCCAGAGTAGACCTTGGTCGGCAGATGCCACGCAGGCCAGGTGTCGTGTCAGTGAGTTTGCCGTG
>CALNAE010000047.1 GCA_937874315.1 uncultured Bifidobacterium sp. | reverse complement strand
TCGGGAAGTGCGTCGTCGTGCGAGGTTTCGCTCATATCGTCACCCAATCTTGCCTGGAACTGTCAAGTATCAGTGCACGAGCTTAGGTCGGGCTATACCCGACGAACCGCAGTAAGTCGGACGAGCGGCATGAGACTCCCATCGAAAGTCGGACTATACCCGGCGGGCCGTGGTGCATGGGCGACGACACTCCCTGTTCGCCTATGCGCAATGGCACAATGGAATGATGCGAGAACGACACATTGCACATCCCGGGGATTGCCCTGACGGCGCCAGTGATCGTGACGGTGACCGTGATCGGGTTGCCGACCGAGCCGGCGCCTTCGACCTAGAAGGTGCCTCCGACCTAGACAGCGCTCGCGCCGCCGACGAGCTATTCGCCTGGTGGCATACGAATGCGCGCGATCTGCCATGGCGATTCGGCAGGACCACGCCATGGGGAGTGCTCGTGTCGGAGGTCATGAGCCAGCAGACCCAGATGAGTCGTGTGGTGCCATATTGGCTCGCTTGGATGGAGACCTGGCCCGATGCGAAGTCATTGGCTGGCGCGAGTACCGCCGAGGTGCTGACCGCGTGGGGACGTTTGGGGTATCCCCGTCGTGCGCTGCGGCTGCAGGAGTGCGCCAGGGTCGTCGCAGAGCGATATCACAACTCGCTTCCTAACGACTACGGGCAGCTGCTCGCGCTGCCTGGGATCGGGGATTACACCGCATCGGCGGTGATGAGCTTCGCCTATGGTGTGCGCGTCGCGGTGATCGATACGAATATCCGTCGCGTGCTCTCCAGAGCCTTCCTCGGCAAGGAGTCCCTTGGGGGTGCCGCCAGCCGGGAGGAGCGCGAGTTGGCGCGGCGCGTGCTACCGGTTCGTGCGCACGATAGCGTCACGTGGAACCAGTCCGTCATGGAGTTGGGGGCAGTGGTCTGCGCGGCCAAGGCACCGCTGTGCGAACGCTGTCCGTTGGCCGCCGTATGCGCGTTCGTCGCGGCAGGACGTCCGGGGCTGGGGGAGAAGCGCACCCGCCCTCGCCAGCGTTTCCAAGGCACGAATCGCCAGGTGCGCGGCAAGATCCTCGAGGCGCTGCGCGGTGTGGACGTCGCCGCGTCGTTGCCCCGAGAACAGGTGGAACGGCTCTGGGCCGATCGTGTGCAGCTCGACGCGTGCATCGCCTCGCTGGATGAGGATGGGCTGATCGAGATACTCGCGGACGGCTCATTGCGGTTCGCGCGATGATCCGATATGCCGCACACGGTTTACACTCGTAACCATGGCCAAACCTCGTCTTACGCATCCGAACGGTGTCAGCGCCCAACGGCAGCGCATCTATCGACGACGGCGCACTGTGGTGCTAACGGCGTTGGTGTTGGTATTGGCCCTGATTTTCTTCTGTGTCTACAGTCTGGGTCGGGGCGTCGGCGCGATATCGGATGTCATCAATCATGACGACATTGCCGCGATCTCCCGCAAGGCCGTGCCATCTGTCGTGAAGACGCACAAAAGCGGGGTCGCGGATTGCACGGCGAGCGATGTGAAGCTCGAACTGGCTGCCGGCAGCCAGGCGGTGAGTGTCGGCGGATCGATGGCGTTCACCATGACCATACGATATGAAGGTTCGGGCAGCTGCCTGATTGACGCATCGAACGACTCCAGGGTACTGACGATCACCTCGGGCAAGGATACGGTCTGGCGATCGAACGTATGCACCGTGGACTCGGTGATGCTGTTGATGTCGCGTGGCGATAAACGCGTGGATACCTTGAATTGGGACACCAACCGAACCGGCGATCAGTGCGTCGAGGATGCCAGCCTTCCCAAGGTGGGCGCCGGTACCTACAGTGCCCAGCTCAGTCTGCGCGGCATCGATGCGACGAGCGAGAAAGTCCCGTTCCTCGTGCAATAATGCGTGCGACACGGAGTTCGCTTGCGCGGATGCTTCCGACCTGTTACACTATCGACCTTACGTGAGGTATGTCATATTGCGGGCATGCCACAATGAGGAGCGCCCGCGAATAGGCATATGGCGGTCATTGCGAGTTTCCTCGGGTATAACGAATCGAAACGAATAAGCGAGCGATAAGGAACGTCCATTGGCTGCTAGCAAAGCTACGACGAATACCACCAAAGTCACCGCACGTGCCGACGAACACGATATTGCCTTGCATAAGGCATCGGATCGCGTGAACTTTGGTTCCATCAAAGAACCTATCGATGTGCCCTACCTTCTGGGCGTGCAGACCGACAGCTTCGATTGGCTGATCGGCAACGAGCGTTGGAAGCAGCGGGTGGCCGAGGACGAGCAGAACGGCACGAATCATGTCGCCCGCGTCTCTGGTCTCGACGAGGTGTTCCAGGAGATTTCCCCAATCGAGAATTTCGCTCAGACCATGAGCCTGACGTTCTCGGATCCCTACTTCGAGGAGCCGCGTCATACGGTTCAGGAGTGCAAGGAGAAGGACTACACCTATTCGGCCCCGTTATATGTCAACGCCGAGTTCGAAAACGGCGACACCGGCGAAATCAAGAGCCAGACGGTCTTCATGGGGGACTTCCCGCTGCAGACCCCGCACGGCACCTTCATCATCGGCGGTACCGAGCGTGTGATCGTCTCGCAGCTCGTGCGCTCTCCCGGCGTGTACTTCGATCGCAATCGCGACCGCACCTCGGACAAGGAGGTCTTCGGGGCGAAGATCATCCCGAGTCGCGGCGCGTGGCTCGAATTCGAAATCGACAAGCGCGACGTCTTGGGCGTGCGCGTCGATCGCAAGCGCAAGCAGTCGGCCATCGTCTTCCTCATGGCCATCGGCATGACTAAGTCCGAGATCGCGGATTCCTTCAAGGACTTCCCGCTCGTCATGGACGCGTTGGAGAAGGAAACCATCCAGACGCAGGATGAGGCTCTGACCGATCTGTATCGCAAGATCCGTCCGGCCGACACCCCGACCCCCGAGGCCGGCAGGAACCTGCTCGACTCCTTCTACTTCAACACCAAGCGTTACGATCTCGCTCGCGTCGGTCGGTACAAGATCGATCGCAAACTTGGTCTGGAAGCCGATATCAACAACCATAGCCTGAGTCTCGAGGACATCATTGCGACCATCAAGTATCTGGTCTCCCTGCATGCCGGTGACACCACGTTCAAGGGTCACCGCGACGGCAATGACGTCGAACTGCGCGTGGATGTCGACGATATCGACCACTTCGGCAACCGCCGTATCCGTCAGGTCGGCGAGCTGATTCAGAATCAGCTGCGCACCGGCCTAAGCCGTATGGAGCGCGTCGTACGCGAGCGTATGACCACGCAGGACGCCGAGGCCATCACCCCGCAGTCGCTGATCAACATTCGCCCGGTGAACGCCACGATCAAGGAGTTCTTCGGCACTTCTCAGTTGTCGCAGTTCATGGATCAGAACAATCCGCTGTCCGGCGTCACCAACAAGCGTCGTCTTTCGGCCTTGGGCCCCGGCGGCCTGTCGCGTGACCGTGCCTCCATGGAGGTGCGCGATGTGCACCCGTCCCACTTCGGTCGTATGTGCCCGATCGAGTCTCCTGAAGGCCCGAACATCGGTCTGATCGGATCGCTGGCCACATTCGGTCGAGTCAATCCCTTCGGCTTCATCGAGACGCCGTACCGCAAGGTCGAGCAGGGTCATGTCACCGATGAGATCGAATACATGACGGCCGATCGGGAAACTGAGCATACCATCGCCCAGGCCAACCAGAAGCTGGATGACGACGGCAACTTCGTGGAGAAGACCGCGCTGGTCCGTTCGGCGGCAGGCGAGGCGGAGGATGTGCCGGTCTCTCAGGTCGACTACATGGACGTCTCCCCACGCCAGATGGTGTCGGTCGGCGCATCTCTGATTCCGTTCCTCGAACACGATGAGGGCCACCGTGCGCTGATGGGTACCAACATGCAGCGTCAGGCCGTGCCGTTGATCAAGTCCGAGCGGCCACTGGTCGGTACCGGCGCGGAATGGCGTTCGGCCGTCGACTCCGGTGACGTCATCCTGTCCGACAAGCCCGGCGTGGTCACCTACGTCTCCGCCGACATCATTCGCGTGATGAACGACGACGGCACGCAGTCCAGCTACAAACTTGCCAAGTTCCAGCGTTCCAATCAGACGACCTGTTACAACCAGGTTCCGCTGATCAAGGACGGCGAGCGTGTCGAGACCGGCAGCGTGCTGGCCGATGGCCCCGCCACCGAAAAGGGCGAGATGGCTCTGGGCAAGAACCTCCTCATCGCCTTCATGCCATGGAATGGCTACAACTACGAGGACGCCGTGATCATCTCCCAGCGTCTGGTGCAGGACGACACCCTGTCTTCGATCCATATCGAGGAATACGAAATCGACGCCCGTGAAACCAAGCTTGGCGCCGAGGAGATTACGCGTGATCTGCCGAATGTGGGCGAGGACGCCGTCGCCAACCTCGACGAGCGCGGCATCATCCGCATCGGAGCCGAGGTCGAGGCCGGCGACATCCTGGTCGGCAAGGTCACCCCCAAGGGCGAGACCGAACTGACCCCTGAGGAGCGCCTGCTTCGTGCCATCTTCGGCGAGAAGAGCCGCGAGGTGCGCGACACGTCACTGCGCGTGCCACACGGCGAAACCGGCACCATCATCGGTGTCAAGGAGATCACCCGCGAAGACGCCGAGGAGGATGGCGATGAGCTGCCCAACGGCGTCAACCAGATGATTCGCGTCTACATCGCGCAGCATCGCAAGATCACCGTCGGAGACAAGCTGTCCGGCCGCCACGGCAACAAGGGCTGCATCTCCCGGATCCTGCCCGAAGAGGATATGCCGTTCCTGCCCGATGGCACGCCGATCGACATCATGCTCAACCCGTTGGGTGTGCCGAGCCGTATGAACCTCGGCCAGGTGCTTGAACTCCACCTCGGATGGATCGCACATGCCGGCTGGGATATCAACATCGATCCCGACCTCGAGGCCGAATGGAAGAACTTCGTGCCGCAGGGCGCCGAACAGGGCGCCCCGAACACGCCCGTCGCCACCCCGGTCTTCGACGGTGTGCGCCCTGATACGCTCAAGGGCCTGCTGTCCACGACATTGCCTGACCGCGACGGCGACAAGCTCGTGCACGACAGCGGCAAGGCGATTCTCTTCGACGGCCGTACCGGCGAGCCATTCCCCAAGCCGATCTCCGTGGGCTACATGTACATGCTCAAGCTGCACCACCTGGTCGACGACAAGATCCACGCTCGTTCCACGGGTCCGTACTCGATGATCACCCAACAGCCGTTGGGCGGCAAGGCCCAGTTCGGCGGCCAGCGCTTCGGCGAGATGGAGGTGTGGGCCCTCGAGGCCTACGGTGCCGCCTACACGCTGCACGAGATGATGACCACCAAGTCGGATGACGTCGACGGACGTGTCCGCGCCTACGGTGCCATAGTCAAGGGCGATAATCTGCCGCCGGCCGGCATCCCCGAGTCCTTCAAGGTATTGCTCAAGGAGATGCAGTCTCTGACGCTTAACGTCGAGGTGCTCAACGCCGATGGCGTGGCCATCGACATGAACGACGAGGAAGACGATGACGCGGTGTCGTCGTCGCATGATCTCGGCTTCAACATCGGTGCCCGTCCGGACGCCTCCGCCAAGGAGGAACAGGCGGCTCCCGAGCCCGAATACCGTTGAGTCTCAGCGTTCCGCGCGCATCGCCTAAACAATGTGGGGTGCGCGCTGTGAACGCAGCGACGCAACGCGAATAGTACATGAGTGATGGAATACAACGTAAAGACAGGACATAAGAGTGCTGGACGTCAACGCATTTGACAAACTGAGGATAGGCCTGGCCACGACCGAGGACATCCACAATTGGAGCCACGGCGAGGTCAAGAAGCCCGAAACCATCAATTACCGTACCTTGAAGCCCGAGAAGGACGGTCTGTTCGGAGAACAGATCTTCGGGCCGACCCGTGACTGGGAGTGCGCCTGCGGCAAATACAAGCGCGTGCGCTTCAAGGGCATCGTGTGCGAACGCTGCGGTGTCGAGGTCACGCGTTCCCGCGTGCGGCGTGAGCGTATGGGCCATATCGAACTGGCGGCTCCGGTCACCCACATCTGGTTCTTCAAGGGTGTGCCGAGCCGGTTGGGTTACCTGCTCGACATCGCGCCGAAGGACTTGGAGAAGGTCATCTATTTCGCAGCCTATATGGTCACCGAGGTCGATGAGGATCAGCGGCATAAGGATCTGCCCGATCTGCAGGACGAATTCGACACCGAGATCACCAATCTGCTCAAGCGTCGCGACAACGAGGTGGAGGAGCGTGCCAAGAAGATCGAGAACGATCTGGCACAGCTCGAAGCCGACGGCGACGCCAAGGGCAGCGCGAAATCCAAGCTGCGCAACGGCGCCGAACGCGACATGGCGGCCATCCGCCAGCGCTACGACGAGCAGGTGCAGCGCCTGAACGCCGTCTTCGACCGGTTCAAGGGCCTGAAGCCCGGCGACATGGAGGGCGACGTCGATCTGTGGCGCGAGATGGAGGATCGCTACGGCGACTACTTCTCCGGCTGCATGGGCGCGGAGGCCATCAAGAAGCGGCTGCAGGCCTTCGACCTCGACGCAGCGTCCAAGGAGCTGCGCGAGGAGATCGAAACCGGCTCCGGCCAGCGCAAGGCCCGGGCGCTGAAACGGCTCAAGGTCGTCAACGCCTTCCTGACCACCGGCAACAAGCCGGAGGCCATGGTGCTCGACGCGATTCCGGTTATACCACCGGATCTACGCCCGATGGTGCAACTCGACGGCGGTCGTTTCGCCACTTCCGATCTCAACGATCTGTATCGTCGCGTGATCAACCGCAACAACCGCCTGAAGCGACTCATCGAGCTCGGTGCCCCCGAGATCATGCTCAACAACGAAAAGCGCATGCTGCAGGAGGCCGTGGACTCGCTCTTCGATAACGGTCGTCGTGGCCGCCCGGTGACGGGCGCCTCGAACCGTCCGCTCAAGTCGCTGTCCGACATGCTCAAGGGCAAGCAGGGACGCTTCCGTCAGAACCTGCTCGGCAAGCGTGTGGATTATTCCGGCCGTTCCGTCATCGTCGTCGGCCCGAGCCTGCGCATGCACCAGTGCGGTCTGCCCAAGCCGATGGCGTTGGAGCTGTTCAAGCCCTTCGTGATCAAGCGTCTGGTCGATCTGAACTACGCGCAGAACATGAAGAGCGCCAAGCGTCTGGTCGATCGCGGCGACTCCGAGGTGTGGGGTGTGCTCGAAGAGGTTATCTCCGAACATCCCGTGCTGCTCAACCGCGCGCCTACGCTGCACCGTCTGGGCATTCAGGCCTTCGAGCCGATTCTCGTCGAGGGCAAGGCCATCCACCTGCCACCACTGGCCTGCGCGGCCTTCAACGCCGACTTCGACGGCGACCAGATGGCAGTCCATCTGCCGTTGAGCGTCGAGGCGCAGGCCGAGGCACGTTCGCTGATGATGGCGTCGGACAATATCCTCAAGCCGGCCGATGGCCATACCGTGACCATGCCGTCGCAGGATATGATCCTTGGTCTGTACTATCTGTCCACCGTCGTCGAGGGCGTCAAGGGCCAGGGGCGCGTGTTCTCCTCGCTTGAGGAGGCCGGACTGGCGCTCGACCGCAAGGACATCGACACCCAGGCCAAGGTACTGATCCGCCTGCCGAAGGACTTCGTGTTGCCCACCGACTGGGAGCCAGCCGATCTCAAGGTCGTCGATCCCGAGCCGGGGAGTCCGGATACGGTTAAGGAGGAGCGGCTGAAGGACGGTTCCGTCCTGTTCGCCACCTCGTATGGCCGCATCATGTTCAACGAGACCTTGCCCACCGACTATCCGTTCGTGAACGAGCAGGTCGCCAAGGGCAAACTCTCCAAGATCGTCGACGACATCGCGACCCGATATCCGACCGCACAGGTGGCCGCCACCCTTGACGCGCTCAAGGATCTCGGCTTTACCCGCGCGCCATGGTCGGGCGTCACGATGTCCTTCTCCGACATCGTCGAGCCTCCGGAGGGGCACAAGATCGTCGCCGACTACGAGGGTCAGGCCGACAAGGTCAACTCGCAGTACGAACTCGGTCTGCTGACCGAGGAGGAGCGCCGTCAGGAGTTGATCAACCTGTGGACCGAATGCACCGACAAGGTCGCGGACGCCATGCGCGAGAACTTCCACGATGACAACAACGTGAACATCATGGTGCAGTCCGGAGCCCGTGGCAACTGGATGCAGATTCGCCAGATCGCCGGTATGCGAGGGCTCGTGGCCAACCCCAAGGGCGAGATCATTCCCCGTCCCGTCAAGTCCAACTACCGCGAGGGCCTGTCCGTCCTGGAGTACTTCATCTCCCAGCACGGCGCCCGCAAGGGCCTGGCCGACACGGCACTGCGTACCGCGGAATCCGGCTACCTGACCCGTCGTCTGGTCGACGTGGCGCAGGAGGTCATCGTGCGCGAAGAGGACTGCGGCACGAAGCGTGGCCTGGCGATGAAAGTCGCGGAGCGTGACGAGAAGGGCAACCTGGTGTTGGTCAAGGCCGCCGACGGTGGTCCTTACTCCCGTCTGCTCGCCGCTGACGTCATCGATCCGTCCGACGGCAAGACCGTGCTGTACAAGGCGGGCGATGCCATGTCCATGGACGTGCTGCGCGACATGGTCGCCCACGGTGTGGAGGAAGTCAAGGCCCGCTCCGTGCTGACCTGCGAATCCAAGCGTGGTGTGTGCGCGAAGTGCTACGGCTGGTCGTTGGCCACCAATACCTTGGTGGACGTCGGCGAGGCAGTCGGCATCGTCGCGGCACAGTCCATCGGCGAGCCTGGCACGCAGCTGACGCTGCGGTCCTTCCACTCCGGTGGCGTCGCATCCGCTTCCGATATCACCCAGGGTCTTCCTCGTGTCACCGAGTTGTTCGAGGCCCGTACGCCTAAGGGCGAGGCGCCGATCGCCGAGTTCCCGGGCGCGATCAAGGTCGAGGACACCGACCGCGGCCGTCAGGTCACCCTGACCCCCGATGACTCGAGCGTCGAACCGATCACCTATCCGGTGACCAGGCGTGCGCCGATGCTGGTCAAGAACGGCGAACATGTCGAATCCGGCACTCAGCTGATCGAGGGTTCCGTCGACCCGAAGAAGATTCTGCGTATTCTCGGACCGCGCGCCGCACAGGTCAACATCGTGGAAGAGGTGCACAACGTGTACCGCTCCCAGGGCGTGGATATCCACGACAAGCACATCGAGGTCATCGTGCACCAGATGCTGCGTCGCGTCACCGTCATCGACTCGGGCGACACCTCGTTGCTGCCCGGTGAGCTGTGCGATCAGGCCAGGTTCAAGGAGGCCAACATTGAGGCCGTGAAGAACGGCGGCAAACCGGCCGTCGGTCGTCCGGAACTCATGGGCATCACCAAGGCCTCGTTGGCCACCGATTCATGGCTCTCCGCCGCGTCCTTCCAGGAGACGACCCGTGTACTTACCGAGGCCGCTTTGAACCAGAAGGAAGACGAGCTCAAGGGTCTGAAGGAGAACGTCATCATCGGCAAGCTCATCCCGGCGGGCACGGGTCTGGCTCGCTACCGCAACGCGGTGGTGGAACCCGACAAGGCCATCCGCGACACCATCTACCCGAACTTCGGCTTGGGTGGGAATGACGACGCCAGCGGTCTGCCGGATGATGGCGGAGATGTGGACTTCTCCAACATCGATTTCGGTGATCTGAAACTCGGTGATGATTTCAACCCCGACGACTTCCTCAATGATCAGGGAGGCCAGGGCGACGTCGACGCCTGACGCGTCGACATGACCGCTGCGAATCAGGTTGCAGGCGTGCAACAACGGCTGAAACCTGATACCGCACGGTGAACCGGCATGATGTGCGCGGCACGTATGGGAACAACGGATGTTGGCCCGGGTGCCGCGCACATCGTCGTATTTCGGCCAGTGCGCAACCTACAGTGGACCTATGAGCAGCAGACGTGCAGATGGCGGGCATATGACGGGAGCAACCGATATGCAGGGCGACGACGCGATGGCGGCACTCCTCGAGGACCGACTTCGCAATGACGCCGGAGTGGTCACCAGGACGTTGCTGATCGTCGGGCCGCCGGCTTCCGGGAAGACCACCGCGGCGCTCCGGGCGTTGCTCCGGGCCATCGGCGCGTATGGGGATGATCGGGTGGTGATGACCGTCGCGAACAGGAAGACGGCCAGGAGTTTCGCTGATCGCATCGTGCGGCGCATCGGCATCTCGTCGCAGGCTCGCCCCGTCACCACGTTGCCGGCCGTGGCCTTCCATGTCATTGCGACGGTGCGGGCACGTCTCGGATTGCCTGCGCCGCGCCTGCTCAGCGGCGCCGAGCAGGATACGCTGCTTCGGCGCGTCATGGCACGGCATGTTCACCATGCTCAGGTGGGGGACGACTGTGAGACCTGCGATCTGTTGCGTGAGTATTTTGCGGCCGATTCCTGGGCCTCGTTCGTGGCGGGCACGGGGGCCACGGCTGCCGCTGCAGCCACCTCTTCAACTTCCGCTGCACCATCGCCATTGCTGACGTCGAGCACCTCCTCGCAGCCGTCTTCGCATACAGCGGCGCGGGCAGCCACTTCTCAAACCGACTCTCAAACCGCTCCTCAGGCCGCCACCTCCGAGACGATGCTGTCACGCGGCATCAATGACGCCTTCATCGTTCAGCTGCGCGATATGCTTTCGCGCATGAACGAGCTGGGAGCATCGCATCTGCGCGAACAGGGGATCCTGGAGCAGCTGGGTGATGCCGATATCCGTGCGGCACGGCTGCGGGTGCAGTGGCGGTTGGCGTTCGCCCTGCGCGCCGAATACGCGCGGATGATCGAGCGCGACTATGCCCATGAGCACAGGCTTGATTCCTCTCGCTTGCTTGTCGAAGGCATAACGGCCGTGGATCGGGCCAACGCCGAAGAGCTGCCGCGTTGCATCGTCGTCGATGATTTCCAAGATCTGACGGTGGCCGGGCTGTCGTTTATCGCCGCGTTGCATCGACATGGTTGCACGGTGGTCGTGACGGGGAATCCGGACGAATCGGTCCAATCCTTCCGTGGCTCCTATCCCGAGTATCTCTACGACCGGATGCTTGCAGAGCCGTTCCATGCGGCGGTCGTGCGGTTGTCGTCGGCATCGGTTCGCCCAGCGCCGGACCACGCGCCGAAGATCTCGAAGGGGCGTCCGACGGCTCCGGATTTTCTTGCTCTGCTCGCCTCTCGCGTCTCGCTGTCCATTCAAACCGTCCGGTCAGACGAGACCGCGTTGCCGCAGCGACCCGGAAAAATGCCGTGGTACGACGGCGCCTTGCCTGTTGCGACGCTTGCGGCGGGGAACAGACTGCCGTCCGACGGCAGCGTCGACCATGGTCTCTATCGTTCGGCCCAGGAGGAGCTGGATGACATCGTCTGGCGGATCAAGACGATCCACCTGTCAGGTCGGCATTCGTGGAATGACTGCGTCATCATCGCCCACGACAATGCCACGGTCCGAACGTTCGGCGAGCGGCTTCGCCGTGATGGTGTGCCGGTCCGGTACTCCTCGGTGACCAGGCCGTTGGGCGGCGAGCCGTTCGTACAGGGACTGTTCGCTCTGATCGAGCTTGCCCAGCTGCGCAATCGTGGCCTTCGCGCGATATCATACGACGCGGTGAAGGGGACGGGACGGTTCGTCCGCGCGCGGGTCAGGGCGCTGATGGAAAGTCCGCTGGTCACGTTGACCGGCCGTGCCGACGGGGAACCGGCGAGGTTGTCGGCGGCGGAAAGCGCGATGACGGCGCTGTCCACGCTTGCCGCAGTCATGCCCGCACCCGCGGCCGAGGGTGCCGATGGGGACGAGAACGCCGGTGATCTGCTCGCCGTCGTGCAAGCATGGCGGGCGTGGTGCGTGCGGTCCGGTTGTGAGCAGGCCGACGATGGCCCGTCGTCCGCGGGCCAGATTCATGTCGATGATCGTCTCATGCGTTCGCATGACATGCTGGTCTCCCAGCCGCCCAAGCCCGCGGTTTTCGCGGACGACGCAGCTCGTGATGTTCGTGATGCTCGTGGAGTTCGGCCTGCTCGAGATGAGCATGATGATCACGGCGCGTATCATGATCGCGACGAGCGTTCGGTACGTCCGTTGCCGTTCGACCGCGATGCCTTGTATCTGCTGCTAGCCGCGGACGGGTACGGCGAGATCGACGCCGCACGGATCCTCGCCCAGATCCGTGCCGTTTCGGGCGATAATCCCCATGTCAAGGCCTTCATACGGCTGTGGTCGTTGGTTGATCAGGTGGCCGAGGAGTTGGCGACGCTCAGCCGACCCGAGCCCCAGTATGCTCTGTCCGTGGCGTGGCAGGCCTGTCACGTGGCGCAGGCATGGCAGCGTATGGCCTTGGACAATACCGACGATGGGCGGGCGGCCAACGATCGGCTCGATATGGCCATGCGACTGTTCGACTACGCTCAAGGCAGCGGCGCGAGCCGCGACATCGATGGATTCCTCGAACAGATTCGCTCGATGCGCATCGAGGCGGACTCCCTGGCCAAGGTCGCGCCCATCGACGAGGCCGTGACACTGACCACCCCGGCCGGAGCCGAGGGGCAGCACTGGCCGTTGGTTTGGGTCGTGGCCGTCCAACAGGGGGTCTGGCCCAACCTGACCGCCCGTAACACGATGTTCGGTGGCGAGGATCTCGCCCGGATGCTGTTGTACGGGCACGTGGATGACCATGACGCGCCGGCGCCCGGATATCGAGATGACGACGCGTTCGCATCGGTGCTCGCCGCCGAGCAACGGGCTTTTCTCGTCGCCATAACGCGGGCGACGGCATGTGCGACGGTGTCTGCGGTGGTAAGTGAGGATATGACCCCCTCCGATTTCCTTTACGGGTATCTGCCGGAATCGTTCGATAGGCAGCGTGACAGCGTGAGCGGCGTACCGGAGTTTTCCCAGCGCGGCGGCGCGGCGGGCGCGGATGTCTCGAGTGACGGGGAAGTCGCGAATATGGACACCGATCCGCGAGGCTTGGTCGCATTGGCGCGTGTGCGGCTGGCTCAAGCGGCGTTGGCGCGGCCGTCGGGGACCGATTCGTTGCAGGATGAGGTGTCGCAAGATGCCGCTGATGCATTGGCGTTGTTGGCCGCACAGGGCATCGATGCCGCGGATCCGGCGAACTGGGCATACTGCAACGACACGGTGCAGGACGCCGTCGGTCAGGACGATACGTCGGACCGTGCCGACAGAGCCGGTCATGGACGTGTCGGCCATGGACGTGTCGCTCGCGCGGACGGCCATGCAGATGAACGTGCCGATCATG
>CALNAE010000046.1 GCA_937874315.1 uncultured Bifidobacterium sp. | reverse complement strand
GCTGGCTTGGATACAGCGATGAAACGATGGTCAAGATCGCGAAAGAAGAGACCGAGGTCAAAGGGTTTACACAGATCAAACTCAAGGTTGGCCAGAATGTCGAAGATGATTTGCGGCGTCTGGGATTGGCGAGGGAGACGATCGGACCAGACGTGCGGCTGGCCGTTGATGCGAACCAAGTCTGGGATGTGCCCGACGCCATCACATGGATCAATCGATTCCACGATTTCAATCTCGCGTGGGTAGAGGAGCCGACCAGCCCAGACGATGTCATCGGCAACGCGACCATAGCCCGGGCGGTCAACCCGATTCCCATCGCCACCGGCGAACAGATGCAGAACAGAATCATGTACAAACAGTATCTGCAGGCAAACGCGTTCGGCATCATGCAGATAGACGCGACGCGAGTCGCCGGCCCTCAAGAGATAATTCTTGAATACCTGCTCGCGAAGAAATTCAACAAACCCGTCTGCCCGCACGCCGGAGGCGTCGGGTTATGCGAGGCGGTCTGCCATTTCGCCATGTTCGATTACATCGCCGTCAGTGGGACAATGGACGGTCGAATGATCGAATATGTAGACAATCAACACGAATATTTCGTGCACCCCACCCAGATTCGCAACGGCAACTATGTCGCGCCTACGGCACCTGGCAACGGCACCGATATGACGATCGAAAGCGCGCGGCAGTATCTGCACCACGCGTAACCGCATCATATCTATCTGACAATACCTGACGTTTTCGGCCCATCTCAAGTTGGACCGCGGACATCATCACAAAAACAAACAACAACAAAACAATCAGTATCGACCCTCTCCACGACGCCCGTCGCGCAGAGGGTATGGACGGACGAAGGAGTTCCCCATGGATCTACATCTAGAAGACAAGGTATTCATCATCACAGGAGGTTTCAAAGGCATCGGAGAAGGCATCACCCTGCAGCTTGCGCGCGAGGGTGCGCGCGTCGTGGTACTTAACCTTCCCAATGACGGCGAGCAAGAATTCAAAGAAGCCATCGGCAAGATCACCGACAAGTGCGACATCTATCGCATCGACTTACGCGACACCGATGACATCGCACCGATCATCGAGGAAGTCCATAGCAAATACGGTCATATCGATGGCATCGTCAACAACGCCGGCGTCAACGACAACAAGGCGTTGGAGACGACATCCTGGAGAGAGTTCGAACAGTCGGTCCACGGCAATCTCACGCATTACTACGAGATGGTCCACGCATCCTGCGCGTGTCTCAAGGAAAGCCATGGGGCGGTCGTGAATATCACGTCGAAGACGGCCCTGACAGGGCAAGGCAAGACGAGTGCCTACGCCGCCGCCAAGGGCGGAATCCTCGGGTTGACCCGCGAATGGGCCGCCGCCTTGGTGGCAGACCGCGTCCGAGTGAATGCCATCGTCGTCTCCGAATGCTGGACACCTCTCTACGCCGATTGGATCAAGACCTTCGGCGACAAGGAGGCGCAGGACGCGCGACTCAAGGTGATCACTGACAAGATCCCCCTCGAGCATCGCATGACCACAACCGAGGAAATCGGCAACACCGCCGCTTTCCTGCTTTCTGACCGAGCCTCGCACACCGCCGGTCAATGGGTATTCGCAGATGGCGGCTATGTGCATCTCGATCGGGCATTGAACTGACGAAGCGGTGAGCTGAAAGGAATAATCATGTCATCGCAGAAAACCTCATCCTCGCCCCCACCGCAGGATCCAAGGCCACGCTGGCGATTGTCATAGTGACCTCGCTGTTCTTCATCTGGGGCCTGACCATGAATCTGGTCAACGCCCTCAACAGTCCCTTCGGCGACTACATGAAACTGGACAGTACTCAGTCCTCACTCCTGCAAGTTGCATATTACGGGGCGTATTTCGTCATGGCCATTCCAGCGGGTCTTATAGCCAAACGCTTCGGCTATAAGGGCGGGGTGATTTCAGGGCTGTTCCTGTTCGCGCTCGGTTCGTTCATCGTCATCCCCGCTACGACTGCGGCAAGTTACGGCCTGTTCCTATTCGCCATGTTTGTCATCGCGCTGGGCGCGGCTTCATTGGAAACGAACTGCAACCCGTACATCACGAAACTCGGGGACGAGAAAGGCGAATCCTTCCGACTGAATCTCGCTCAAAGCTTCAACGGCGTCGGCAACGTCGTCGGTCCGTTGATACTCGGACAGATCCTGTCGAAAACCATCGCACCCGGTCAACCGGGCTTCCAAGGCGCGAAAGACACGTTCCTTGCGAATACGCGCGGCATCTACATTGTCATCGGCATCATTCTGGTGATAGTTTTGCTCGTATTCGCATTCTTCCGCTACCGACACCTCCCGGAGACGAGGAGGAGACAGCCGGGGACGTGCGGCCGACGTCATTCTTCACACTGTTGAAACGGCCGTATTTCGCGCTTGGAGTGCTTGCGGAATTCATCTTTATCGGACTACAGGTCGCCGGCATGGCGATGTTCTCGGCATATGCGCTGAGAAACATTGGGGCGCTGGCATCACGGCCGAGTTTGCCGCCACCATGCTGGCCCTGCTGTCGATGCTGTTCACGATAGGACGATTCGCGACCACACCATTGATGGCCCGATTCGACCCCGCCAAGATTCTGGGTGTTTACATGACCATCACCGCCGTGCTTATGTTCGTCGTGTTCCTCGGATTAGGTAAGTTCTCGGTTATCTGTTTCCTCGTGGCCTATCTGTTCATTTCCATCGGATACCCCACTATCTTCTCGCTGACTTTGAAGGATATCCGTGGTAGCGCCGCGAAAACCGGTTCCTCCGCCTTGGTCATGAGCATCGTCGGCGCGGCGCTCATACCGTTGCTGTTAGGAGCCATCCAAGATGCCAGCGGCATCGGAATTGCATTACTCATTACGGTTCCCTGATACCTCTATATCGCCTGGTATGCATTCTGGGGATCGAAAATCGGCCTGAACGCCAGGAAGGGTTGACAATGACAGCGAGCGCGGAACGTCTCAAAATTATTGACTCGCATTTTCATCTCTGGGATCCGGCGATTCAGGATCTTCCCTGGCTGGCGGGTTTGCCTGCGCTGCAACACAAATACACCATCCAGGAGCTGGAGGCGGCATACGCGGAATTCGATGTCGACTTTCTCGGAGGAGTATACGTTGAGGTCGATGCGTCCGATCATGAACTCGAAGATCGCTTGATCTACGAGAATACCAGCGACAAAATCCTGGCGCGCATGCTGCGCGTACGTCTCAGTCCCTACATGCGAGTCCCCATCATCGCGACGGGAATCAGAGAGCCGTTACACATCGACAGTGAGCCTCGCGGGCGTTGCTTCGAACGGTCCTTCATAGAAGGACTTCGAGCGATGGCAGCCAAAGGATTGCCGTTCGAGCTATGCAACCGTGGCGACGAGCTGGGCGACATGGCCAAGGCCTTCGCGCTCGTCCCCGAGACGACCGTCATCATCGATCACTTGGGAAACGTCACGGGCCTGGACGCGGAATCACGAGAGGCCCTCACCGCGATGGCGGCCCTGCCGAACGCATATATCAAAATCTCGGGGGACAATCCAGTCAATCCCGATGTCGTCAGGTTCGTCATGGACACCTTCGCACCGACGCGACTGCTCTACAGTTCGAACTGGCCCGTCGTGAACCTGAACTCCACCTTCGCCGAACATCTTCAACTCATGTTGGACACGTTCGGCGCGGATGAGGACTTCTTCATTAACAACGCCGTCCAAGCGTACGGAATCACTCTGCAATAGCTAATCGGCGGTCTTCCCGCGTTTCAAAGCGAGGGGGAGACCGCCGATTACGCATGCACTCAACATGAAAGGAAAGACATCATGGCCAATTCAGCAACATCCTTTGAAGGAGTGTTCTGCCCCTCGATCACGGTCACCGACAGCACAGGGGTCATTGATTATGACCTGTGAGGGACAACATATCGATCATCTCATCGACGCTGGCATCAACGGAATCCTCTTGTTCGGAAGCATCGGCGAGTTCTACGCGTTCCCCCGCGAAGTCAAGCAACAGGCAGTTGCCTTCGCCGTACGACGTGCAGCTGGTAGGATTCCAATCTTTGCAGGTGTAGGTGGGACTGATGTACATGAAGTGCTGGAGTTCGCCACCACCGCCGAGTACAGCGGCGTCGGCGCGCTCGTTGTGGTATCCCCCTATTACTTTGGCCCATCACCACAGGCGGCGCTCCGTTACTACGAAATCATCGCAAAGAATACGAAGCTGCCGATTATCCTCTACAACTTCCCGGCACGCACCGGTAGCGATCTGACGCCGTCGTTGGTCGCCCAACTCGCTGCCGACCATTCCAATATCGTGGGCATCAAGGATACCGTCGACACGATCAGCCATACCCGCAAGGTCATCGCCGCCGTCAGACCGGTCAACCCGAAGTTCGCCGTTCTTTCGGGATTTGACGAGTACTATCTGGTAAATCGTGTGGCGGGCGGCAACGGGGTACTGTGCGGATTGACCAATGCCGAACCGGAAACCTTCGTCACCATGCATCACGCTTACCAGTCAGGCGATTTTCCTCAGGCCATTCAGGCGGCGAAACGCATCAGC
>CALNAE010000045.1 GCA_937874315.1 uncultured Bifidobacterium sp. | reverse complement strand
ATACGGCGTTGGATCTCAAGCAGCTAGCAAGCTGATACGCTTGTCCCATGACCGACGATGCTCTTGACGCGCTCCGCCTGCGTGACCTACACGCTTTTGACGCGGCGTTGCATCGGCTGTACGATGACGGGCTGCTTTCGGAGGCGACGACGAGCGAGATTTGGGCGCTAGCGCATCGGGAGTCTGAGGATATGGTGATGCGGCGGAGAATCGAATTGTGAAGGTTTCTGGTTTAGTGTCTACCGACTTGCTTTATCACGCTAGCGTGATAATATGGAGTTATCGGAAACCAGACAAGGGAGACGAAATGATGAGAAGTTTTGATGCAGAAGACGCCTGCTCGCAGATGCAGGCGCACGACCGACAGCTCGACGACGAATGGCGCGCCGAGCACCCGGACGGTGCCACCAACAAGCAGTCCGTGTTCATAGGAAAACTCGCCAAGAAGGATTTGGTGCGTGCGTGGCATATCATCCTCGAAAACGGCGCGAACATTACCGAGGCGCACCGCAACAACGAGCCGCAGAGCCGGCGCAGCATCGAGTTCATGACCCTTGACCTGACCAAAGCCGAGGCCAGTAAGGTCATCGACCAATTGCTCAACCACTGACACGCGACATAAGCAACATCCCACCAAGCAAACGACAAACGAAGGAAGAAAAAAATGGGAGACCGCATGCGAGGAGCCAAGGGACTCGGAGTCAAAACTACCAAACACAAGGTCGTGGCGGCGTATGAGTGCTACGACAGCGCGCTGCACCAGAACGGGTACCGGATCGAGGTGCATGATTGCGGGGATGAAGTGTTCATGCAGCGAGCCTACGCGCTCCGTCCGAACTTTGAACATCTCGATGACGACACAGTCATTGCCACATCGTTCTACTGGCAGGAATCGGGTGACGTCCTGCGCGGGTCTTTCGAGGACATGGATTTGGTGGCGTCCGAACGCCGCTACCCGTATTGCATATATCACCGCCGACCGGCACCGCTAGTCGTCGACCGGCTCGTGACGTACAGGTTATACGACACAGTGAGGCACGAAGCCGTCGAACGCTACGTCAGGCCGGACCTCGCGGAGGAGCAGGAGGAGGCCGAGTCGCACCCGAAGAGCTCAGAAATCGGTTGCGACTTGATTTTCAAGCCGGTCTACGACGGCGCGAAAGCGCCGTGGTGGATCAGGCGCGACGAATACGACCTGCTCGACGATGACGAGCTCATGGAGTGGTGATATGACGGATCGACTGATAACCCTCTCCCGGTGGTGTGCCGCGCAGAATCCGCCGAGGTTGCCGAGCGGGGCACGTCATCTCATCGCACGAGGTCGGTTGCCCGAGGCGGTGAAGGTCGGGCGTGATTGGCTGATTCCACCAGACGCGTCATGGCCGGACGATCTTCGGCGGCGATCTGGATGCGAGGATTGGACGCGTTGACAGCACCGTCGCGTCGCGCATCAAATCCAAAGGTACGCAGCGCAACACGACCAGCGGGTACAAGGGGGTGTCGCTGCGCAGGCAGTCCGGGATATGAGACAGGTGGGTATCCTACATCTATTTCCAGAGCCTCCGCTACAGCCTCGGCTCATATGACGCGTTCGAGGATGCGGTCAAAGCCCGCGAGAAAGCCGAGAGTGCGCTGTTCGAAGGTTTCCTGACCTGGCACGCCGACACATACAAGAAAATCGCCCCCACCTCCCGAAGGAGATGAGGGCGATTACTGTATGTGGTCGGTTACTTGGTTTCGGCCACTGGCGTTGTGCCCGATGGCGTGTTTGTGGTGCTGTTGCCGTATTTGACGGACGACAGTCCCAGCAGCGCGCCCAAGAGCACGCCTATTGCGGTGACGGTGGCTGCTATCTGACCCGCATAGGGCACCGACCATATGCCGCCGAGCCCGACGACGAACGTGGCGAGCGCGGGCATGACGATGATCGCCACCCATTTGAGGATGTCGTAGAGCTTGTCGGGGATGAGCCCCTTGGGCTCCGTTGTGGTGTCTGTCATATTGTGCTCCTTAGTAGGCGAGTATTTCGCCGGGATAGATGATGTTGGGGTTGCCGGAACGGTAGCCGTGGATGCTTGAGGTAGCTACGCCGAGTCTCCGTG
>CALNAE010000044.1 GCA_937874315.1 uncultured Bifidobacterium sp. | reverse complement strand
TGCTGAACCACATCCAGCCGCACTTGCCGCGGCACACCCAACCACACCTACTGATCCACAACCATTAAGCCACGCCTTGTCGCTGATACTTCGCCGTGCCTAGTCACAACTAGCCGCACCATGTCACGCCCAGTCACACCTACTGAGCCTCACGGTACCCGACGATCTGCATAACGTACGCGAGACCGTCCGGTCACACCCAACCACGCGCAACCACACCCACTGAGCCTATTGCGCCTCACGGTACAGCTTGGTATAGGAACCCTCGGCCCTCGGCCGTACAACGATGGAGTCGATGTCGACCGCGTCCGGCTGATCCAATGCCCAACGAGCCGTCTCGGCGATGTCCTCCGCCCTCAACGGGTTCGGGACGCCGGCATACACGGCATCGACCCGTGCTTGGTCGCCGCCGAAGCGCTTCAGCGAAAACTCGTCCGTTTTCACCAAACCGGGCGCGATGTCGATGACGCGCAATGGCTCGCCTATCTGTTCGAGCCGCAGTACGCGCGCCATAATGCGTTCGGCGGATTTCGACGCGCAATATCCTGCCCCTCCCTCGTATGGCTCGATACCAGCAGTCGACGAGACCACCAGCACGGTGCCGCCGCCTGGGGCCCGCTTCAGCGTCGGCAGCAGTTTTTGCGTGATGCGCAATGTTCCCAGCACATTAAGCTCGTACATGACGCGCCAATCGTCCAGCGACGCCGTGGCTACCGGGTCTTTACCAATTGCACCGCCGGCGCAGTTGACCAAGGCCTTCACCCCACCGCCGGCAAGAATCAGTTCGACGGCGTGCCGTGTCGATTTCTCGTCGGTCAGATCGCACACCACCGGCGTGCATTGCTCACCGATGTCCGCGGCGAGCTCGTCCAGCTTGTCTTTGCGCCGAGCCAATGCGACAACCCGCCACCCGTCATGGGCCAACAGTCGAGCCGTGGCAGCTCCGATGCCGCTTGACGCACCCGTGACGACCACGCGTTTCGACGTTTCACCGATCCCGTTCGTATTGCCATCCATGGTTCACTCCTTCGTATTACCGTGACGTTGGGCATCCACGGCCCACCACATTCCATCATGTCAATCTGTTGGTTCACGGTGGTCACGTTCGCTCAGGGCATTGCTCAGGACATCACTCAGGACATTGTCATAGAGCCCGGTCGCCGAAGCAAAACCATACAGCCACGTTCATCCGCGCCACACCGGCTGACGGTTCAATTCCATTCGCAACGTCCGCCATTGCGGCAGATAGCGATCCATATGCCGCCGGAATTCCGGTCCGTGCCCCGGCACCCAAAGATGCGTCATCTCATGGACCAGCACATATTCCAACAATCGGCGATCCATCATCCCCAACTGCAGATTCAGCCGGATCCGCGCCGTTCGCGGTGTGCAAGACCCCCAACGAGAGGTCATGGCACGCAACGTGATATGCGATGGCGAGCGTCCAATAGTCGACTCCCAATGGGCCAACAAGTCCGGCAGCTGTGCCTCGAGCGCGGCGGCGGCTTGAGCCTTCAGGCGATCGGTCCACTGCGGTCTGTCTGCCGAACCACGGTCGCGCAGCTTCTGTTCCTGCTGCTCTATCCAATCTCGATGCTCACGCGCAAAAGCGGCGACGGTGCCTAAACTCATGTGCCACGGAGCCGAAACCACGATGCTCATATCCGCCGGCTGTACGCGCAGATACAGGTTCTTGATGGCCTTACGCCTGACCCGGATGGTGCGGCCATCAACGACGATGGCCCGTTCAACCGATCGAGATGGGGCGGCAGCTGAACGGCGTGATGGCATACTGCGTATTATCGCGCACAGCGCTGACCAGATCAATAACAGGTCATACCGGTCGTAGGCGTCGTACCAGTCGTAGCCGTCAGACCAGTCCGGAACAGCCACAAACCACAATTCACGACGTTGTGCATAACTACTATCGCTATCGCACCCGGGTATCCACCGAATACAACGACACGCGGCGCTGCCAGTTGACTAATCCATGGGAACGGGTATCCTAACTACTTGTGCACTTTTGTGTATGGTTTTGGGCCCGTAGCTCAGCTGGTTAGAGCGCATCCCTGATAAGGATGAGGTCGGAGGTTCAAGTCCTCCCGGGCCCAC
>CALNAE010000043.1 GCA_937874315.1 uncultured Bifidobacterium sp. | reverse complement strand
AACGCTACTGGCAATCCGGCCTCTCCGCCGGAGCCGTCAAAGAATAACCCACACGATGACGTTTGAGTTCGACTCAAATGAATTCGTCGTCTGCAGTGTGAATTCGAGAGAATGATTTTCGATTCGTGGAATCGTGATTTGTAGACTACTGAGAAAGAATGGATGGTATCGTGCATCGTGCATATCGTTGGCCGCAACCGTTGCCCGGACATAGTCCCCGACTGTGGTACGGAGGTGATTACAACCCGGACCAGTGGCCCGAGAGCGTCTGGGACGAGGACGTGCGCCTCATGACCGAGGCCGGAGTGAATACCGTGTCGGTGGGGATCTTCAGCTGGGCGAAGCTTGAGATTCGTGAAGGAGAGTTCGACTTCGCCTGGCTCGACCGCATCATCGACAAGCTGGGCCGCGCCGGCATCGCCGTGGACCTCGCATCCGCGACGGCCTCGCCGCCGATGTGGTTGACACAAGCGCATCCCGAGGTGCTCTGGAAGGACGAACGAGGGGACACCTGCTGGCCGGGGGCGCGGCAGCATTGGCGTGCCACGAGTCCGGTGTTCCGCACCTACGCGCTGCGATTATGCGAAGCCATGGCCGAGCATTTCCGAGATAATCCGTATGTCGTGGCCTGGCATGTGAACAACGAATACGGCTGCCATAACCGTTTCGACTATTCGGACGACGCGATGCGCGCCTTCCAGCGCTGGTGCGAACGCCGGTACGGCACCATCGACGCCGTCAACGACGCCTGGGGAACCGCCTTCTGGTCCCAGCATATGAATGATTTCAGCGAGATTCTGCCTCCGAGGTTCATCGGCGAAGGGAATTTCATGAATCCCGGTAAGCTGCTTGATTTCAAGCGGTTCAGTTCGGACGCGTTGAAGGACTTCTTCACCGCCGAACGCGACATGCTTTCCTCGATTACCCCGGATATACCGTTGACCACCAATTTCATGGTGAGCGCCGGAGGGACGACCTTGGATTACGACGATTGGGGCGGTGAGGTCGACTTCGTCTCCAACGACCACTACTTCACGCCGGGCGACGCTCATCTCGACGAGCTGGCGTATTCGGCGTCGTTGGTTGACGGGATTTCACGTAAACAACCATGGTTCCTCATGGAACACTCAACGAGTGCGGTGAATTGGCGTGAGGTCAACTATCGGAAGGAACCCGGACAGCTGGTTCGCGATTCGTTGGCCCATGTCGCCATGGGCGCCGACGCCGTCAATTTCTTCCAATGGCGGCAGTCGCGTTCCGGCGCGGAGAAATTCCATTCCGCGATGCTGCCCCACGCCGGCGAGGACACCCAGGTGTTCCGCGACGTGTGCGAACTCGGGAAAGACCTGCAGATTCTTGCCGATGAAGGCCTGCTCGGCACCCAGGTGGCTCCGTCACGGATCGCCGTCGTGTTCGATTATGGCAGCGAATGGGCCAGTGAGCATACGACGACTGCGACACAGCACGTCAGACACTGGACCGAACCGTTGGATTGGTTCCGTGCGTTGCAGGATAACGGAATCACCGCGGACGTGATGCCTCTGCAGGCGGACTGGGAGCGGTATGAGGCGGTGGTGATGCCCGCGGTGTATGCGCTTGGCAGGACCGATGCGGATCGTATTCGTCGATATGTGGCGCAGGGCGGTAAGCTGTTCGCCACGTCCTACACCGGAATCGTCGATGAATCCGATCGTGTGTGGCTCGGAGGATATCCGGGCGCGATTCGTGACGTCGTCGGCGTTCGCTCCGAGGAGTTCGTGCCGATGGGTGATGACTCGCCCGGTGCACTCAACCATCTTGATCTTGACAATGGCGCCGTGGCCCGTGATCTGGCCGACTGCATCACCTCCACGGCGTCCAGTGCCCGCGTATTGTCGCGATATCGCGCGGCGAAGACCACGGGCATGAACGCTGCGCCGGCGATCACGGTGAATTCCTACGGTGACGGCCGCGCGGTCTATGTAGCCGGTCGACTGGGTCATTCAGGGCTTGCCGCAAGCCTCCCCATGATGCTTGATGCCCTGGGGATGGCGCATTCGGTGGCCGACGATCAGGGTGCTGTGATGCGAGTGGAACGCGTGAACAGTAAAACCGCAAGCGACTTTGTTTTCTTCTTCAATCGGACACAGGAAGATGCCGTGGTTGATTTGGAGAAGGGACGGCCCATTGTGGTCTCCGGCGCGAAATGCGATACGGATTCAGGCACTGCTGTGCTTGAACCCAACGGCGT
>CALNAE010000042.1 GCA_937874315.1 uncultured Bifidobacterium sp. | reverse complement strand
TTCCATGACACGCGCATACTCTCATTGTCGCCAGCGCGCCCGACAGTCATGGTTGCACCGCCTCAAAATACAAGCAAACCCCGGCGATCTTTCGATCGTCGGGGTTCGAATCGTTGAAACTATCTTACGATACTATCTCGCGATTCACGCGGCCACGCGCTGAACCTTACCGGCTTTGAGGCACTTGACGCATACGCGAACGCGAACGTTCTCGCCATCAATGGTGGTACGGACCGGCTGCAGGTTCGGACGGAAGGTGCGCTTATTGCGGATATGTGAGTGTGAGACGGTATAACCGGTTTGCGGTCCTTTGCCGCACACTGCGCAACGAGCTGCCATAATGAACTCCCTATTCTTTGACTTGCAAGTCTTGGCGGTCACCGCACATGCTAGGCATGTAAGCGAACGCACAACTACACAAATATACAGCGGGTCAGGACATTGCGCAACCGCAACGATCATGCTTCGGGGTGTCGTGTTATGAATCCGTGTGATTTCAGGTATTCTCAGCATTTTTCCACTCATCTGCGATATACCGAAAACACCGTGAGCCACTCCAGGCACTGCATAGGATTCATGCATGCGATTCACGCATTCGATGAGGCCAACGCCTAGGTGGACATTACCGGGTGATGTTCCAAGGAGGTCGCGATGTTGCACACCACACATATTCCGGGACGGGTCGTTGCGGAACACGGCGGTCCCGGCCCAGGCGGCACCGAACAGGGTGCCGTTAAGCCACACGCAGCAGCCGCCGGCGAGCCGATCACCGAAAGCCTGCGCGCTCCGGTGGTGATGTCACTGGGACAGATCTGGGTCGACATCATGATGAGCGTCGACGAGATCCCGCAGACCGGCGACTTCGTCGTCTCCCGTCATATCACGCAATCGATCGGCGGCAGCTATCGGATGCTGCTCGCGGCGCGGCGGATGGGATCCCCCGCACGGCACGCCGGCATCATCGGACAAGGCATGATGGCCGCCTCGGTCCGCTCCGCGTTGGCCGTGCACGGCATCGAACACATCGGCCAGGACCGGCTGGATGCGGACACCGGCATGCGGCTGGTGCTGACCGACGGCGAGCGCAAGACCTTCATCGCCACCTATGGCGCGGAGGCACAGGGAGGCGAAGATCTTTTCGACGCCATCGAGCCGGACCCCGGCGACGTGGTTCATATCAGCGGCAACAGCCTGCTTGACCATTCCGCGGTCGGCATCGACGCATTTTTCGAACGCACCCTTGCCAACCCCCAAAATCGTCCATATACCGTCGTGCTCAACCCGACGAATGCACTGGAATTGGTCAGCGACCAGCTGTTGGAGAACATGATCCTGTCGCAGCCCATCTGGTCCTGCAACCGGCAGGAGGCGAAGACACTGGCCAACCGGCTCGGCATCCCACTCGAATTCGATCGTCACGTCACCGTCGGCGGCGGGTTCGACGATGCCATGCTGCAACTGTGCACGGCGCTCGGCGAAACCGTGCGGGCTCCCCTGGTCCTGCGCGCAGGTGCGCGAGGCGCCTGGGTGCGCGAACCCGGCGGTCCGGTCACCCATATCGACGGATTCCCCGTCAAACCGACGCATATCCGCTCAGCCGGCAACTGTCACACCGGCGTCCTGTGCGCCATGCTGGCTCAAGGCTGGTCGCTGCTCGACGCCGTCACCATCGCCAACGCCGCCTGCTCGCTTGCCATCGAGCACCACCGCAACGGGATTCCCGAATGCCCGCAACGTAGCGAGGTGAAGGACTTCCTACAGCGGGAGCACGACGGGCAAGGGGAGCATGACGGTCGGTGACGGGGCCGCGACGGTTGAGATAAGACGCGGCTGGCCGTCGGCCGACAGCCGGAACACCGCCAGGTTATCCGACGCCTCATCCGCCGCCAGCAGGATATCGTCGATCGCGATGAGCTGACGTGGACGGCTGCCGCCGCACGAGACGCCACGACCACGCCAGTCGTCGATCCACGGGTGGTCGAGCCGTTCCAGCGTCTCGCCATCCCACCGCAGCGTCACGATGCGTTCCGAACCACGCAATCCCACATAGGCGAAACCGGAATACGGCGCGGGAGCCGCAGGGTCGTCGGCGCAATCCGCGCAATCGGCGGCACCCAAAGCCGCCATCGGAACATAGGCCATCGACGCGGCCTGATCGTTGTCGTCGCCGCCGAGTTCCACCGTCTGCACCACGTGGATGTCGGGCTCGGAGGCCAGCACCGTCACCGTGCCGCCCCATTCATCGACCACGGCCACGCGCCAACCGGAGCCGCCGAGATCGCCGGTCGGCAACATGTGCATATCGCGCGGTCCGGTTCCGGGCATCAGCCTGATCGAAGCGATACGCCGCAGCACGCCATCGCGCCAATCGTGGACGTGGATTCTGTCGGCTCCAAGATCGGTGCTCAGCACTCTGCCGTCCGGAACCTGCAGCAGCCAGTGCGCGTGAGGGCCTTCCTGCGCCGGCAACGGGCCGCCGCCCGACCCCGTCAGCAGTTGCGCGGCCTCAAGCACCACGCCCCGGTCGTCCATCGGGTGCACGCTTATCGAACCGTCGCCATAGTTCGCCGCCAGCAGATGTCGCGCGCCATGGTCGTCGCGCGCGATGATCGCGTGCGTCGGGCCGGCACCCCGCACCGGCACTCGCCCCTCCTCGACGAGTCGCAAGGCAGAAGGAATCTGCGGAACATGCCCGGCGCCGGTATCGATAACGGCCTCGTCGTCCAAGACACCGGTACCAGTACGATCATCATCACGATCGCCATTATC
>CALNAE010000041.1 GCA_937874315.1 uncultured Bifidobacterium sp. | reverse complement strand
CGTATTCGTACCGTATCCATATCCAAGAGTAGAATATCCGCGTTATCAACAACTACGCCGCAAGGGACACCGGTGGCGGCGGGGGGAGCGCAGGACGCAGATACATGGCGAAACACGATACGAACACGAATACGCGTGCCACAGATGGGCAAAACGGTAAACGACACGACGATCATCCTGCGCCGAAGACGCCCGTCCCGGACCGCATCACAGCCGTGCGTAAACGCCTCGCCAACCGCGACTTCTCCGCCGTCCTGCCGAAGAACGAGGCATACGTCAACGGCCATCTGACCCGCCCGGCATTCATCTCCATAGCTATCCTGACCTTCATCACCTTCGTCGGCAACTTTACTCAGCTACAGCTCAGCGCGGCATTGCCCACCATCGTCAAGGAATTCGGCATCAGTGTGACGACCGGTCAGTGGCTCACCTCCATCATGATGCTGACCATGGGCGTGATGGTGCCATTGACCGCGTACCTGACGCGGCGATTCTCCACTCGAGAGATCGTCATCACTTCCATGGCCATCTTCACCGTCGGCTCGCTCATCGCATGGCTGGGCCCTACGTTCCCCATCGTGTTGACGGGGCGGGCGCTGGAGGCCGTCGGCTCCGGCGTGATGTGGCCGGTGTTGCAGATCACCGTGTTCTCGATCTACCCGTTGGCCAGGCGCGGGCTTGCCATGGGCACCGTCGGCGTTGCGATGAGCGTCGCCCCGGCCATCGGCCCGGTATTCGGCGGCTGGCAGACCGACGCAAACGGATGGCGTTCGGTCTTCTTCACATTGGCCGTTGTCGGTGTCGTCGCGCTGCTCATGGCGATTTTTGGTTTACATAATTTTGTGCATCACGACCGCAGCGTAAAAACCGATTTGTTCTCCGCCTGTCTTTCGATCATCGGCTTCGGCGGCGTGATGTTCGGCTTCACCAACAGCGAGGCATTCGGTTTCGGCAACATCCAGGTATGGCTTCCCATGGTCGTCGGCGTCTGCGGCATCGTCTGGTTCGTGCTACGTCAGATTCACGGCGCGCGACGCTTCCGTATCGCCTCGGACAAGGTGACGGCCGCCCGGGCGAAGGACGAGCCCTCTGCCCATCTGGTTAAACTGCAAAACGCCGACGTGCAGCCGCCACTACTTGATTTGAGTGTGCTGCGCAACACCAGTTTCACCGTCGGCACGGTGATCGCCACGCTGTGTTTCTTCGCGTTCAGCTCGATTACCGTGATTATTCCGCTCTACATCCAGAATGACCGTGGCTACACCGCCACCATGAGCGGTCTGGTCATGCTTCCCGGAGCGCTGGGCCAGTGCATCGCCCAGTTCGGCGGAGGTCGACTGCTTGACCGCTTCGGTGCACGCCCCGTAGCCATGGTTGGTTCCATAACCCTATTGACCGGCACCTTGATGATGGCCATGATCGGCCCCGAAACTTGGATTTGGTGGGTGTCGATCTGTCAGTTCATCAGGCAGATCGGCATGGGACTGGTGCTGATGCCCATCACCACCTGGTCGTTGAACTGTCTGATGTCCAAAGAGGTCTCCGCCGGTTCCGCGGTCACCAACACCGCCCGTCAGCTTGGCGGGGCCATCGGCGCCCCCGTGTTGGTCATCGCCATGGAGGGCATCACCAAACTGCGTCAGAGCGCACTGGGCGGTGGCGCGGCCCAAACGATAGCCGCGAACATCTTCGGCGTGCGCATGTCGCTCCTTATCAGCTCCGCCATCACCTTCGTCATGGTGATGTTCGTCATCCTCGGCGTCAAGGGCGACGGCGCCGGTTCGACCAAGGACCTCACCCATCGAGCGCTGCAACGCCTGCAACGCGATATCGAACGCGAGCACAATCATCTTACGGGCGCATGGCCGGAGCGCATCGAGTAGCGAAAGGTCCGCAGGTCCGGCGCGG